>JBEKKM010000030.1:0-41999 GCA_050010715.1 Xanthobacteraceae bacterium | reverse complement strand
ACCAGCATGTTGATCGGCACCGATTCCGGATGCGCCGGCAGGCTTGCCAGCGTGGCGATCATGCCGACGCGATCCTCGCGGGTCTCGCCCATGCCGACGATGCCGCCGCAGCAGACGTGGATCCCCGCGTCGCGCACGTGGTCGAGCGTCTCCAAGCGGTCCTGATAGGTGCGCGTGGTGATGATTTTTTCGTAGAATTCCGGCGAGGTGTCGAGGTTGTGGTTGTAAAAATCGAGGCCCGACGCTTTCAGCCGTTGCGCCTGGCCGGCGGTGAGCATGCCGAGCGTGGCGCAGGTTTCGAGCCCGAGCGCCTTGACGCCTTCGACCATGGCGCAAACCGCATCGAGATCGCGATCCTTCGGCTCGCGCCACGCCGCGCCCATGCAGAAGCGGCTGGCGCCGCCGGCTTTCGCCGCGCGCGCTTCGGCGAGCACCGCGTCGAGCGCCATCAGCTTGTCGGCGCGTACGCCGGTGTCGTAGCTCGCGCTCTGCGGACAATAGGCGCAGTCCTCCGGGCAGCCGCCGGTCTTGATCGACAGCAGCGTCGAAATCTGCACCGCGCCGGGATCGAAATTGGCGCGGTGCACGCTTTGCGCGCGGAACATCAGCTCCGGGAACGGCAGGTCGAACAGCGCGCGCACCTCGGCGCGGGTCCAGTCGTGGCGGACGGGCGCACCTTCCCCCGCGGCCGGAGCCCCCTCACCCCAACCCTCTCCCGGCTGGGGAGAGGGAGTCCGCCGCGCCTGCTCAGCCTCTGTCACAACCACGCTTCTCCATGTTTGTCGCGCAACTGTAGCCTGGATCGACTCAAATCAAAATCCGGCACCGGGCCGGGCTGGAATACGGCGCTCAATCATATGAGAATGCAGGGGCCGGACGTTGCGAGGGACACAATGATTTCGAGACGCGCGTTTGCTATTGCCGTCGTAGGCTTGCTCGCAGTCGGCCCAGCCGCCGCGCAAGACTGGCCGACGCGGCCGGTGACCATGGTGGTGCCGTTTCCGCCCGGCGGCGGCACCGACGTGCTCGGGCGGATCATCGGCCGCCGCCTGTCCGAAATCCTCGGCCAGCAGGTGATCATCGACAATGTCGGCGGCGCCGGCGGCATGATCGGCTCGAACAAGGTCGCCAAGGCGACGCCGGACGGTTATGAATTCGTGCTCGGCAGCCGCGCCGACGCCATCAATCAAACGCTCTACAAGCATCCGCTTTACGACCTCAAGGAAGACCTCGTCCCGGTCATCCTGGTGGCCGACCAGCCGATGGCGATGATCGCGCGCCACGATCTGCCGGTCGACGGGCTGGCCGATTTCATCGCCTACGTCAAAAAGAACCAGGCGACCATGCGCACCGGCTCGGCCGGCATTGGTTCCACGGGCTATGTCGATTGCGCGCTGTTCAATCAGGCGATCGGCGTCAAAGTCCAGGACATTCCCTATCGCGGCGGCGGCCCGGCTTTGCAGGACCTGATCGGCGGCCAGTACGATTATTTCATGACCCTGAGCCCGACCGCGGTGCCGCCGATCCAGAGCAACCTGGTCAAGGGCATCGCGGTGTTCCGCCGCGAGCGGCTGCCGTCGCTGCCGAGCCTGCCGACCGCCTACGAGCAGGGCATGAAGGATTTCGAGGCCTCGACCTGGTTCGCCTTCTTTTTTCCCAAAGGCACGCCGGACGCCATCGTCAAGAAGCTGCATGACGCCACCGCCGCGGCGATGGACACGCCGTCAGTGCAGGACGCCCTCGTCGCCACCGGCACCTTCGTCGTGCCGCCCGAGCACCGCTCGACCGCCTATCTACAAAGCATCATCGTGCCCGAGATCGAGAAAAACGGCGCGCCGCTCCGCGCCGCCGGCATGTCGATCGAATGAGTAGAGAGATCATGACCGCCACCCTGCCCGACCGTCTTTCGACCGACCCGCGCAGTCCCTACTACAACGCCGAATTGTTGGAGCGCGACATCGGCGTGCGCTTCAAGGGCGTGGAGAAAACCAACGTCGCCGAATATTGCGTCAGCGAAGGTTGGATCCGCGTCGAGGCCGGCAAGGGCAAGGACCGTTTCGGCAATCCGTTGACCATCAAGCTCAGCGGCACGGTCGAGCCGTATTTCAGAGATAAATCGTAGGGTGGCATGAAGACTGGAACTGAAGCACGGTTCCGTCCCGACATCCGCCAAAGCTCATCGGACCCCCATGCGGCGCTTAATCCGTTGATCCGGTGCCGTGGGCGGAAATTATCGTGCTATACATTTTGTCCCGTGAAGAACCGGATTGCAGCGAGACAAGCGCGATGACGATCACGCTCAGGCCTGCAACAATGACCGATGCGAAGCATGTGGCATTGCTGCTAACCGAGCTCGGTTACCCCTCGACGGAGGCGGATGTCCAGGAACGGCTGGATCATGCGCTGCACAACGACGCCAGTTGCTGTCTCGTCGCGCAGTCAGCACGCGATGTCATCGGCCTGATCAATGCCGAACTGGTCCCCTATTTTCCAGATGGCTCGACGATTTGCAGAGTTACGGCTCTTGTCGTCTTGCCGCCTCATCGAGGCCGCGGTCTCGGTGAGAAGCTGCTCGCGGCAGTTACCGACTTCGCACGCCGGCATCATTGCGCGGGAATTGAACTCACCAGCAGTGAGCGGCGCATTGACGCGCACCGCTTCTACAAGAGGCTCGGATTTTCCCGAACCTCGTTCAGATTCTTCCAGGCGCTATGACTGTACCTGCCCACGCGGTTACTCACCCGCACGCCAGCGCATAAATGTGCTGCACGCCGGACGGCAGCGGCGTTTCGCGCCAGCTGTCGCCGCCGTCCGCTGTGCCGAACACTTCGCCGTAGCGCGCGGCGATGTAGACCTGCTTGGCGTCGCTCGGATGCAGGCTCACCGACATCAGCGTGCCGTGCGGCTGCACCTTGTCGAAGCGCTGCCAGGTGCGGCCGATATCCTGGCTGCGGTAGAGCGCGCCGTCCTTGGATGACGCGGCGACGCTGAGGCAGGCATAGAGCGTGTTGGGGTCCTGCGGCGACACCTTGATGTCGCGGCCATAGGTGAATGGCGAGAAGCGGTCGACCCGCAAATCCTCCCAGGTCTTGCCCTGGTCCTGGCTGCGGAACAGGCCCATGCGCACGGCGAGCACGACGGCATCGGGGTCGGCGGCGCTCATGCAGATGGCGTGGCCGTCGAGCATGCCTTCGGCTTCGGTATCGCTGACGATCTTGCTGCGCAGCCGCGGCTCTTCGACCGACAGGCGGATCAGATGTTCGCTGCAATCGCTCCAGCTCTCGCCGCCGTCGGTCGAGCGCATCACGCCGCCGACCTCAAGCGCGGCATAGATTTCGTCCGGCCTCCCGGGGCGTCGGGCAAAACGCATCACCCGGACCGCGAACGGCGCCTTTCCGCGATCCGGCAGTTGCGGCACCGCCTGCCGCGTCCAGCTCTCGCCCGCGTCGTCGCTGCGATAGATCGCGACCGGCGAGCCGCCGGCCAACAACCGTTTCGGATCGGCCGGGTCGGGCAGGAACGACCAGACCTGCACGCCGGCATCGGGAAAATTGGCGCGCTTGAAGGTCGCGCCGCCGTCGGTCGAGCGATAAATGCCGTCCTTGGTGCCGGCGAGAACAAGGTTCGGATCGCGCGGATGCACGAAGACCGTATAGGCCTCCGGCTCCGTCAGAACATGCTGCCAATCGGCGCCTTCGGCATCGCGGCGGAACACGCCGGCGAGATTGCCTTGATTGCCGCCGTAATACCCGCCGACGCCGGCGAACACCTGCGATGAGGCCATGGCGCTTTCCTCCCAAACAATGTTTTGCCGCATGATATTCGGCCGCGTGCGCTCCGGCAACGCGCCTCAATGCAACGTCGGCCGCTCCGCGACCACGCGCAGATCGATCATGCCGATCAGCGCCTTGCGGTTCGCCTCGGCCGCGGCCAACTCGCTCTCGGCTTCTTTGGCCGTCGAGCCGTTCGAACCCCAGGCGACGATACCGCCGAGCAAGGCGGCCATGGCGAGCATCATCAGCTGCAGATCGAACCGGATCGCGCCGAGCAAAAGAGCAACGAGCAGGACGCCGCCAACGGCCGCGGCGATCCGCCCGGCCAAGATGAATTTGCGGCAGTTCTCGATCCTGGCGGCGAGATCTTCGATCTGCGCCTCAAGGCGCACGATCTCATTATGCGGATCGACATCGTCCATCGCGCCGCTTTTGCTGAGGCTCTACTCCGCCGCCACCCGCGTCGCCGGGTCGATCGCCTCGACCTTCGCCGCGCAGAACTTGAATTCGGGAATTTTGCCGAACGGATCGAGCTTCGGATTGGTGAGCAGGTTGGCCGCCGCCTCGACGAAGGCGAACGGGATGAACACCACGCCGTCGGGAATGCCGTCATCCTGGCGCGAATTCAGCTCGACAGTGCCGCGGCGGGTGGTGACGCGGATCATATCGCCCGGCCTGATGCCGAGCTTGGCGAGTGTGCCACGCGACACGGAGGCGACCGCGCCCGGCTCGAGCGCATCGAGCACCGTGGCGCGGCGCGTCATGGCGCCGGTGTGCCAATGTTCGAGCTCGCGGCCGGTGGTGAGGATGAACGGGAATTCCTCGTCCGGCACTTCGTCCGGCGGCTGCAGTTTTGTTGCAACCAGCTTGGCGAAGCCGCCCGGGCGCGGAAAACCTTTGTCGAACACCACGTCGCGGCCGGGCTGGTCGGGCGCGTCGGACGGATAGGTGACGGCATCCTCGCGCGCGATGCGCTCCCAGGAGATATTGTCGAGCGCCGGCATCATCGAAGCCATCTCGGTATAGACCTCGCTGACGTGCTTGTAATTCCAGCCGCAGCCCATGCGGTTGGCGATCTCCTGGATGATCCACAGATCGTGGCGAGTGTCGCCGGGCAGCGGCAGCGCCTGGCGGCCCATCTGCACCTGGCGATTGGTGTTGGTGACGGTGCCGTCTTTCTCAGGCCAACCCGAGGCCGGCAGCACCACGTCGGCATAGACCGCGGTCTCGGTGAGGAACAAGTCTTGCACCACCAAGTGCTCGAGATGGGCCAGCGCCTGGCGCGCGTGGTTGAGGTCGGGGTCCGACATCGCCGGATTCTCGCCCTCGATATACATGCCCTTGATCTCGTCGGCGTGCACCGCGTTCATGATCTCGACCACGGTCTTGCCCTTCTTCGGGTCGAGCTTAACGCCCCAGGCCTTCTCGTATTGGGCGCGGATGCCCGGGTCCTCCACCGACTTGTAGTCAGGGAAGAACATCGGAATGAGGCCGGCGTCGGAGGCGCCCTGCACGTTATTTTGGCCGCGCAGCGGATGCAGGCCGGTGCCGGGCCGGCCGATCTGGCCGGTGATCAGCGACAGCGCGATCAGACAGCGCGCATTGTCGGTGCCGTGGGTGTGCTGCGACACGCCCATGCCCCAGAAGATGATGGCGCTTTCGGCGCGCGCATAGGTGCGCGCCACCTCGCGCAGCGTGTCGGCGGGAATGCCGCAGATCGGCGCCATTTCCTCCGGCGTGAAATCCTTGACGTTTTCCTTCCAGGCGTCAAAACCCTCGACATAGGTCTGGATATATTGCTGGTCGTAGAGTTTTTCGGCGACGATGACGTTGAGCATGGCGTTGAGCATGGCCACGTCGGCGCCGTTCTTGAATTGCATCATGCGCCAAGCGTGGCGCTTGAGCGCCTGCCCGCGCGGGTCCATGACGATGAGCTTGGCGCCGCGCTTGGCGGCCTGCTTGAAGAACGTCGCGGCGACCGGATGGTTCTCCGTCGGATTAGCGCCGATGACGATGATGACGTCCGAATTCTTGCACTCGTTGAAGGTCGCGGTGACGGCCGCCGAGCCGACGCCTTCGAGCAGCGCCGCCACCGAGGAGGCGTGGCACAGCCGGGTGCAGTGATCGACATTGTTGGTGCCGAAACCGGTGCGCACCAGCTTCTGGAACAGATAGGCTTCCTCGTTCGAGCCCTTGGCCGAGCCGAAGCCGGCCAGCGCCTGCGGCTCGTCGCGGTCGCGGATCTTCTTCAAGCCTGACGCCGCACGATCGAGCGCCTCGTCCCACGTCGCTTCGCGGAAATGCGTCCACGGATTGGACGGATCGATGAATTCGTGCGGCACTTTCGCCACGCCGTCCTTGCGGATCATCGGTTTGAGGAGCCGCTGCGGATTGTGCACGTAGTCGAAGCCGAAGCGGCCTTTGACGCAGAGCCGGTTCTGGTTGGCCGGCCCGTTCTTGCCGGCCACGGCGACGATCTTGTCGTCCTTGATCTGGTAGGTGAGCTGGCAGCCGACGCCGCAATAGGGGCAGACGCTGTCGACCATGCGGTCGGGCTTGCCCTTATAGATGTTGTTGTCGTCGACCATGGTCGCCGGCATCAGCGCGCCGGTCGGGCAGGCCTGCACGCATTCGCCGCAGGCAACACACGTCGAGTTGCCCATCGGATCGTCGAAGTCGAACACGATCTTCTCGCCAAAACCTCGACCGGCCATGCCGATGACGTCGTTGACCTGCACTTCACGGCAGGCGCGGACGCAGAGATTGCATTGAATGCAAGCATCCAGATTGACCGCCATGGCGACGTGGCTGCGATCCGGCGCGGGGGTCGAGCGGCGCGGCAAGCGGCCCTGCTTGAGCTCCATGCGGGTCGCGACTTTCCAGAACTCGGAATCCGGATCGTGGGCAACCTCGCGCGCCGGCTGGTCGGTCAGCAACAGCTCCGCCACCATCTTGCGCGCGGTCTTGGCGCGGTCGGTTGCGGTCTTGACCTTCATGCCCGGTGCAGGCGTGCGAATACAGCTTGCCGCCAGCACGCGCTCGCCCTCGATCTCGACCATGCAGACCCGGCAATTGCCGTCGGGGCGGTAGCCGGGTTTCGGCGAGTAACACAGATGCGGCAGCTCGATGCCGAAGCGGAGTGCGGCGTTGAATATGGTCTCGCCGGGGCGGATGTCGACTTCGCGGTCGTCGATCAAAAAGGTGTTGGACTTTGGCGCGTTCGCGTCGCTCATCAAGACAGCCTTTCAGTCACCAACGTCCCAGCGGCTTGGTCAGTTCTTCCGGAAAGTATTTTAGCACAGAAAGCAACGGATTCGGTGCCGCTTGGCCCAGCCCGCAGATCGAGGCGTCGCGCATCAGGGCGGCGAGCTCGTCGAGGAGGGCCGGGTCCCACGGCCCATTGGCCATCAGGTTGGCGGCCTTCTCGGTACCGACCCGGCACGGCGTGCACTGGCCGCAGCTCTCATCCTCGAAGAATTTGATCAGGTTGAGCGCCACCGCTTTCATGTCGTCCTTGTCGGAGAGAATGACGACCGCGTGGGAGCCGACGAAACAGCCGTATTTTTCCAAAGTGCCGAAGTCGAGCGGGATATCGGCCATGGACGCCGGCAGGATGCCGCCCGAGGCGCCGCCGGGCAGGTAGCCCTTGAAGCTGTGCCCATCCGCCATGCCGCCGCAGAATTCGTCGATTAATTCGCGCGCGGTGACGCCGGCGGGCGCCAGCTTGACGCCGGGATTTTTGACACGGCCCGACACTGAAAAACTGCGAAAGCCCTTGCGGTCGTGGCGGCCCTGCGAGGTGAACCAGGTCGCGCCCTTCTCGACGATGTCGCGCACCCAGAACAGCGTCTCGACATTTTGTTCGAGCGTCGGGCGGCCGAACAGCCCGACCTGCGCGACATAGGGCGGCCGGTGGCGCGGCAGCCCGCGCTTGCCCTCGATCGATTCGATCATCGCCGATTCTTCGCCGCAGATGTAAGCGCCGGCGCCGCGGCGCAGGTGAATCTTGGTGTGGCTTGAAAGGCCGGCGGCCTCGACCTTGGCAATCTCTTCGACAAGTAGAAGGATCACTTCGGGATATTCATCGCGAACATAGAGATAAGTGTCGGCGGCCTCGACGATCCAAGCGGCGATCAACATGCCTTCGATGAAGCGGTGCGGGTCTTGTTCAAGATAATAGCGGTCCTTGAATGTGCCGGGTTCGCCTTCGTCGCAGTTGACCGCAAACAGGCGCGGTGCCGGCTCGGCCCGCACCAATGACCATTTGCGCCCAGTCGGAAATCCGGCGCCGCCAAGGCCGCGGAGGCCGGCATCGCTGACCGCCTTGATGACGTCATCGCGCGTGCTCCCGCCGCCGACGCAGGCCTTCAGCAAGGCATAGCCGCCGCCACCGACATAGGCGTCGAACGCCGTGGGCGTCGGATAGGCGTGGGCGTGCGCAGGCTTCGCCGCGGCGGCAGCGACTTTCGTCATATCTGCATTGAGCACCTGGACATGGCCGACGGCACAGGCCGGCGCACGATCGCACGCTCCCATGCAAGGCGCGCGAACCACCCGCACGCCGGGCCCGAGTTTCTTCGGCAGCTCCGCCAAGAGATGCTCGGCGCCGGCAAGCGCGCACGACAACGAATCGCACACCCGCACGGTGACCGGCGGCGGCGGCGTCTGGCCTTCCTTCACCACGTCGAAGTGGGCGTAGAAGGTCGCGACCTCATAAACTTCGGTGAGCGCGAGCTTCATCTCCTGCGCCAGGGCGGCCAGATGCGCGGCAGACAGATGGCCGTAATGGTCCTGGATGAGATGCAAATGCTCGATCAACAGATCGCGCCGCCGCGGCCGATCGGTGAGCAGCGCCAGCACCTCTTCGCGCGCCTGCGGATCGACCTGCCGGCCCTTGGGCGTGCGCGCCGGCCGGCGACGGCCGGCTCCGCCGCGCTGGGCGGGCGGTGAGATCGGCGGCTGCTCGGTGACGCTCATATTTCCTCGCGAAAAGCAAAAGCCGCGCTGTGCTGCGGCAAAACAAGCGCGATTTGCGGATTATTCAATAGACAAACTCTATTGATATATTGACTTTCCTCTGAATTCTCTATCATTTGCATGCGCGTCAACATAGGCATCTAGGCCGGATATTGCCAAATTTCGCAAATCGCGCACGCCGCGTCACGGTGTCCTGAGGGAGCGATAGGCTGTGATCGATAAGCTCGAATTCCTGCTGGCGCTGGCGCGCGAACAACATTTCGGCCGGGCGGCCGAGGCCTGCGGCGTCACCCAACCGACGCTGTCGGCCGGGGTCAAGCAGCTCGAGGATAGTTTCGGCGTGCTGCTGGTCAACCGCGGCTCGCGGTTCCAGGATTTCACGCCCGAAGGCGAGCGGGTGCTCGACTGGGCGCGCCGAATCGTCGGCGACAGCCGCGCCATGCGCGAGGAGGTGCACGCCCTCAAGCACGGCCTGACCGGTAGGCTTCGCATCGCCGCGATCCCGATGGCGCTGGCCATGATCGAGACGCTGACGACGCTTTTTCACGAGCGCCATCCCGAGGTGCAATTCACGGTTCTTACGCACACCGCGCAGGAGATTCTGCGGCTTCTGGAAAATCTCGAGATCGATGCCGGCGTGACCTATCTCGACATCGAACCGATCGGCCGCGTCACCGGCGTGCCGCTCTACCGCGAACGCTATCGCCTGCTCACATCGACCGATGCGCCGTTCGGCGACCGCGACAAGGTGACGTGGGCGGAGGTGGCGCAGGTCCCGCTCTGCCTGCTGACGCCCAACACCCAGACTCGCCGGATCATCGAAGGCCTGCTGCGCGACGCCGGCGGCGACCCGAAAGTCACGCTCGAATCGGATTCGATGATCGTGCTCTATTCCCACGTCCGCACCGGACGCTGGGCCAGCGTGATGCCGGCGCGGCTCGCTGCGACACTCGGCCTCACCGACGTGCTGCGCGCGATTCCGATCGTGGAGCCGGAAGCAAGCCACACCATCGGCCTGGTGGTGCCGTTGCGACAGCCGATGAAACCTTTGACTGCGGCGCTGGTCATCGAAGCGCGGCGCGTGGCGCAGCTTTTGGCCGATTGATACAACCTCATCGCGCAATTTGTTTTGTCTATCGGGCGATAGGCAGACGCTCATTGATTCCTTCTATCGCGCTCGCCACTGTCCGAACAACAAATTCGGGACGCAATTGCGTTCTTTCGCGGTCGGCCGAACCCGATTGCGACAATAAAAGCCGGAGAGGACCGCCCCATGAGCTTTCTCGATCGCGATCACACCATTGCCAAACCAGGATTCAGCCGCTGGATGGTGCCGCCGGCCGCGTTGTGCGTGCACCTGTGCATCGGCCAGGCCTATGCGTTCAGCGTGTTCAACTTGCCGATGACGAAACTCATCGGCATTTCGCAGTCGTCGCCGAACGACTGGACTCTCCCCGAGCTGGGCTGGATCTTTTCCATTGCGATTTTCTTTCTCGGCGTCTCCGCAGCGGTCTTCGGCCGCTGGGTCGAGGAAGGCGGCCCGCGCCGCGCGATGTTCACCGCGGCGCTGTGCTGGGCCGGCGGATTCATCGCCTCGGCGGTCGGCGTTTACATCCACAATATCTGGCTCGTCTATCTCGGCTACGGCGTACTCGGCGGCTGCGGGCTCGGTATCGGCTACATCTCGCCGGTATCGACCCTGATCAAATGGTTTCCCGACCGCCCCGGCATGGCGACCGGCATGGCGATCATGGGTTTTGGCGGCGGCGCCTTCATCGCCTCGCCGCTGTCGGTCTGGCTGATGAGCAAGTTCTCCTCGCCGACCCACGTCGGCGTGGCGGAGACCTTCATCGTGCTCGGGCTCGTCTATTTCATCTTCATGCTGGTCGGCTCGGTCATCGTGCGCGTGCCGGCGCCGGGCTGGAAGCCGGCAGGCTATACGCCGCCGGTGCAATCGGCGCGGCTGATCACGACCAACGACGTCTTCGTCTACGACGCGCTGAAGACGCCGCAGTTCTGGCTGATCTGGTGGATCCTCTGCCTCAACGTGACTGCCGGCATCGGCGTGCTCGGCCAGGCTTCCGCCATGAGCCAGGAAATGTTCCCCGGCCACATCACGCCGGTCGCGGCCGCAGGCTTCGTCGGCTTGATGAGCCTGTTCAACATGGGCGGCCGCTTCTTCTGGGCTTCGACGTCGGACTATATCGGCCGCAAGAACACCTACTTCATCTTCATGGTGCTCGGCTTCCTGTTGTACTGCTCCGTGCCCTATACCGGCTCGATCGGCAGCGTGGTCGGCTTCGTCTGCTGCTTCCTGGTGATCATCAGCATGTATGGCGGCGGCTTCGCCACCGTGCCGGCTTATCTGCGGGACATGTTCGGCACGCGTTATGTCGGCGCCATCCACGGCCTGCTGCTGACGGCCTGGTCGATGGCTGGCATCTTCGGACCGGTGCTGGTGAACTACATCCGCGAGTACAACGTCACCCACGGCGTGCCGAAGGCACAGGCCTATAACGTGACCATGTACATCATGGCGGGATTGCTGGTGATCGGCTTCATCTGCAACCTCTTGGTCAAGGCGGTGCATCACCGCTTCCACATGAAGCCCGACCACGAAGCCGAGCGGGCCATGATCGAGGTCGGCGCGGCTGGCGAACCGGCCGGCGCTTAAGGAGGAATGGCGATGGCAAATTCAAATCAGCAAAACGGCACCACCACGCTGCAACTGGTGCTGGCCTGGGGTTTCGTCGGCATCCCGCTCACGCTCGGCGTGCTGCAGACCCTGGTCAACGCGATGAAGCTGTTCCAATAGCAGCTTCGGCATCGCAAATGCGAACGGCGTGGCCCCTAAAGGCCGCGCCGCTTTGTTTTTGCTTTTGCGCCGTAATCCGCTGTCGAAAACTACGCGACCTTTTGCGCCAGATGCGGGAACATCGCGTTGAGCGCTTCGGCATCCATATCGGTCTTGAACTTGTGGCGGTCCTTCAAGCCCGAGGCCTTTTGCGCGGCGGGACGGGCGTTGATCTCGTCGACCAGGCGCTTGAGATTCTTGTACTTGTCCCAGGCGCCCTCGCCGACCACGTTCGGCAGCATGCGCGACCAGCCCCAGACGTTCATGTCGACGATCGTATAAGTGTCGCCGAGCATGTATTTGTGCTTGGCGAGACGAGCGTCGAGAATGCCGGCATGGCGCTGCGCTTCGAAGGTGTAGCGGTTGATGGCGTAGGGAATCTTCTCCGGCGCATAATTGCGGAAGTGCACCGACTGGCCGAAATACGGGCCGACGCCGGACGATACGAAGAACATCCAGGACAGGAGCTCGCCGCGCGCCTTGTCGGTCTTGGCCGGCAGGAATTTTCCGGTCTTCTCGGCGAGGTAGAGCAGGATGGCGCTTGAGTCGAAAACAGTGACGTCGCCGTCGACGATGGCCGGCAGCTTGGCGTTCGGATTGATCGCCAGGAATTCCGGCTTGTGCTGCTCGCCCTTGCGGGTATCGACCGGAATGGCCTCGTAAGGCAGCCCGGTCTCTTCCAGGAACAACGCCACCTTGGTCGGGTTCGGCGCACCGCTATAGTAGAATTTCAACATCTTTCGCTCCTTAAAGCTTGTTAGAACAACCCAACGATTTTTCCATCGGGCCCGATATCTATCGAGTCCGCCGCCGGCACCTTGGGCAGGCCGGGCATGGTCATGATCTCTCCGCAGATCGCGACCACGAATTCCGCTCCCGCCGAGAGCCGCACCTCGCGCACGGGAATGATGTGATCGACCGGCGCGCCTTTGGCGTCGGGATTGGTCGAGAAGCTGTACTGGGTCTTGGCCATGCAGATCGGAAACTTGCCGTAACCCATCGATTCGAAATTGGCGAGCTGGTCGCGCACCGGCTTATCGACCGCGATGTCCTTGGCGCGGTAGATCTCCTTGGCGATGGTGCGGATTTTTTCCAGAAGCGGCATGTCGTCGGCATATAGGAACTTCAGCTTGCTCTTGCCACTGTCGCAAACCTTGACCACGGCGCGCGCCACGTCGGCCGCGCCCTCGCCGCCCATCGCCCAGTGATCGGCCATCAAGGCTTCGACGCCGAGCGCCTTGCATTTCTCCTTGACCAGATTGATCTCGGCTTCGCTGTCGGCCGAGAAACGGTTGATCGAGACCACCGGCACGATGCCGAGTTTCTGTATGTTCTCGACATGGCGCTGCAGATTGCTCATGCCGGCTTCGAGCGCTTTCAGGTTCTCCTGTTTGAGATCTTCCTTCTTGACGCCGCCGTGCATTTTCAGCGCGCGAATGGTGGCAACCAGCACCGCGCAGTCGGGCGCGATGCCGGCCTTGCGGCACTTGATGTCCATGAATTTCTCGCCGCCGAGATCGGCGCCAAAACCGGCTTCGGTCACAACGTAGTCGGTAAGCTTCAGCGCCGTCGTCGTCGCCAGCACCGAGTTGCAGCCGTGGGCGATGTTGGCGAACGGGCCGCCGTGGATGAAGGCCGGTGTACCTTCGAGCGTCTGCACCAGATTCGGCGCCAGCGCTTCCTTGAGCAGCACCGTCATGGCGCCATGCGCCTTGAGCTCGCCGGCGCGTACCGGCTTGCGGTCGCGGGTATAGCCGACGACGATATTGCCGAGCCGCTTTTTCAGATCGTCGAGATTGTGGGCGAGGCAGAAGATCGCCATCACCTCGGAGGCGACCGTGATGTCAAAACCGTCCTCCCGCGGAAAACCGTTGGCGACGCCGCCGAGTGACGACACCACCGAGCGCAGGGCGCGGTCGTTCATGTCGAGGACGCGGCGCCAGGCAACGCGGCGCGGATCGATGCCGAGCGCGTTGCCCCAATAAATGTGGTTGTCGAGCAGCGCGGCCAAAAGATTATTCGCCGACGTGATGGCATGGAAATCGCCGGTGAAGTGAAGGTTGATGTCCTCCATCGGAATCACCTGCGCATAGCCGCCGCCGGCGGCGCCGCCTTTAACGCCGAATGACGGTCCGAGCGACGGCTCGCGCAGGCACAGCATTGCCTTCTTGCCGATGTAATTGAGCGCATCGGTCAGGCCGACCGTGGTCGTGGTCTTCCCCTCGCCCGCCGGCGTCGGCGTGATGGCGGAGACCAGGATCAGCTTGCCGTTCGGTTTGCTTTGCAGCGACTTGACGTAGTCCATCGACACCTTGGCCTTGTAGTGGCCGTACGGCTCGAGATTTTCCGGGCCGATGCCGAGCTTTTCCTTGGCGATGTCGAGGATCAGCCGCTTCTTTGCGGCTTGCGAAATTTCGATATCGGACTTCGGTGACTGATGCTGAGAGGCGGGCATGTTTTGATGATCCATCGATTGGGAGAAAACCCGGGAGGGCTGTGATGTTTTGGTTTTTAGCTTGTCATGCCCGCGAAGGCGGGCACCCAGTAAACACCGATCGTTCCGTGGGTACTGGGTCCCCGCTTTCGCGGGGACGACAGGCCGCTTGGATGGCGGCAGGCAAGCTCACGCGAACCTCGCTTTGACGGCGAGATTGACCGACTTCGCCCACTCGCCGGCTTCGATCTTTTTGCCGTCGGCGGGTTGCACGCGGGTGACTTTGAAGCGCCCATCGGCGCAGACCGCGGTGAAGCCGTCGGCTTCGACCACGGCGATTTCACCGACCTTGCCGGCGATGCCCTTCGGGTCTTTTGCCGGCAAAGGCTTGGCGTCGAAGATTTTCAGCTGCTTGCCGTCGAGCGTGGTCCAGGCGCCGGGCGCCGGATTGCAGCCGCGGATGAGGCGGTCGATCTGCTCCCACGGCTTGCCCCAGTCGATCCTGGCATTGTCGGGGCCGCAGCGGCCTTCGTAAGTGGCCTTGGAATCATCCTGCTTGAGGCGCGGCGCATTGCCGGCCTTCACCAGGTCGACCGATTCCAGCATGGCCTCGACGCCCATCGGGAACAGGCGGTCGAAATACACCGTGCCGAGCGTGTCGTTGGGGCCGATCGGCGTTTTCTTTTGCAGGAGAACGTCGCCGGTATCGAGCCCGTTGTCGGGCCAGAAGATCGAAAGCCCCGTTTCCGTTTCGCCCTTGATGATCGGCCAGTTGATGGCGCTGGCGCCGCGATAGGCCGGCAACAGCGACGGGTGATACTGGATCGAGCCGTGGGTCGGGATGTTGAGGAATTCTTCCGGCACGAACAACGTGACGAAGGCCATGACCTGCAGGTCCGGCTTGAGCGCTTTGAATTCTTCCCAGACTTCCGGCTTCTTGTAGGAATCCGGCTGATAGACCGGCAGCTTTGCCGCCACCGCCGCTTCCTTCAACGGATCGGCCTTGGCGCCCGGCTTTTCCGGCGCGACGTAGACGGCGACGACATCCTCGCCGCGCTTGATCAGCGCTTCGAGCACCGCCTTGCCGAACGCCTGTTGGCCGTGAACGACGATACGCATTCGTCTTCCTCTCTCAATCCTTTGCTGTCATGCCCGCGAAGGCGGGCATCCAGTAAACACCTCAGATGCGGTGATTACTGGGTCCCCGCTTTCGCGGGGACGACAGCCATTGTTATGCCGCTTCCGCCTTCGCCGGCTTCTCCGGCGGCGTGATTGCGCCGGAGACCTTAATGTCGGCGATTTCCTTGTCGGAATATTTCAGCACCTTGCGCAAGATTTCGTCGGTGTGCTCGCCAAGGAGCGGCGAGCGCCGCACGTCGGCGGGCGAATCCGACAATTTGATCGGGTTGCCCACGGTCAGATATTTGCCGCGGCCGGGATGATCGACCTCGACCACGGTGCCGGTTGCGCGCAGCGACTGCTCCTCGGCGATCTCCTTCATCGACAGGATCGGGCCGACCGGGATGTCGTGCTTGTTGCAGGTTTCCATGACCTCGAACTTGGTCTTGGTCATGGTCCACTGCTCGATGGTGTCGAAGATATGCCGCAGCCGCGGCAGCCGCACGGGCGGCGTGGCGTAATCCGCGTCGGTCTTCCACTCCGGCTTGCCGATCAGATCGCAGATCGCGCCCCAGACCGGCGCCTGCGTGATGAAATAGATGTAGGCGTCCGGATCGCTCTCCCAGCCTTTGCATTTCAAGATCCAGCCCGGCTGGCCGCCGCCGGAATCGTTGCCGGCGCGCGGCACCGCCTTGCCGAACGGAATGCCTTCGCCGAATTGGCTGTATTCGGCGAGCGGCCCGTGGGCGAGGCGCTGCTGGTCGCGCAATTTCACGCGGGCGAGATTGAGCACGCCGTCCTGCATGGCGCAGAGCACCTTCTGGCCGCGGCCGGTGCGGATGCGCTGATAGAGCGCGCTGACGATGCCGAGCGCGAGATGCAAGCCGGTGCCGGAATCGCCGATCTGCGCGCCGGTGACCAGTGGCGGCCCGTCGCGGAAGCCGGTGGTCGAAGCCGATCCGCCGGCGCATTGCGCCACGTTCTCGTAGACCTTGCAGTCCTCGTAGGGACCCGGGCCAAAGCCTTTCACCGAGGCGACGATCATGCGCGGATTGGTCTTGTGGATGTAGTCCCAGGTCAGCCCCATGCGGTCGAGCGCGCCGGGGGCGAAATTTTCCACCAGCACGTCGCAATATTTGACCAGGCGCTCGAGGATTTCCTTGCCCTTGGGATTCTTGGAGTCGATGGTGATCGAGCGCTTGGAGCCGTTGAGCATGGTGAAATAGAGGCTGTCCTGCCCTTTCACGTCGCGCAACTGGCCGCGCGTGATGTCGCCGACGCCCGGCCGTTCCACCTTCATCACGTCGGCGCCCATATAGGCGAGCAGCTGCGTGCAGGTCGGCCCCGACTGCACATGGGTGAAGTCGAGGATTTTCACGCCGTCGAGCGCCCTGCCCGCTGCGCCCCACGGTTTTGCCGACGGCCGCGGCAGGCCATTGCTCGCCGCCGCGGCCAACGGCTTCCCGGCCTTGAGCTTCACGACTTTCTTTGCGGCCTTCTTCACCGCAGCCTTTTTCACTGCCGCTTTGGCTTTCGCTTTGGGTTTCTTTTTGGTCGCCATTGTCGCTCTCCCTAACTCTTACTTCTTGCGCAGCGCGCTTTGCGGATTGAGGTTGCCGATGCGGCCGCTTTCGCTGCCAGCGCCCGGATCGATCACCGCGTTGATCAGCGTCGGCTTGCCGGAATCTATTGCCGCGTTCACGGCGCGCTTGAGCTCGTCCGGCGAGGTCGCGTTGACGCCGGTGCCGCCGAACGCCTCGATCATCTTGTCGTAGCGCGAACCCTTGACGAAGACTGTCGTGGCAGGGTCCGCGCCGGCGCTATTGACGTCGGTGCCGCGATAGATGCCGTCGTTGTTGAAGATGACGACACAGACCGGCAGCTTGTAGCGGCAGATCGTCTCGATCTCCATGCCGGAGAAGCCGAACGCCGAGTCGCCTTCGACCGCGAGCACCGGCTTGCCGGTCTCGATCGCCGCGCCGATGGCGTAACCCATGCCGATGCCCATGACGCCCCAGGTGCCGACGTCAATGCGCTTACGCGGCTGATACATGTCGATGATGCCGCGGGCGAGATCCAGCGTATTGGCGCCCTCGTTGACCAGGATGGCGTCAGGCCGCTCCTTGACGACGGTGCGCAGCACGCCGAGTGCGCCGTGATAATCCATCGGCGAATTGTTGTTCATCAGCCGCGGCGCCATCTTGGCGACGTTCTCGTCGCGCTTGGAGGTCACCGTCTTAATCCAGTCCGCGGGCGGTGCCGGCCAGTTGCCGCCCATGGCAGCAAGCAGCGCCGCGACGCAAGAACCGATGTCGCCGACCACGGGAGCGACGATCTCGACGTTGGAGTCCATCTCTTTCGGCTCGATGTCGATCTGGATGAACTTCTTTGGCGCGTCGCCCCAAGCCTTGCCCTTGCCGTGGGACAACAGCCAGTTCAGCCGCGCGCCGATCAGCATCACGACGTCGGAGTCTTTGAGCACCGTCGAACGCGCCGCGCCGGCGCATTGCGGGTGGGTGTCGGGCAGCAGCCCCTTCGCCATGCTCATCGGCAGAAACGGAACGCCGCTCTTCTCGACGAAACTCTTGATCGCGTCGTCGGCCTGGGCATAGGCCGCGCCTTTGCCGAGGATGATGAGCGGCCGCTTGGCGCTTTTCAGCGCATCGAGCGCGCGCTTGACCGCGTCGGCCGCGGGAATCTGTGCCGGCGCCGGATCGATGACCTTGACCAGCGACTTCTGGCCGGCGGCCGCATCCATCACCTGGCCGAACAGTTTTGCCGGCAGATCGAGATAGACGCCGCCCGGGCGGCCCGACACCGCGGCGCGGATGGCGCGCGCGAGCCCGATGCCGATGTCTTGCGCGTGCAGCACGCGGAACGCCGCCTTGCACAACGGCTTGGCGATGGCGAGCTGGTCCATCTCCTCGTAGTCGCCCTGCTGCAAGTCGACGATCTCGCGCTCCGACGATCCCGACATCAGGATCATCGGGAAGCAGTTGGTGGTGGCATGCGCCAGCGCCGTGAGTCCGTTGAGGAAGCCTGGTGCCGACACGGTGAGGCAAACGCCCGGCTTCTTGGTGAGGAAGCCGGCGATCGCGGCCGCATAGCCGGCGTTCTGCTCGTGGCGGAACGACAGCACGCGAATGCCCGAGGCCTGCGCCATGCGGCCGAAATCCGTGATCGGGATGCCGGGCACGCCATAGATCGTGGTGAGACCGTTGAGCTTGAGTGCATCGATGAGGAGATGAAAGCCGTCGGTCAGCTCGCGTTCGGCTGTATCGGCGGGCTTCTCTTTGACTGCTGCGTCGGCCATGATTTCCTCCGTCGGGGTGCGTTGCCCCAGATCAGTCCAGATAATCGGCGTATTTCGCCACGTGCTCGGCGAGGCCGAGCGCGTGATCGCGCACCAGCGTCTCGGCGCGCAGCGTGTCGCGCGCTTCAAGCGCTTCGATGATGTGCATGTGGTCGCGGATCGAGCGGTCGGCCCGATCCTTCTCGCCGATGGTCTTGCGCCGGATCATGCGCATATGGGTGAACAGGTTTTCCGCCAGATTGATCAGCATGCTGTTGCCGCTCATGCGAATGATGGTCTGGTGGAAGCCGATATTGATTTCCGAATATTCGTCGAGATGGGCGCGCACCGCGCCATTCTCGAAGGTGGCGAACATACTCCGCAAGGAAGCGATGTCCTCGTCGCTCGCGCTCTCGGTGATCAACCGCGCCGCCATGCTTTCCAGCGCCGCCCAGGCGGTGATCAGCTCGATCACCTCGCGCTTGGTCTTGCGCACCACATAGACGCCGCGCCGCGGCACCGAGCGGACGAAGCCCTCGCGCTCGAGCTGCGCTATGGCTTCGCGCACCGGGGTGCGGCTGATGCCGAATTGGTGCGCCAGGCGGCGCTCGTCGAGCCTGATCTCGGCGCGGCTTACGTAAACGTCCATCGAGGCGATGGCGTTCTTCAGCGCGGCATAGGCTTGGCGCTTAAAGCTTGCCGGGTTGGCGAGCGGATCGACGGCAAGCCGCGGCGCCGGCAGCTCCGCCGCACTCGCACTCACCTCAACACGCCGCAAAATGGGGAAACTCGAACTCATCGGTGGTATACAATATTCCAGCTAGCCTAGCGTCGTCAAAGGTCCCCGGTCCGACCGGATCCGCAGCATCGATACCTTATAAGTGGCGCCGACTAGGGTGGCCCCTGGGGTGGGCCGATCGGGCCAGCACCCTGGCCATCCAACCGGGCGATTCCGCCCGGTTCATTTAATGTCCGGCGCGGCTTTCAGCTTTTGGCCATCGCCCGCCGCCGCATCGGCTTGAGCACAAACAGCGCCAGACCCACAACCACGAAGTTCATGATCGCGGTCACCGCAAACACCATGTGCCAGGAACCGGTCGAGGCCTTGATCAAATTGGCAATCGGCACCAGGAACGCCGACGTTCCCTTCGCGGTATAGAGCAGGCTCAAGTTCACGGTGGCGAATTTCGGCCCGAACGTATCGGTGCAGGTCGACGGGAACAGGCTGAAGATCTCGCCCCAGGTCAGGAAGATCAGCGCCGCGAACAGCACGAAGGCCCAAGGCGCCGTGCCGAGCGTTCCCAAGAGCCAATAAGCAACACCGCCAAGCCCGAAGGCGATCGCCATGGTGGCTTCACGCCCGATAATGTCCGAGATCCATCCGAACAGCGGGCGCGCCGCGCCGTTGGCGAGATTGTCGATGATCAGCGCCGCGGTCAGCGTGGTGGCGCCCCAGAACACGATCTGGTTGCCGACCTTGAAGTCCCCCGCGATCGGCGCGATCTGCGCCGTGGCCATCAGGCCCGACGCCGACACCATGACGAACATAATGTAGAGTAGCCAGAACACCGGCGAGCTCAGCACTTCCATCGGCGAGAAACTCCGCGCCGACTGCGCCACCTTCGGCGCCGGAGCGCCGGCCATCTCACCCGGCTCCGGCCCGCGCAGCAGCAAGGCAAGCACGAACACGACGGCGCCCTGTACGATGCCGAACCAGAGAAAAGCGGTGTTGTAACCGTAGTTGTCGATCACGTAACGGATCGGGATCACGGTGAGCGCCGCGCCGGCGCCGTAGCCGGCCGCGGTCAGGCCCACTGCCAGTCCGCGCCGGTCGGGGAACCACTTCACCGCCATGCCGACGCAGGTCGCATAGACGGCGCCGCCGCCGATGCCTGAAATGACCGCGCCGAGATAGAGCATTGCCAGCGAACCGGCATAAGCGTTGATGACCCAGCCGATGCCGACCATAATGCCGCCGAAGCCGACCATGATCTTGGGGCCGCGTTGCGGGCCGAGCACGTCAACAATCCAGCCTTCGATCGGCGTCAGCCAGGTCTCCAGCGCAATGAAAATCGCGAACGCAAATTGGATCGAAGCGATCGACCAGCCGTTCGCCTTGTTGATCGGATTGACGAACAGCGTCCAGCCGTATTGCAGGTTGGCGATCATCACCATGCAGATGACGCAGATCGCCAGATAACCCCAGCGTGCCGTCGACGAACTGAATGCTTCGGATTTTACACTGGCCGTTGAGATCGACATGGTTTCCGCCCCTCTAACGAGATTTTTTTCTGACTTGAACTTAAAATATTTGGCCGGATTTTACGAGATTGTGACGCGATGTTTCGCGCCGCGTGGCTAATCGCCGCAACCTGCGGTGTTAAGGGAGGAATTCCGCCCCATGCGTGCCGGCGGCAGCCAGCATGCATGATGTGCGGTGCAACATATTTTCTTTAGGGACCTATCCGGGCACTGGCGCGTTCGGTTCCACAGGAGCCATTGGCATGCGCAGTATCCTGATCTTCCGACTTTCGGCTTTAGCCCTGTTCGGGCTGATTTTCGGCATAGCCCCGGCGCTCGCGCAGTCTGCGGGGCCGGACGAGGCGATCCAGCCCGATGGAACCGTGGCGCAGACCCTGGCGCTCACCGCCGGGCAGCGGAGCGCGATCTACGAAATCGTCATCCGGCAGCGGGTGAAACCCCACGCCGACCAGATATCCGTCGCCGTCGGGGCGCCGGTGCCGCCAACGATCGAGCTCGTCGACCTTCCGGACCAGGCGACGGCGGGTGATCCGTCGGCGGCTCTCCTCAAATACGCCATGGTGGCGAACGATGTGGTGGTGGTCGATCCGGTGGCGATGCGCGTCGTCGATGTCATCCACAACGGCGCAAAACAGTAAGCCCAGCGCGGCGCCGGTCTGAAATCTCGTCATTGCGTCAGCGTCGACCGGATCGAGAAGATTTAACAAGCGAGACGCAATGCCGTTCAAATCCGCCGCACATCTGTTTGCCGTAGAGGAACCGGCGGAAACGCCGTTCTACATCGCCGCCACCCAGCAGGCGGCGACCCGGCCGCCGCGCGTGCTCAAATACGGCGACACCTTCATCGTGCTCGACAGCCGCGGCGACATTTCGGCGACGTCCGGCGGCTCGGCCGGCCTATTCCATCTCGACACGCGCTATCTGTCGCGGCTCGAATTGCTGGTCAACGCCGTGCATCCGCTGCTGCTCGGCTCCAATCTGCGCGACGACAATTCCGCCTTCTCGGTCGACCTGAGCAATCCGGACCTCATGGCCGACCAGCGCATCGTGCTGGAAAAGGACACCGTGCACATTCTGCGCACCATGTTCCTGTGGCACGGCACCGCCTATCAGCGGCTCGGCGTGCGCAATTACGGTGACCGCGCCGTCGATTTGCAAGTCTCGATCCTGTTCGAGAACGACTTTGCCGACCTGTTCGAGGTCCGCGGCGCGCACCGCGAACGCCGCGGCACTGCGGCGGCCAATCTGCGCGGCGCCGACCAGGCGCTGCTGATCTATCGCGGCCTCGACAACAAGGTCCGGCGCACCGCGCTCACCTTCGATCCGCCGCCGAACCGGCTGACCACCAGCGCCGCCGTCTACGAGCTGCATATCGAACCGGGCGAAACCCGGCCGTTGTTCCTGGCGGTGAGCTGCGATGCCGCCGACACGCGGCCGCGGCCGTTCCTCCCCGCCTTCATTGCCGCGCGCCGCGAATTGCGCGAGGCGACGCGGCATCGGACCTCGGTCGAAACCTCCAACGAGCGTTTCAACGAAATCCTATGCCGGTCGGCCGCCGATCTCGCCATGCTGATGACCGACACGCCGCAAGGCCGCTATCCCTACGCCGGCATCCCCTGGTTCTCGACCACGTTCGGCCGCGACGGCCTGATCACCGCGCTGCAGATGCTGTGGTGGAGCCCGGAAGTGGCGCGCGGCGTGTTGCGGCGGCTCGCGGCCTATCAGGCCAAAACCACCGATCCGCTGGCCGATTCCGAGCCGGGCAAGATTTTGCATGAGATGCGCGGCGGCGAAATGGCGGCGCTGCGCGAAGTGCCGTTCGGGCTTTATTACGGCAGCGTCGACTCGACGCCGCTGTTCGTCCTGCTCGCCGGGCTTTATGCCGAGCGCACCGGCGATATCGAGACCGTCGCCGAGCTCTGGCCGGCGATCGAAGCGGCGCTCGGCTGGATCGACGGCCCCGGCGATCCGGACGGCGACGGTTTTGTCGAATACGCCCGCGCCAACGAGCAGGGCCTGGTCAATCAAGGCTGGAAGGATTCCCACGACGCGGTGTTCCATGCCGATGGCCGGCTGGCGGAAGGCCCGATCGCGCTCGCCGAGGTGCAAGGCTATGTCTACGCCGCCAAGCGCATGGCGGCGCAGTGCGCGCGGCGGCTGGGAAACGACGCCGTCGCCCGCCAGCTCGACGCTGAAGCAACCCGCCTCGCCGCGCGTTTCGAAAGCGCGTTCTGGTGCCCGGAGATCGCGACCTATGCGCTGGCGCTCGACGGTGCAAAAAATCCGTGCCGGGTGCGCACCTCGAATGCCGGGCAGGTGTTGTTCACCGGCATCGCCGCATCCGACCACGCCGCGCACGTCGCCAAGGGTCTCCTGCAAACCGACTTCTTTTCCGGCTGGGGCATCCGCACCGTGGCGCGCAGCGAAGCCCGCTATAATCCGATGTCGTATCACAACGGCTCGATCTGGCCGCACGACAATGCGCTGATTGCCTTGGGGCTGGCGCGCTACGAACACAAGCAAGCGGTGCAGACCCTGTTCGAGGGCCTGTTCGGCGCCGCGACCTATATGGACCACCGCCGGCTGCCCGAATTATTCTGCGGCTTCCAGCGCCACCACGGCCAAGGGCCGACGCTCTATCCCGTCGCCTGCTCGCCGCAGGCCTGGGCCAGCGCCACGCCGTTCACGCTGCTGGAAGCCTGCCTCGGCCTGCAATTCGATCCATTCAAGGGCGAGATCCGGCTGTGCAATCCGCGTCTGCCGCCGTTCCTCGACGAAGTGATCCTGCGCGATTTGCGGCTCGGCTCCTCGAGCGTCGATCTACGGGTGCGGCGGCATAAAGACACGGTATCGCTCGATACTCCTCGCATCAGCGGCGATATCCGGGTTTCGATCGTGTTTTCCGCCTGATCCGGCGGGAACTTTGTCGCCAGCCTGCGAGCCCCGCCGAACCTTGGAACCAGCCGCACCGCTTAGGCTTAGTGGTGTGAGTTCCCAGACACTTCGGAGGGCGGCATGCGCGGCGAACATCCGACCGTCATGGTGGCAGCTGCATTGTTGGCGCTGACCGCCATCGTCAGCGTGGCGTCGTCTGAAAACGGCCCTACCCCGCCGGCCCCGGCTAAGACCGACCAACAGGCACCGTCCGCGGTCACCGTCCTCCCCAACCACGAGGTCGAGGGCATTCTCGGCCGCGAAGTGCGCAGCTCGGCCGACGAGAATATGGGCCGGATCGTCGACGTGCTGGTGGACCGCAGCGGCCTGGTGCGCGCCGCGATCATCGACTTCGGCGGTTTCCTGGGCGTCGGCAGCCGCAAGATCGCGGTGGATTGGTCGGCACTGCATTTTCCTGCCCCGGCCAAGCCCGAACCGCCGATCAAGCTGGAACTGAACCGCGACCAGGTGAATGCCGCTCCCGCATACGAAGAAGGTAAGCCCGTCACGGTCCTGAGCGCGCTCGGCAAGCTCGAGCCGCTGCCGCTCGAATAGCTAATCAACAATTTCGGGAGACGTACTCTGCCGGCGAAGCCATCACGCGCCATTCGCGACCGAGAGGATCCGCACAAGGCGCTCGACGGCGAAGCCTTGCCGCCGCCGCCGGCATCGGAAGGCAGCGAACCGCCGTTGCATCCGTCGCCGCGCAGCCTGCGCGGGCTCGATTGGTTCGTCTTTTTCGTCGCCGATGTGCAGACCGGATTCGGCCCGTTCGTGTCGGTCTACCTGACCGGGCAACGCTGGACGCAGTTCGATATCGGCCTCGTGCAATCGGCAGCGGGTATCGTGTCGCTCATCGGCCAGATGCCCGGCGGCGCACTCGTCGATGCCGCCCGTTCGGAACGGGTGGTCGCCGGCATCGCCATCGTCACCATCTGCGTCGCCGCCTTGACCTATGCGGCACTGCCGATCTTCCCAATCGTGCTGACGGGAGCGGTCTTGCACGCGCTGGCAAGCTGCGTGCTCGGCCCCGCCATGGCCGCGATCAGCCTCGGCCTGGTCGGCCACGCCGCGATCGGCGCGCGGCTCGGCCGCAACGCCCGCTTCGCCTCGATCGGCAACGGTTTGGCGGCGGCGGTGATGGGCGCCTGCGGTTACCTCTTGTCCGCGCGCGCGGTGTTCATCGTCACCGTGCTGTTGCTCGGGCCGGCGCTGCTGGCGCTGCGCACTATTACGCCGAGCGAGATCAATCCGGAATACGCCCACGGCGCCGTGCCGCGCCGACGTACCGATAAGCCGCGCACCAAGGTGACCGAATTGCTGCGCAATCGGCCGCTGCTCATCTTCGCAGGCTGCCTGCTGCTGTTCCATCTCGCCAATGGTGCCATGCTGCCGTTGATGGGCAGCGTCGTGACCATGCGCTCGAGCCAATGGGCGACGGTGCTGATCGCGGCTTGCATCGTCGTGCCGCAATTGGTGGTCGCGCTGCTGTCGCCGGCGGTCGGAATCCGCGCCCAGCTTTGGGGGCGGCGGCCGTTGCTGCTGATCGGCTTCGCCGCCTTGCCGATCCGCGGCCTGCTGTTTGCCTCGGTGAGCAATCCGTGGCTGCTGGTCGTCGTGCAACTGCTCGACGGCGTCACCGCTTGCGTGTTCGCCGTCATGGTGCCGCTGGTGGTCGCCGATCTCACCCGCGGCACCGGCCACTTCAATCTCGGCCAGGGCATGGTCGGCACCGCGACCGGCGTCGGCGCCTCGCTCAGCGCCACCTTCGCCGGCTACATGACCGACCGCTTCGGCTTCGGCTCGGCCTTCGCCGGCCTGGCCGCGATCGCGCTGGTCGGCTTGACGGTGCTGTGGGCGCTGATGCCGGAGACGCGGCCGGAGGAGACGGAATGAACTACAACGCCGGCGCGTCGTCGGTGACCAGGCGCAGGTGCGGCGCCAGGCGCTCGGCCAGGCTGCGATAGACGGCAAGATAGTCCTGGGCCATGCGCCGCGCGGTGAAGTGTTGCTCGAAGTGCGTGCGGATTTTCGCGCGCGACAAATGATCCAACCGATCGACCGCGCCGATGGCGCCATTGATATCCTCGACGATGAAACCGGTAAGCCCGTCGTCGATCACTTCCGGCACCGAGCCGCGGTTGAACGCGATGACCGGCGTGCCGCAGGCCATGGCTTCGATCATCACCAGGCCGAACGGCTCCGGCCAGTCGATCGGGACCAGCAGCGCGACGGCGCCGCTCAAGAACTCGGATTTGTCCTTATCGGCGATCTCGCCGATATATTCGACATTGGCTGCCTTGATCATCGGCTTGATCTGCTCGTCGTAATAGTCCTGGTCGGCACGGTCGACCTTGGCCGCGACCTTGAGCGGCATGCCGCAATGCTGGGCGATGCGGATGGCGCGGTCGATGCCCTTTTCCGGCGCGATGCGGCCGAGGAAGGCGAAATAGCTGGGCTTGACCGATTTCGGCATCAGAAGCCGCTCGGGCAGGCCGTGATGCACCGTGCGCACCCAATGCGCCTGCGGCAGCGGCCGCCGCTGCGAATGGGAGATCGACACCACCGGCACCGTGTTGAAGGTGTCGAACACCGGCTGGTGCTCGGGCAAATCGAGCCGGCCGTGCAGCGTGGTCACGAACGGCGTCGCCTGCCGGCAAAACAGCGAGAACGGATAATAATCCAGATGGAAATGCAGGAAGTCGAAATCGCCCGAACGCTGGTAGACGCGCTCCAGCATCATCATGTGCAGGCCGTTCGGATCGCGCACCGCGCCGTCGAGCCGCAGCGCCCGCGGCCACATCGCTTCGAGCCTGGCCGAGGTCTGCGAATCGCCGCTGGCGAACAGGGTGACCTCGTGGCCGAGCGCGATCAGTTCCTCGGTCAGCCAGGACACGACCCTTTCGGTTCCACCATAAAGCTTGGGCGGGATCGCCTCGGTCAGCGGGGCGATTTGCGCGATATGCATCGATTTTGACCTTTCATGGTCCCGGTATGGATTTTTCCCGCCGCCCCGCGATGTCCCGACGCAATCACAACAACGAACCAAGGCCGAAATATTTCAAATCCGGCGTGGAACTTATTTTTCGCAAATCATGGAACTTTTTCGCGTCTGAAACGTCGTTCCGGATGCACGAAATCGGCGCTCGATGGTCACCGGGGCGACGGCGTGCCGACACGGAATGGACGCGAGCTAGACATGGTTCGTCCACGCGACGCGCCACAAAACTTTTTTGTGCGGCAGCACCATCCGTTTGCGAGTTCCCGGCGTTGTGACCCTGTGTGAGGATTTGGGAGGGGGGCGACATTCGCGCGCGGAGTTTCGACACGCATGGCCGATCTTTGCGATTACGCCACCCGCCCCCTCGCCTTCGTCTTTCGCTATGTCCGGCTTCGGCCGCTGTCGCATGCGGTGATCCTCGCCGCGGTGCTCGGCGCGGTGGCTTGCTCGGTCGGCACCCAATACGGCGTAAAACTCCTCGTCGATGTGCTGTCCAGCCGCGATGTCGCCGGCGTGTGGACGGCGTTCCTTGTGCTCGGCGCGCTGATCGCCGCGGATAATCTGCTCTGGCGCGTAGCGAGCTGGATCGCCAATTTCGCCTTCACCGGCGTCACCAGCGACTTGCGGCGCGACCTGTTCCGCCACCTGATGGGCCATTCGCCGGCCTATTTCGCCGACCGCCTGCCCGGCACGCTGACCAGCCGCGTCACTGCCACGTCGAACGCCATTTTTACCGCCGAGAATATGTTCATGTGGAACGTGCTGCCGCCCTGCGTGGCGACGGTCGCGGCGATCGCGCTGGTTTGCACCATCAGCCTGAAGATGGCGCTCGGTCTCGCGGTTGTCGCCGGCATCATGGTGTGCCTGATGTTCCGCCTCGCCGCCGCCGGTCGGCCGCTGCATCACGATTTTGCCAACAAGGCCGCCGCCGTCGACGGCGAGATGGTCGACGTCGTCGGCAATATGCCGCTGGTGCGCGCGTTCTGCGGTTTCGCCCGCGAGCACAGGCGCTTCGATGCCACCGTCGACCGCGAAATGGATGCACGGCGCAAAAGCCTGCTCTATCTGGAAAAGCTCCGCATTTTCCATGCCGTCGTCACCATCGTGCTGACGCTTTGCCTGGTCGCGTGGGCGATCGTGCTGTGGCAGCAAGGCGCGGCAACGACCGGCGATGTCGTGCTGGCTTGCACGCTGGCTTTGTCGGTGCTGAGCGCGACACGCGACCTCGCGGTGGCTCTGGTCGATATTACGCAACACATCGCGCGGCTGTCCGAAGCGCTCGCCACGCTCCTGATACCGCACGAGCTGCGCGACCATCCGACCGCCGAGCCATTGGTCAGCCGCGGCGCCAGCGTCAAATTCGAGCACGTCGATTTCCGCTACAGCGACAGCCAGCGGATTTTCACCGATCTCAACCTGCACTTCCGGCCCGGCGAGCGGGTCGGCCTGGTCGGACATTCCGGCGGCGGCAAATCGACCATGTTCGCGCTGCTGCAGCGCTTCTATGATCCGCAAGGCGGACGCATCCTGCTCGATGGCCAGGATATCGCGCGCGTGACCCAGGACAGCCTGCGCGAAGCCATCGGCGTGGTGCCGCAGGACATCTCGCTGTTCCACCGCTCGGTCCTGGACAATATCCGCTACGGCAAGCCGGAAGCATCCGACGACGAGGTGCTGGAAGCGGCGATCACGGCGCGCTGCGACTTCATCGAAGACCTGCCGTTCGGCATGCGCACCATCGTCGGCGACCGCGGCGTAAAACTGTCCGGCGGCCAGCGCCAGCGCGTCGCCATCGCGCGCGCCTTCCTCAAGGACGCGCCGCTGCTGCTCCTCGACGAGGCCACCTCGGCGCTCGACAGCGAATCGGAAGAAATCATCCGCGACGCGCTCGCCCGCCTGATGCGCGGCCGCACCGTCATCGCCATCGCGCATCGGCTCTCCACCGTGCGCAATTTCGACCGCATCGTCGTGCTGCAGGCCGGCGAGGTCATCCAGGACGGCCCGCCGGACCTGCTGATGCGCCGGGACGGGCTTTACCGCCAACTGGTGCAGCGCGAGATGGATCGGCTTACCAGGCAGGCGGCGTAACAAGCGCCCTGTGCGCGGCGCATGAGCTTGCGCGCACTCAGGCCTTGGCGATGCTGACCTCCACGCGCCCGATGCCGGAGAACTCGGCAATGGCAGCGTCGCCGGGGTGAAGCGGAAATTGGCGCACGAACGACCCGGTCATGACGATGTCGCCGGGGCGCAAGCTTCGCCCGTATTCGCCGAGCTTTCCGGCGAGCCATTTGATCGAGTTCAGCGGATTGTCGAGCACCGCGGAGCCCAAGCCGGTTGCCACGTCCCGGTCGTTGAGCTGAACGCGCGCGGTGACCTGGGCCAGGTCTACATTTTGCGCCAGCCGCACCGGGGCGCCGACGACGACGGAGCGTTGCTGCCCGTTGTCGGCCACGACCAGCTCCATCTGATTCACCGGGTCGCCACGCGTTTCGATGATCTCGAATGACGGGTGGATCACATCGACCGCGGCGCGGACTTGTTCCGAGGTGACATTGCCTTCGAGGCCGCGGCCAATGCGCACGCACAACTCGGTCTCGAAGCCGGGATGGATCAATTCGGTCGCGCCGAACACATGACCCGTCGGCCGAGTTTCCAGGATGCAGGCGAATAACGGCTCGTGATAACTGAACTGCTCCCGAATAGCCTGCCCGGTAAAGCCAACCTTCCAGCCGATATGGCGCTCGCCGGCGGCCACCCGACGATCGATCAGCGCCAGCTGGATGCGATAGGCTTCGTCCATCGTAAGTTGGTCAAAATAGGCTTGCGGGAAAAACTCGCCTCGCATGCGGGCGATCCAGAAGTCGTCGATCGCGGCGGCGAGATCGATCGTCACGCCGCGATCACCTGCGGCAAGATCGGCGAATCGGCGTCGAAGCGCTTGCCGGCGCGCAGACAAAATGCCGGGCGCAACAGCCGCTCGGCGACAACTTTGGTGTCCTCGTTGTCGCGCAGGATGAAGCGGCCGCGATCGTCGTGGAGTACCGACACGTCGGCGGGGTAGCCGGGCGTCAGCGCGCCGAGACGATCGCCCAGTCCCAGCATCTGCGCCGGATGCGTGGTCACCATCGGCACCACGTCTTCGAGCGCAATGCCGAGCGCCAGCATCGAGCTCATCGCTTGCGTAAGGCTGAACTTCGCCTGGCCGCGGAATGGTTGGTTCTCGTCGTCGTCATGCTGGGCCGGCGTACCGGGAGGCGGCGGCACTTCGGTGTTGTAGCCGTGCATGTCGGCGCCGAGCGTATGCGGCATGATGCCGGCGGCAAGCGCGTGCCGCGCGATGCGGTAGGAAAAATGACTGCCGTGGCCGACGTCGACCTTCAGCCCGGCGTCGATCGCGGCGCGGATGACGCTGTGCACTTCGCCCTGCCGGCTGACGAAGCCGCCGGGGTGGCGCGTGAACGGATGGGCCAAAATGTCGCCGGGCCGCAATTTCGGGATCACCCGCTCCAGGATCGTATCGGCGTCCTCGCCGTTGGCGCCGCTCTCCGGCAAGCCCCACAGCGTGCCGAAATGCACGTAAAGCGGAAGCTCGGTGCGGCGGCCGATCTCGGCCGACATTTCCAGAACCTTTATGCCCCAGCGCGCGAAGCCGCCGATCTCGGCGTGGCCCTTAATGCCGCGCACGATGTCCTTGTTGGCATTGGCCGCCGTCACGGTCGCATCGATATCGATGCCGGCCGGGCTGTAGAGATTGGGGTAGTAGTGGCCCTCGAGGCCACCGACCAAATAGGCCGACAGGAACGCATAAACCTGGGTCGCTGCGGGCTCGACGATGAAGTGCCGAAAACCCGGCAACGTCATGCAGGACGGACCGCCCTGGTCGATCACTGTGGTGACGCCCGAGCGCACGCCGACCATGTCCGGGTTCAAGCCGAAGCGGCCGGTGACATATTGATAGACGTGGGCGTGGGTATCGATCAGGCCCGGCAGCACCAGCTTGCCTGAAACGTCGATCACCTCGGCCGCGCTCGACGGCAAAATGGTCTTTTCGACCGCCGCAATGCGGCCATCGCGCACGGCGACGTCGTGGATGCCGTCGATGCCCGACGCCGGACAAATGACACGGCCGCCGCGCAGCAGAAGATCATATTTCGGGCTCTCGGCCATTTTGCGTTCTCGTTGTTCGGCGTACCCGCCTTTTTCTAGTCGAATATTCTAGGCAAAAAGCAGGTCGCCAGCAATCGACCGCCACTGTCATTCCGGATCGCCGCGTAGCGGCGAGTCCGCGCTCGGCCCCGGAATGACGGGCTAAAAACATTCTTTTCGCGCGCAACCCGCGGCGAGCGATTTCATTCGCTCAAAACATCGCCGCTCAAACAAGACTCTCTTATTTTTGCTCGCTGCATTGACTATTCGCCGCGCTGTGGCGAAATCAATCATCCGATCTTGTTTGATTGGATCGCGGGTTTTGCAAATCTTAATAACAAGAAACTGGCAGCTTGCGCCGCGAAAAAACGCTAAAGCGCCATGAACGCTCAAATGCAGCGTCTTCATGGGCTCCTCAACCATGGAGATGGACCGATGACGCCGAAGATACCGCGTCGCGAGTGAAGGCGGCCGACGCCGCCGCAAATCACGTCCATTGAAAATCTCCGCAAGGAACGCCGGCGACAGAAGCCGGCGATGAGGATCAACATGTCCAACGCCTATGTCACCGACTTCCGCGTGCCGAGTACGACCGAGTCCGCGGCGCTGCTCAACGAAGACTGGCTCGCCGTCATCCTCGGCCTTTTCATTTTCGTCCTCGGCCTCGCCGCTTTGGTCCATGTCGATCTGATCGGCTGGGTGGTCTCGACGTCGGTGTGGAGCGATGTCAGCCATGCGCTCGGGCCGGCGTCGAAAGGCTACGCCGCGCTCGGCGGCATCGGCGCGCTCGTTGCGACTTATGTCGCGCTCACGCTAGTGCTCACCGCGGGCGCCGCAGCGCTCAAAAGCGACGTCAAGCGCTTTGCGCTCGCCTTCACCGCCGTGTTCTGGATCGCCTATGCCAGCTGGATCGTCGGCAACTACGCGCACTTCGCCGCAGTGACGCCGGCCGAGCAGCAGAAATTCGGCATCTCCTGGTCGCTCAAGCTGACCAACGAGGGCGCCTATATCTTCGCGCTGATCGCGGGCCTGATCATCGCCAATTTCCTGCCGCGCTTTGCCGCGGCCATCAAGGACGCGGTGCGGCCCGAGCTCTACATAAAAGTCGCTATCGTCATTCTCGGCGGCTTCTTCGCCGTGACGGCGGCCGGCAAGCTCACTCTCGCCTCTTCGCTGATCCTGCGCGGTGTCGCGGCCATCGTCGAAGCCTATCTGATCTATTGGGCGGTGGTGTATTTCGTCGCCCGCAAGTGGTTCGGCTTCTCGCGCGAATGGGCGGCGCCGCTGGCCTCGGGCATCTCGATCTGCGGCGTCTCGGCGGCGATCGCCACCGGCGGCGCCATCAGGTCGCGGCCGGTCGTGGCGGTGCTGGTGTCGTCGCTGGTCGTGGTGTTCGCGGTCACCGAGGTGCTGATCCTGCCGTTCGTGGCGCAGACCTGGCTCGCCCATGAGCCGCTGGTCGCCGGCGCGTGGATGGGGCTGGCGGTGAAGACCGACGGCGCCGCGGTCGCGGCCGGCGGCATCACCGAGTCCTTGATCCTCGCCAAGAACGCCGCCGAAGGCGTGCACTATCAGCCCGGCTGGATCCTCGGCACCGCCGCCACCATCAAGGTGTTCATCGACATCTTCATCGGCATCTGGGCCTTCGTGCTCGGCTACATCTGGACCAACCACATCAACGCCACGCCGGCGTCCAACAAAGCCAAGGCGCGGGAAATCTGGCAGCGCTTTCCGAAATTCATCATCGGCTTCGTGGTGACGTTCATCGTCGGGCTTTATCTGGCGCTCGGCACGCCGGCCGAGATCGCCAAGAACGTCCCCGCCGCGATCGGCGAGGCCAATACCTTCCGCGTCATCTTCTTCATCCTGACGTTCTTCTCGATCGGCGTGCTGTCGAACTTCCGCGCGCTGTGGCGGGAAGGATTCGGCAAGCTCGCCGCGGTCTATGTCACGAGCCTGTTCGGCTTCGTGGTCTGGGTCGGCCTGTTGATCTCGTGGATCTTCTTCCACGGCATCACGCCGCCGCTCGCCAGCTGAAAATCCCGCAATCAAATATGTACGACTATCAGGAGCTCATCATGTCGCAATACACCGAATCCGACCTGCGCGAGGAACTGCGCACCGCCCCGATCGAGCCGCTGCTGCCGATCGAGAAGAAGCTGATCGCCTGGAGCCTGAGTCTCGGGCTTGCGCTCCTCGTCGTGCTGGCGGCGATCAATCATTTCTGGCCGGTGGCGCTGTAGGCTCGGCGTTGCGAGGGCCTCGCCATCAGCGCATCTGACATATGATTCCAGTCTCCACGCTCTTGCCATCCGTCACGGTCAGCAACGCGACTTGCGGCGGCGGGCCCGGGGTGTAACGGGCCTGATAGGAGGCTTGCGGCGGCGCGCCGTGGAACAGCACGTTGCCGGTGCCGGGATGGACCGACATGGTGCCGCGAAACCCTTTCACCGTGGTGTAAATGTTGCCGGGGCCGACGGTGAAGCTCAATTCGGCCGTTCCTCCGTTCGCGCCGGCGCACTGGTAACGGCCCGGCGCCGGGATACTCTGCGCCACGCCAGCGCCGCCGCCGGCCACGAGCCACAGCGACGCGGCGACAGCGGCGGCAACATGAGCGCGTTGCGCATGCTCAAAGAACGGCATGTTCCTCGAGGCGGTTCATGACCCGGATCTGCCTATCACTGTGTTGCCCGGCGGTTCTAGCCAAAGACCGGCACTAACTCGCCGGCGACGACGACCGCGGCGCCCCCGATTTCTTGTGCATGCCGCAGCCCTTGGGAGTATTTTGCCTCCCCGGCGCGTGGTAAGTTTTTGTGCGAATCGGTTCCTGCTGAGTTTTCGATCATCCAACAAAGGAGCTATACCATGGCCAAGAAAGCGAAGAAAAAGAAAGCGAAGAAGAAGAAGTAATTTCGGCCTTCGGCGTAAATAGGCGTCGCAACTTTGCGTGCGACGCATGAGTTTGGCGGCTGGAAACCTCCGGCCGCCTTTTTCACGCGCGGCATGCGTTTTGAACTGTTGAATTGAAAGGTCTAAGGTCAGCCCAACCAGGCGGTTACGCGCACGCCAAGCAGAGTGCAAAAGCCGCCAAATAATGTTCGCTTTTGATGTGGACGCAGACCTTCTGCCATCCCGTTTTCTGTACGCGCCCACGGCCCCTTCGCGATTCGGTGGATGTGGCGGGTTCATGAGGTATGGTCCTAATAAGTCCTGCCGCCCCACAACTCGATGCCTTCGACTATAGGGCCGAGTGCGGCCGCCGGCAGGTAGGTTAGCCCGCCGACGATAATGATGACGCCAAAGAGGAAGCCGGCAAACAGCGTTTGGTCCGTCGGCAAAGTGCCGGTGGAGCGCGGGACGATGGGCTTTGCTGCAAGGGATCCGGCAATGGCTAAAACCGGGATGATGACCAGGAAGCGGCCGACGAACATGGCGAACGCGAGCGTGAGATTGTAGAATATCGAATTGGCGCTCAGACCGGCAAAAGCGCTGCCGTTGGTCGCCGTGGCGGATGTGTAGGCGTAGAGAATTTCGGAATAACCGTGAGGTCCTGCATTGCCGAGGCCGGCTAGGCCCGGCTCGACGACGCAGGCGATGGCTGTAAGACCAAGTGTTGCCGCCGGAACGCATAGCAGGGCGAGGATGGCCATCTTGATTTCCGACGCCCCGATCTTGTTGCCGATGAATTCGGGGGTCCGGCCGATCATGAGTCCGGCGAGGAAGACGGTGACAATGCAGAACAGCAGCATGCCGTAGAGCCCGGACCCTGGAGCCCCTACGATCACCTCGTCGACCATCATGTTGGCGAGAAGAATGCCTCCGCTCAGCGGCAGGAAGCTGTCGTGCATCGCGTTGACCGCCCCGTCCGAGGATGCAGTCGAGACATCGGCGAACAGCGCCGATCCGGCGATCCCGAAGCGAACCTCTTTGCCTTCCACGTTGCCACCGGGATGTTGTGGGCTGTGTGTCCCGACGACGTTCAAACCCGTGAGAGCCGGATTGCTGCCGGCTTCCGATACATAGAGGCCGCCGACACCGAGCCCGAACAGGATCGCCATCACGCCAAGCAAAATCCAGCCTTGCCGCTCGGAGCCCACCATGCGGCCGAAGCAATTGGTCAAGGCCGCACCTATGGCGAAGATCAGCACCATCTCCACCAGGTTTGTGAGCGGCGTCGGGTTCTCGAACGGATGCGCGGAATTGGCGTTGAAGAACCCGCCTCCATCGCCGCTCAAAAGTTTGATGACTTCCTGCGTCGCGACTGGACCGCGGGCGATAACTTGAGTGCCGCCGTCAAGGGTCGTCGCGCCGGCTGAAGGCGCCAGCGTCTGCGGCACGCCTTGGGCCACAAGCAGCAACGCGGCCACGATGCAGATCGGCAGCAAGACGTAAAGCGTGCCTCGTGTGAGATCGACCCAGAAATTGCCGATAGTGGTCGATCGGCGGCGCGCGAAGCCGCGTATCAAGGCGACTGCGACCGCCATTCCCGACGCGGCGGACAAGAACGATTGAACGGTGATGCCTGCCATCTGGCTGGCATAGCTGAGTGTCGTCTCGCCGCTATATGACTGCCAGCTCGTGTTGGTGACGAAGCTGACCGAGGTGTTCAGCGCCAGATCGGGAGCGACCGCCGAAAGCTGTTGCGGGTTGAACGGCAAGACGGACTGTAATCGCAGAAGTGAGTAAAGCGCTATAATTCCGAATGCATGGAAGACCAGGAGTGAGACTGTGTATCCATACCAGCCCTGTTCGACCTCCGGTTCGACCCCCGCAAGTCGATAAAGCGCCGCTTCGATTGGACCGATGAGTGGCCGCAACAGCGTGCGCTCGCCGGCATAGACCCGCGCCAAATACCCGCCAAGAGGACGGATTAGCAGTCCGACGATGGCGACGAACAGGGCAATCTGCAGCCAGCCCGAAACCGTCATGGAGAGACCCGTGTTTCGTTGCGGGGTTTGTCGGCTGGAGCTGCGAGCAAGCGATCACAAAGTCTCGCATATGCGCTTGCGGCCGCGAAACAAACGACCACGAGCATCAACAGGGTTGCGTCAATCATTGCCCGAGTGATCCAAACTCTTGCTGCGGATTGGCCGATTTTTCCGGTACATCGGTAGGTTCATCAAGACCCCAAACATTGTCGCACAATCGCGCGGCCATCGCGCGTGGCTTCTCGCGCTAAGTTTCGGGAGAAAGCCGGGGGCAGGCGACAGCTCGCGCCACCGAATTGGACTGTCAGCCCGGAATAACGTCGTCGACTCGGTGTTTTGCTAGATCGGCGGAATGCCAATGTCTGGCACCGCAAAATGCTACATGTCCGGCTAGATTTGCGTGAACGGAGGACGGTCATGATGCGACACCTGCTTTTGGCGACGGCAACAATCGGCACGCTTTTCAGCCCGATAACGGCGCAACGAGGCATAGCCGGGCAAGACCGACAGGCCGCCAGCGTCGCGAATGTCGGCGCTGGTCAACGCAGTGCCGGGCCAGCCATAAAAGTCGCGATGGGCCCGGTCAGCGCCCCGCATTTGCCGAGCGGTACGGCCCAGCCGGAAGGCACCACGTCGGGATGCCCGCAAGGTTCGTGCTCGACGCCGGCAAAGAAAGCCAAACATCGGCATAAGCGTTCTTCCCAGCATTGATCGGCCCAGCCGCCGCAATGCGCTTGTCTTCAAAAATGCAATGGCCATCGGCTTAGCCACCGCTTTCTCTGTCTAACCCGCCGGATCGCGGCGTATTTTGGCTACTGTGACCGAACAGTTACAGGCCATGATCCATTTGCTGCAGCACGATTGGCGCCGCAAAGTAAGTCATTGACACTGCGGCATTATCTTGAGGCGCTGGTCGTCTTAGCGTGCCGCCAATGGCTGCCAATAGCGCTTTGTGGGTCGCAACCTTGTTAGGCGGCGGTAAATTCAGATGATGAAAAACGAAGCAACGGAACTCACATCCGCTCTTTTGCTATTTTTTGGATATTAAACGTCCTCCCCAACAATATCGACTCCAGGGTCTCCCCCACGCAAATTGTGGCGTGCTGGGAATGGGAACTGAGGGATGCACGCGAGATTCGCGCGCGGCTATTCAGCAAGGTGAAAAAGGCGGGGTCGTCATGAAGCGCATCATGTTATTCGGAGCAGTTATTCTCGCGGTGCAGCTTGTGGCGGCGCCGTTGAGCGGCGCCAGCGCCGCAGACCTGCCGGTCAAGGCACCGATGATGGCGCCGGTCGCCCCGGGGCCGCTGTGGAGCGGCTGCGGTCAGACCGGTTACCGGTTCCAGTTTGGCAACTTCGTGTTCGGCCCCGAGGCGATGCTTGATGGCATGGTGAACCACACACAGACCACCGACACGGCGATACTACCTGGGTTCCCCGGCCGGACGCGGACCACGACAATGAAAGGTCTTAGCAGCGTGACCGGTGACGCCGGCGTGGCGTTCGATCGTTTCTACCTCTACGGCAAGGGCGGCTGGGCGATAACCAGCTTGGATTATGATGCGAACAACACGCTTCCCGGCGGATTTGACGTGAAGGGCTCGGAATACGCCACCGGATGGACCGGAGGCGCCGGGGTGGAATATATGCTGCCGTCGGGCTGGAGCGTCGGCGTGGAATATAACTATTACCAGTTCGACCCCAAGAATATCTTGAACGTCGTCAACACTGGCGGTGTCACGATCCCGTGCACATTCTGTAATTTCGGTCGCGACACCTACGTACAGACGATTACGGCGCGCATAAACGTCAGAGTGGGCCCACCATAACGGCAGCATCGATACAGGCGTCGTCAGTTGCAGGGGCCCCGGTCAGTGCCGGGGCCCTTGCGCATATTGGAGAACGCAAAAGGCGCCGTGTAGGCCAATCGTGGTTTGCGCGCGGCTGAATGCGTCCTCTGCATCCTCCAACAACGGTGGGGTCCTTCTGCCAAACAGGCGGCTCATTTCCGATTCGTAGCCGGTTTCCGAGCATGACCCTGCGAGACTTCGGTCCTGCACCACGCTGGGTTCGTTCTGCCAAATTCGATGTGGCTCCTCTGGCTTGGCTTCGTTCTGCCAAATCTCCGGTGCGGCTCTTTCCTCCTTTGGCTTCGTTCTGCCAAATCCCAGTGCGGCCTTTTTCCGTTTGGCTTCGTTCTACCTAATCCTCCGCAGCCCTCCTCCGTTTGGCTTCGTTTCGCCAAATCCCAGTGCGGCCTCTTTCTGTTTGGCTTCGTTCTGCCGAATCCTCCGCAGCCCTCCTCCGCTTGGCTTCGTTTCGCCAAATCCCAGTGGGGCCTCTTTCCGTTTGGCTTCGTTCTGCCGAAACCCTAGGCGAGCAAAAAGAAGCCCCTATGCCAAGCATCCGGCTGCGCGACATCGACCCCCATATGACGCAATAGAACGACCATTCGACGATTATTTTCTTGCTGCAGCGTTCTGGTAAGTCTTGCAAAATCATCCTCGGGATCGTCGTCCGCCCGAGGGCGCTTGGCTAGCTCGTCGAGCTCAAGCGGTTTGAATTTCGGCAGGCTTTTTCGTCTCGCCTTCAGCTGTTCGGAGTCGGGGAAAACTATCCGCCTACGTTTAGTCAGGGACATGTTTCCGACCTTTTGCGCTGGGGGCTCTCGTCGTCTCTGCAAACCCGTGGGCAGCGAGAACTGCGCGATTCGGTCCAGACGAGCAAGGAACCGCGTCAGGGACGTCAAGGCTTGAGGCCGTTCAAAAGTCCATTCGATTACCGATTGACCACGGCTGCTGGGGTTGCCTGACCTAGTGAAAGCGGCAGGGGGTTGACTGGAGGCCGTCGTTCCTAACCCGCCTTACCTTGACCCTGCCGCAGCCGCACTCCTGGTCCACCTCCCTCGGCATCGATGAACTCGATGCCTGCGGCCTCGAGCGTGCGGCGGATGGCGTGATCGTTGACGCGGGTGAGCTTGGTCACGCTGTCGGTGAGCTCGGCGCGGCGGATGGGCGCACCGATCCTTACCAGAGAAAAACAGGCTGATCGAAGCCGATGCCCATCGTGTCGAGGAAGCCTTCCAAGCGAAGCTGGAATGCTTCGCGACGCCCGCGGCAGATGAGGCTCAGACTCCAACTGAAGTTGTGCGGCCTCTGACTTCACAAGGTCCTCATCCTGGCAAGGGGCCGAAGGGTAGGATGCGATCGAAGGCGATCGACAAGAGCCTGCTGGCTTTGCCGGAATTGCGCCGGGTGCGAGACCGCGATCACGTCCGATATGTGGCCAAGCAGCCTTGTCTGGTTTGCGGTCGTCAGCCGTCGGATCCCCACCACCTGCGCTTTGCACAAAGCCGTGCGATTGGGCGCAAGGTCAGCGATGAGTTCACCGTGCCTTTATGCCGAGGACACCATCGCGAGGTGCATCGCTGTGGCGACGAGGCAGCCTGGTGGCAGAAGATCGATATCGACCCAAGTTTTAGCGCCCGCGCGCTATGGCTGAAGACGCATCCATTGCCGGTAACTTCGGGCAAAATAGGAGTCGCCCCCGTCGGTCGTAACTCTCGCAAAGGGCGCTCCCGAGTTCTTGCTGGAGTTCAGCGGGGAAGCCTTTGGCAGCCAGATAGCTAGTGAGGGCTGCCAAAGAAGATTCTCTTCGAACCGAAATCAGTAGCTCAGCCTAATTTTGCCAATCAGGGTAGTATGGCCAGGCGACCACACAGAATCCCTACGAGGCCGCAGCGGTTACGGCGACGAGAAACCTGCCTGAGCGAATCGACCGGTATTGATTGATTTTGACAAGATCGGGTGAGACCCTCAATGTCCACTGGGGCACCCGGAATGTTTGAACGCCTGCCTTTGCTGTTCCGTTCCGCGATGTACGCACTTCGCGGGGGCTTCCTCATTCGGCCGTTGGCGATTGCCGTAGCACTGGGAATTGCGGGTGCCGCGCTCTCGTCGCTGGAGGAAACGACTCCCCAGATCAGCGCCTGGATCCCGAATATACTGTTTCCTTCGCATCAGGATCCAGGCGTGGCTCAGGTGATACTGAGCAGCATCGCGACCTCGATTATGACAGTCGTGTCAATCGTGTTTGCCATCCTGCTGATGACACTTACCCTCGCATCCACGCAATTCTCCCCGCGCATCTTGATCAGTTTTGTCAGAGACCGCACTACACAGTGGACGCTCGGTGTCTTCCTGGGAACGTTCTCCTACTGCATGGCGGCATTGCCGGCCGCACGGTCATTGCCGCGTCCGTTCGTGCCGGTCGCAACGGTGACCGGGGCGATGGTGCTGGCACTCGTCTGTGTGGGATGGCTGATCTATTTCATCAACCACATCTCCCAATCAATCAGCGTCAATCACATCGTGGATCGAATTGCGCGAGAAACCGAGCAGGTCATCGATGAACTCATGCCCTATCCACGTGGCTCGTTTCCCTTGCCGTATCGCAGCGAAACGTCTCCGCCGGAGGATGGCGCCATCCTCAATCGGCAATCCGGCTATATCCGCTATGTTGATATCAAACACCTCATTGCGCTGTCGCAGGCCTACCGCATTTGCGTATACTTGGAACGTCGCGTCGGCCAGTTCGTACCAGCGGGCGTTCCACTCTTGCGCGTGTCGAAGCCGGAGCGAGTGCCAACCGACGGCGCGCTCCATCTCACTGCTGCGTTCGACATTGGTTCGACGCGCACCATGCAGCAAGATGTCGAGTTCGGCATCATCCAGGTCGTCGATATTGCGCTACGCGCGATGTCGCCCGCGGTCAACGATCCCAGCACGGCAATCAGCTGCGTGGACCAGCTCAGCCGCATTATGATCTTCTGGATCAGCCGTATGCCTCCGGCGTCCCATTATTACTCGCCACCGCACGTTCTGCGGCTCTTCGTGCCGTGGGTAAACTTCGACGGCCTGCTCGATACCGCGTTCGAGCAGATCAGGCACTATGCCGCTGCCGACGTGGCGGTAAGCTTACGGCTAATGCGGGCGTTAAGCGACATCGCAAGCGCCACCCAGCATCCCGATCTTCGCACAGGACTTCTCGATCGGGGGAGGCGGGTGGCGGCAGGCTGCGCTGGGCACTTGCCGGAAGACGAGCTAGTAAAATTACAGAAGCGTCTCGCTGCGCTTGAGATCAGTATCGTAGCAGAGGGCTGAGACATCCCTGAAATTGACGGCGCAGAAATTAGAGGCCTCTATCTGCTTCTGGAGCGATTCGGTCGCTATCGGAGGAAGAGCGGACGTCGCGCGACCATCGTAAATCGGTCGCATGTAACCCATAGTGGCGTTTTGCCATGTGCGGCAAGGATATCATCGACACCTTGTAACTTCCCGATTACGGTTGACCCTCGCATGCACCAAGCGCGATTTGGACTGCGTTTCATGGTCCGGCACACATGTTCGAGCGAACTCAATTTCTAGCCATACTTGCGGGTGCTGCCGGCGGCGCAATTGCGATCGGAAGCATGGAGGTGTTCTCTGCCACCACCGCATTTCCCCTGGTTGCGATACCGTTTGCGACGTCGATCGTAACAGTATTGGGCTCACCAAGGGCGGAGCCGGCACAACCCCGCGCTCTTGTCGGCGGCCATCTTATCTCCACCCTCGTCGGACTTTTGGTTGTCAAGTTGTGTGGTCCGGCGCCGTGGGCGGCCGCCGTTGCTGTGGGTCTGGCAATGGCTGCCATGCATCTGACCGGCACTTTTCACCCGCCGGCCGGCATCGATCCGCTGGTTGTAGTCACCAACAACATGTCATGGAGCTTTCTGATTGTACCAGTCGGCATTGGCGCTCTGCTCCTCGCATCGTTTGCTTTTGCTTGGCACAATGTCGTGGCGCGAGGTCCTAACAAAGGCGACACCTGGCCTGTCCGGTGGTGGTGACCTGTAAGGCTCACACTGTTGCATTCTTCCGAGCTTCATCAGCGCGATCAGACCGCGCCATGGCACCCAGCGAGCGCATGAACATCTGCATGCCGTAGTGGAAGGCGATGAAGGCGCCGAGCTCCATGATCTGCGCCTCGCTCCAATACGTCTTCATCTCGTCGTAGAACGCCTTGTTCACTTGAGTGGCGTCGAGAAACATCAGGTCGGCGTAGCGCAGCGCGCATCTCTCGGCTTCGCTAAAACCCTTGCTGTCGTCTTCGTAGGCGTAGCAGCCCTCGTCGATGCGGGTTTCGGTCAGGCCCATGGCGCGGGCTTTGCTGGAGCGCAGGCTGGCAAAATAATTGTCGCCGGCAAAGCGCGCCAACAGGATGCGCATGATCTCCTTGAGC
>JBEKKM010000029.1:0-51245 GCA_050010715.1 Xanthobacteraceae bacterium | reverse complement strand
CCCATCTAGTCATACTGAAAGAGATCACGTGCGCCTTCTCCGCATCGTTCCCGATGACACCAAATTCGACTTCATGCGCTTCCGGCGCATCAGCTTTCCGATATCGGCGCTGTTGTCGATCGCGGCGATTGCGCTCTATTTCTTCCATGGGCTAAATTTCGGCATCGATTTCGTCGGCGGCACCTTGATCGAGGTGCAGACCAAGGCCGGACCGGCCGATCTCGCCAAGATGCGCGCGACCATCGGCGGGCTAAAGCTCGGCGACTTCCAATTGCAGGAGTTCGGCGCGCCGAACGACGTCCTGATCCGCATCTCCGAGCAGCCCGGCGGCGACGAGGCGCAGCAGGCGGCGGTGCAGAAGGTGCGCGAGGCACTGGGCGACGAGGTCGACTATCGCCGCGTCGAGGTGGTCGGGCCAAGCGTGTCCACGGAACTCCTGGCTTACGGCACCATCGGTCTCGTGATGGCGATCGGCGCGATCCTGATTTATCTGTGGTTCCGTTTCGAATGGCAGTTCGCGCTCGGCGCCATGATCGCCAACGTGCACGATCTGGTGCTCACCGTAGGCTTCATGTCGCTCACCCACATCGATTTCGACCTCACCAGCATCGCGGCGCTACTCACCATTTTGGGCTATTCGCTCAACGACACGGTGGTGATCTACGACCGCATCCGCGAAATGCTGCGCCGCTACAAACGCATGCCGATGCCCGAGCTGCTCAACGTGTCGATCAACGCCACGCTGTCGCGCTCGATCGTCACCCATCTCACGGTGGCGATATCGCTGTTGGCCTTGCTGCTGTTCGGCGGCCAGGCGATCCACAGTTTTACCGCGACCATGATGTTCGGCGTCGTGCTGGTCGGCACCTATACGTCGGTGTTCATCGCTTCGCCGATCCTGATCTATCTCGGCGTCGGCGCCAACCGCATGGAGGGCAGCGCCCAAGAACCCGAGCCGCCGGCGCCGCAGGCCGCCGCGACGCCGCCACAGCGCGCGAGGACGCGCCGCTAGTGGAGGCGCCGCATCTGCCTCGCCAGGCGCTGATCGATGCCCATGGCGGCGGCGGTTTCCGCTTCGCCGGCATGTCGCACCGCGGCTCCTTGCTGTGCCTTCCCGACGGCATCTGGGCATGGCCGGTAACGGCGCCCGCCGAATTGACGGAAGCGGCGCTGGCCCAGGTCTTTGCCCGCGCCGAAAATCTCGACTTTTTCGTGCTGGGCACCGGCATTGCGCCTTGGATCATGCCGCAGCCTCTGCGAGCGCGGTTTCGCGACGCTCACATTTCGGTCGATGCCATGGCCACCGGGCCGGCGGTGCGCACCTATAACGTGATGCTGATGGAGAACCGCCGCGTCGGCTCAGGCCTGATCGCGATCGAGTGATGATAAGCTCGTCGTCATGGAGGATGCCTTCGCCTATTGCGCCGAGTTGGTCCGGACCGCCGATCGCGACCGCTTTCTCAGTTCGCTTTTCGCGCCAGCGGAACATCGCGCCGCGCTGCACGCGCTCTACGCGTTTAATGTCGAGGTGGCGCGCGTGCGTGAGGTGGCACGCGAGCCGCTGCCCGGCGAAATCCGCCTGCAGTGGTGGAGCGAAGTGGTCAATGGCGAGCGGTCCGAAGAGGCCGCCGCTAATCCGGTGGCGTCCGCGCTTCTCACGGTGATCGAACGCCATCGGCTCGCGGCGCCGGCGCTGACGGCTCTGCTCGACGCCCGCCGCTTCGATCTCTACGACGAGCCGATGGCGCGGCTCGGCGATCTCGAAGCCTATGCACGGAAAACATCCTCGGCGCTGCTCGCCCTTGCTGCACAAATTCTTGCCGGTGTCGACGGAGAGGTGACGGAGACGATCGCAGCTCCCGCCGGAATTGCCTACGCGATCGCCGGTCTCATGCGCGCATTCCCGCCGCACACCGCGCGCAGACAGCTTTACGTGCCGCTGGAGTTGCTCGATCGTCATGGAGTCGAGCCGCAAGACATATTCGCCGGCCGAACCTCGAAAAATCTTCGCGCCGTATTCGCCGACTTGCAGGAGGTCGCCCGCCGGCACCTTGTTGCGGCCCACCAACAGATAGCGACGCTGCCCGATGCCGCATTGCCGGCGTTTCTCCCGATGGCGCCGGTGCGGCCGTCGCTCGATCGCCTGGCGCGCCGCGATCCATTCGCGCCTGCCGAGCTTTCACCGTGGCGGCGGCAATGGCTGATCTGGCGCGCCGCGCGAAATCCGGCGCGCATCGCCGTCTGACATCAGAAGGCGAAGCGATCGCGCAGATTACGCCGCTCCGACACGATCCGCCCGACGATGGCGCGCTCGGCGTCGGTCTTGATCAGCGGGTCGATCAGGTCGAGCTGGTTCATGGCGACGAGCTCGAGAATTTCGCTGCGCACTTCGCCTTGCGGATCGCGCGGCAGGGCATCGACGACTTGCAGATGCTCCGGTCCATTGGCGCCGAGGAAGTCGAGCAGCTCGCGGTCGGTGGCATTGCCTTCGACGAAAGCATAGAGGCCGGTGCCGACGCGGCGGTCCGGAAACGGCACGACCGCCACGTCATTGACCTGCGGATGCGTTCGCAGCCGTGCGGCGATCTCCGGCGCCTCGCGGACGAAGCGCAGGCCACGGCCTTCACGGTCGGTAACGTTGAGCCCGCGCGTGATGGCGTAATAGACCTTCTTGCCGGTCGCCATCCATGCCCGGGTGATTAAACTCTTGCGCGCGAGCACGCGGCGTTCGGCGGCGGTGAGCGCCTCGGGCGCGTAGCGGCGTTTGTGTTTCAAGAGATGCCGCAAATCCTCATAGCGCGCGATGCGAAACAGCGCGCTGTCGCGGCGGAAGCGGGAAGCGAGCTGGAAATCGGTCAGATAGGCGCGGCCGCCGCCGTAGAGCCAGTTTTGCTCTTTGGCGAGGTCGTTGTGGCTTATTCCGGCGCGATGCAGGGCGCGCAGCGCCGCTTTGGCGGAACGAAAATAGCCGGCGTCGCCATAGGGCTTGGCGATATGGAGCGGCACACCGTCGATCCAGCCGCGCACCAGCGCCTGGTGTCCGGCAAACAACAGTGGCGGCGCTATGCCGAGCTTGCCCGCCACGGCAAGCGCGCGGCGTTCGCGCCAGAACAGCAGGTATGCCAGAGCGCGGCTCCACCATGGCACGTTATCCAGGCGGCGCAGGACGGCGTCGACCTCGCCGCCATCGGTGCTAAAGCGGCCGCGCTCGATGGTCGAAAAGATGTCGCGCTTGAGCACGATGCTGTCGCGCCAGCGCCCGCGAACTTCTTCCGGTGCGTCGTCTCGGACCATCCGCAAGCGTCTAGCACATCACTCGGCGGCGTGGGGCATGGCCGCGCCGATCCAGCCGTCAAGGTCGGCGAGCGCGCGGGCGCACAGAGCCTGTTTTCTGGCGTCCCGCCGCGTGCCGCCGCCGAGCGGCGGCAACAGGCCGAAATTGATATTCATCGGCTGAAACGAGCGCGGGCCTTTATCGATGGTTTCGATGTGGCCGCCGGTGATGTGGCCGATGAGCGCGCCGTGCGCGGTGGTCGGCGGCGGCAGCGTCGGCGTCTCGCCGAGCCGTTCCGCCGCGGCGAAGCGCCCGGCCAGAAGGCCGATCGCCGCCGACTCGACATAGCCCTCGCAGCCGGTGATCTGGCCGGCAAAGCGCAGCCGCGGCGCCGTTTTGAGCCGCAGCGTCGCGTCGAGCAGTTTCGGCGAATTGAGGAACGTGTTGCGGTGCAGGCCGCCGAGGCGTGCGAACTCGGCATTGCCGAGGCCGGGGATGGTGCGAAAAATCCGCGCCTGCTCGCCGTGTTTCAGCTTGGTCTGAAAGCCGACCATATTGAACAAGGTGCCGAGCTTGTTGTCCTGCCGCAGCTGCACGACGGCATATGGCTTTTGCCCTGGCCGATGCCGATCGGTCAGGCCGAACGGTTTCATCGGCCCGTGGCGCAAGGTTTCACGGCCGCGCTCGGCCATGATTTCGATCGGCAGGCAACCGTCGAAATAGGGCGTCGCCGCCTCGAAGTCGTGAAATGCGATTTTCTCTCCTGCAAGCAGCGCATCGATGAAGGCGTCGTATTGCGTGCGCGTCAGTGGGCAATTGATGTAATCGGCGCCCGAGCCGCCGGGGCCGGCCTTGTCGTAGCGCGATTGAAACCAGACAACACCGAAATCGATCGAGTCGCGGTGCACGATCGGTGCGATGGCGTCAAAGAAGGCCAGCGCGGCTTCGCCGGTATGCCTGCTTAGCGTCTCGGCGAGCGCCGGCGACGTCAGCGGCCCGGTGGCAATGATGACGTTGTCCCACTCGGCGGGTGGTTCGAAAATTTCCTCACGGCGGATGTCGATGAGCGGCTCGCTTTCGAGCGCAGCGGTGATGGCACCGGCGAAGCCGTCACGATCGACCGCGAGCGCGCCGCCTGCCGGCAGCTTGTTGAGGTCGGCGGTATGCAGCACCAGCGAATCCAAGCGACGCATTTCGGCGTGGAGGAGGCCGATGGCGCTGCCGTCCGCGTCATCGGAGCGGAACGAGTTCGAGCAAACGAGCTCGGCGAATTGTCCGGTTTTATGGACAGCAGTCGAGCGTACCGGGCGCATCTCATGCAGCACCACGGGGACGCCGCGCCGCGCGATCTGCCAGGCGGCCTCGGAACCGGCAAGGCCGCCGCCGATCACGTGGATGGGTCGTAGACTACGCATCAAGCTCCCAAAGTAGGCCCCACGGCGGCGGCGAACAATCCTCGCGGGAATTTTGTGACGGCCGGACGATCTACCACGCGGGTGGTGTTAATACACCGGGCGGCAGGCGAGGAAGTTCCAAATGCTGGAAGTGGTCAGGCCTAAGACGAGCGCAGCCGCGGCCACAGGCGGCTTCGATGTCGAGATTTTGTCGGTCGCGACCGCCAATCCGTCATTCCAACTCAGCCAAACCGAAGCCACCCGGCGGGCCAAAGAGATTTTCCCGCACCTCAAAGCTTTGTGGTCGCTCTACGACAATACCGGCATCGAGCTGCGCTACAATTGCCAGCCGGTCGAGTGGTATCTCAAGCCGCACTCTTGGGAAGAACGCACCGCCATATTTCAGAGGCATGCGCTCGATCTCTTGGCCGATGTGACGCTCAAGGCCACTGCGGCCGCCGGCGTCGAGCTCGCCGAGATCGATATTCTCGTCACCAATACGATCACCGGGCTCGCGATACCCAGCCTCGACGCAAAGCTGTTCAATCGCCTCAAGCTTGCGCCAACAGTGGAACGGCTGCCGATTTTCGGTCTCGGCTGCGGCGGCGGCGTCGCCGGCCTGGCGCGGGCGACGCGGCTCGCGCAGGCGACCAAGGGCGCGCATGTGCTGTTCCTCACCGTCGACCTGTGCAGCCTGTGCTTGCGCGTCAACGATCCGAGCCCGGCGATGTTCGTGTCCACCGCGCTGTTCGGCGACGGCGCCGCCGGCGTGCTGTTGCGCAACACGGCGGACGGCACAAGCTTCGGCCCCCGCATTCTCGCCATCGGCGAATGGTGCTGGCCACAGACCGAGCACGTCATGGGCTGGGACATCAAGGACGACGGTTTTGGCGTCGTGCTCAGCCCCGAACTGCCCTCGCTGATGCGCAAGGCGCTGGCGCCGGCGTTGCATGATTTTCTCGATCGCAACGGCTTTCGGCTATCGGATTTCAACGGCTTCCTGTTCCATCCGGGCGGCCGCAAGCTGATCGAGACCATGCAGGAGGTGCTCGGCCTCGAGCGCGAGCAGTTCGAACATTCGTGGCAGGTGTTGCGCGCTTACGGCAACATGTCGTCGGCGACCGCTTTGTTCGTGCTCGACCGGGCGCTCAAAGCCGGCGCCCGCGGCCCGCATCTGCTGGCGGCGTTCGGGCCGGGCTTTTCCGCCTATTTCGTCGCGGCCGACTTGTGATGGTCTTCGGCGGCGGCGCAATCCTTCTAACTTACCTCACCGTGCAGCGATTGATCGAGCTGTGGTGGGCGAAAGCGAACGAGGCGCGGCTCATGGCGGCCGGCGGCATCGAATACGGCCATTCGCACCTGCCGCTGATGATCCTGTTCCATGCCGCGTGGATGGCGGGGTTATGGTTCTTTGCCTACGACCGTCCGGTCGAGCCGTTCTTTCTTGCTTTGTTTGTCGTGCTTCAGATGGCCCGGTTTTGGGTGCTTGCGACGCTCGGCCGCCGCTGGACCATCCGCGTTATCGTCGTCCCCGGCGAACGTCTTGTCGCGCAGGGCCCGTACCGGTTTTTGCGTCACCCCAATTATGCGGTGGTGACTGGCGAGATTGCCGTGGTGCCGTTGGCGCTGGGCCTGCCAACCTACGCGCTGGTATTCTCGATTCTCAACGCGGGGATACTGGCTATTCGCATTACCGCCGAGAATGCCGCGCTGCTGCGGGCAAGCCAGATTGCACCGCGATGAAAGGTGCCTTGCGGTGGCGCAACTGCATGCCGAAATATGGTTCGGCGGCGCAGTTGGCGGGTCATTCCGGCTCTGGTATAGCCGACGCCAGCCGATGCATAATTTGAATTGGCGATGAGGTTTTCATGGCTGTGGACGCAGACACGGTCCGCCGCGTTGCGCATCTGGCGCGGATCGCCGTTGCCGAGGATGAGGTGGCCGGCCTTCAGGGCGAGCTCAACGCCATTCTGGCCTTCGTCGAGCAGCTCGGCGAGGTCGATGTCGCGGGTGTCGAGCCGATGACCTCGGTGACGCCAATGGCGATGAAAATGCGCGAGGACAAGGTGACCGACGGCGGCATCCCGGACGCCATCATCGCGAACGCGCCGGCCCATCAGGATCACTTCTTCGTCGTGCCCAAGGTGGTGGAATAGCCATGTGCCTCGCCTGCGAACAAGACGCTATCTGGCTCGCTTATCTCGAAAGCAAGGGATTGCTGAACCCCGACGATCCGGCGGCGGTCGAAAAGCTATTTGCCGATTTCCCGGTGCAGCCTTTGCCGATACAGGCCGATTGGGACGCGCCGACGCCTGAGGCGCCCGATGCGGCACCAAAGCCTGCGGCCAAAAACCCATTTTCCTGTGACGATCCGACGAACGGATGACCGATCTTACCGCGCTGACGCTGGCGCAGGCGCGCGATGCCCTGCGCAACAAGGAATTTTCCGCAACTGAATTGGCCGAGGCGCATCTCGCGGCGATCGAAAGCGCACGCGCGCTCAATGCCTTTGTGCTGGAGACACCCGAGCGCGCGCGCGAGATGGCGCGTGCATCGGATGAGCGGCTGGCGAAAGGGCAGGGCGAGCTGCTCGAAGGCTTACCGCTCGGCATCAAGGATTTGTTCTGCACCGACGGCGTGCGCACCACCGCGTGCTCGCACATTTTGGAGAATTTCGTTCCACCTTACGAATCGACGGTCACCGCCAATCTGTGGCGCGACGGCGCCGTCATGCTCGGCAAGCTCAATTGCGACGAATTCGCCATGGGCTCGTCGAACGAGACCTCGCATTTTGGCCCGGTGGTGTCGCCATGGCGCCGGCGCGGCGCCGACACCAAGCTGGTGCCCGGCGGTTCCTCGGGCGGTTCGGCGGCCGCGGTGGCGGCGCATTTGTGCGTTGGCGCCACCGGCACCGACACCGGCGGCTCGATCCGCCAACCGGCGGCATTCTGCGGCATCGTCGGATTGAAGCCCACCTACGGCCGCTGCTCGCGCTGGGGCATCGTCGCGTTTGCCTCGTCGCTCGATCAGGCCGGGCCGTTCGCGCGTACCGTGCGCGATTGCGCCCTCCTGCTGCGCTCGATGGCGGGGCCCGATCCGAAGGACACGACTTGCGTCGATCGCCCGGTGCCGGACTACGAGAAGGCCGTTGGCGCCTCGATCAAGGGCAAGCGCATCGGCATTCCGAAAGAATACCGCGTGTCGGGCATGGCGGCGGAAATCGAAGCGCTGTGGCGGCAGGGCGTACAGTGGCTCAAGGATGCTGGGGCGGACACAGTCGATATCTCGCTGCCGATGACCAAATACGCGCTGCCGGCCTATTACATCGTGGCGCCGGCTGAAGCTTCGTCCAATCTCGCGCGCTATGACGGCGTGCGCTACGGGCTGCGTGCGCCTGGCCGCGACGTCATCGACATGTACGAGCACACCCGCCGCGACGGTTTTGGCAAGGAAGTGCGCCGCCGCATCATGATCGGCACCTATGTGCTCTCCGCCGGCTACTACGATGCTTATTACCTGCGTGCGCAAAAAGTGCGCACCCTGATCAAGCGCGATTTCGAGCGCTGCTTTGCCGACGGCATCGACGCCATCCTGACGCCGACGACACCGTCGGCGGCGTTCGGCATCGGCGAAAAAGGCCGCGCCGATCCGATCGAAATGTATCTCAATGACGTTTTCACGGTGACCGTGAACATGGCCGGGCTGCCGGGCATTTCGGTGCCGAGCGGCCTCGACGCGCAGGGCCTGCCGCTCGGATTGCAATTGATCGGCCGGCCGTTCGAGGAGGAGACGCTGTTCGCGCTCGGCGCGGTGATCGAGCGAGCCGCCAGGCAGTTCGGTCCAGATCAGTGGTGGTAGGGAGTCGGGCTATCAGCCAAAATAATTTTCACAATAATCTCGAACATATCTTATTCGTGGCGAGATATTTCTTTTGTAATGGTCCTCTAGCTCTCCGGGATCGATGACGGTGATGTATTTTCGCGCATTATGGGCCGGGCCACCGCGTCTGAGCACAATCCTCGCTAGCCGGTCAGCCGCAGGCAAAGAGTAACCTACTATCGTGACATTTGGTGCGTTGTGAATGGACGACGAAAAAGACGTCCATTGCCGCTTAAGAAACTCATTTTCGATCTGCTTATGTGGAGTGGGTGCGATCAAGACATATGGCGGATTAATTTGGTTGCTTAGAAAATTTGGAAAGGCTTCCGCGAAAACAAAAATTCGATCGAGGAAGTTTACGCAATTATCGCTTTCCCATCTTTTAGCTTTCGGATTGTCCGATGGAAAAAACCAATTAATTGAGCCGTGCGGTTTCAAGACGATGTTCCTCGAAGTATTCGTTTTGTCGATTGCGTACGAGAAGTCGATGCGTTCTTGCGTTAGCGCGGTCTCAAGGAGTAAGTCATAATTGAATGTTACAAAGACTGTGTCGAACTTGTATTTTTTGACGATGTTCCGCACGTGCTCTGCTTTTTTGAAAATTTCATCTCGCTGAAATGACCAGAGAAATTCGCCAATTAAGCGCGTCAGTTGCTTTCGCGCATCCGCTATATACCCGGCGCGCCATCGATATCCCCGGCCCCTTCCGCGCACGCTGTCATAATCTTGTGCTGCCTCCATCATGCCAAGCATGTCTTCGACATCGGGATATTCGCCGCGAGGCCGTTGAAGCCCCGGATAGAAATAGTCGCAAAACGCCTCTATAAGGTTGATGTTTACGGTTGGTGCCGATGATAATTTCCAAACTATAGCGCGCTTCAAGAGGGCGTTTGCTGGAGGGAGAGTTGCTGGGACTGATAGCCCGGCACCAAATACAAAAACGTTCTTGGGACTCGACCCCTTGGTAAAGCGAGTACCCGCGTCTGGAACGTTGCTGAACGTCAAGCGCATGAATTAAGCTTATTAAGGAACGTACGCATCATATATTGCAACCGGCGATTCGAAGCATTTAATCTTTCTCCTTAAAATGACACCCGCAGCATTCAAACGCTCTCTCACCGTGCGACTGCCGCCAACCGGGCTGTCGCCTGCACTCACCGCGCTGTGGTGGGCCGGCAAGGACGTCTGGGACAAGGCCCATGACATCGTCATGAGCGAGGAGGGGTCTGACTGCGCCTGGGTGCACGCCTATCTGCATCGGGTCGAAGGCGACCGCGACAATGCTCGCTATTGGTACCGGCAGGCGCGGCGAGAGCCGGCGACGGCCGAGCTTGCGTTGGAATGGACCGCCATTGTTGCCGCGCTTTTGAAATCCCAGCATCGCTGAACTCATAGCTGGCAGGCTTGCGACAACGGCTGGGTCTATTCGCTTCCAAGCTGGACAGGGTAGCCGCAAGGTGGCATCAAGCGGCCGATAAACATGCCAGCGTCAACACGCGAGCGGCGATGAAAACCTTCCTGCTGCGGTTTTTCACTTGGTGGAACGGCCAGACCTTCGGCACGCAAGTGTGGACGAAGCTCTATGGCGAATTCGTCGGCGAAGACGAATTTGGCAATCGCTACTACCGGACCAAAGGCAGCAAGATCGATCCGACGCTCGGCCTCGAACGGCGCTGGGTGATCTATAACGGGGTCGCCGAGGCGTCCCGCGTGCCGCCGAGCTGGCATGGCTGGCTGCATCACACCGTCGATATATTGCCGACCCAGGACAAGACGGCGCCCCATCCTTGGGAGAAGCCGCATCGGCCGAACCTGACCGGCACGCCGAATGCCCATCGCCCGACCGGATCGACCTTGGCGCAAGGCCGCCGTCCGAAGGCTACCGGCGACTACAAAGCTTGGAGTCCAGGCAGTCAGTAGTCAGGCCCCGATCCCTGATCCCTGATCCCTGATCCCTGATCCCTGATCCCTGATCCCTGGTTTTGCCTCATTCAAAATGTTAACCGGGCGGACCGGTTGCCGCGCCTGACCCGGGCGCGCCCAAGATCGCAAGGTTTCATGCTCCGCATCGCCGCTATTGTGCTCGTGATCGGTGCAAGCCTTGCTACAGGGCCGGCCACGGCCCAGTTCGGCAATATTTTCGGCAATCAGGGGCCGCCACGGCCGCCAGGCGACGTTCCCAATGGCGGATTCCCGGCGCAGCCACCACCGGCTGACCAATATCCCCCCCAACAGCAATACTCACCGCCGCCTTCGGCCGGACCCCCGCCGCCGTCCGGTATCCAGGCACAACCGCTACCGCCGCCCCCAGGCGCCGCAGCCGCACCGCCACCGGCCCAGCGCGCCAGGGTGAGCCCGCCGCCGGCCAATCCACAGCAGCCAGCCAATTCGCCGCAGCCAACCAATGCACAGCAGCCGGCCAATCCGCCGCCGCCGCAACCCGCCGATACTGCTCCGCAGTCGGACGATACGGTCGTCACCGAGACACCGACGCAGAAGATCCCGAACGCTCGGGCGGTATTTTCCGGCCTCGACAAGATCACCGGTCGCATTATTTCGTTCGATGCGGCGATCGGCGAAACGGTGCAATTCGGTGCGCTGCAGGTTACCGCGCGGGCTTGCTACACGCGGCCGCCGACCGAGGCGACGAACACCGACGCCTTCATCGACGTTGACGAGGTGACGCTGAAAGGCGAGATCAAGCGCATCTTCACCGGCTGGATGTTCGCCTCGAGCCCCGGCCTGCATGCCGTCGAGCATCCGATTTACGACGTCTGGCTGACCGATTGCTCTCAACCCATCCAGGCGCCGGCGCCGGTGGCGCAATCGACGACACCGGCTCCAGCGGCGCCTGCGCCGCAACGGCCGCGCCAGCCTCCGACCCTGCGTCAAGTCGCGCCGGCGCCGGTACCCGCCCCACCGGCGCGCTGACGCTTATCCCGCAGTGAGACGCGCCAGCGCGGCACCGCCGGGCACCGGCCGATCGAGCGCAAGCGCGCCGAAATCTCCCTCGCCGACCAGCGCAGCGTCGAGCAGTTTGTGATAGGCCGGCCGGGTGACTTCGATGGCGCCGAAGGTCCGCAAATGATCGGTGACGAATTGCGTGTCGAGCAGGCGGTAATGGCCGGCCTTCAGCCGCGCCACCAGATGCACCAGCGCAACCTTGGAGGCGTCGCGGGCGCGATGAAACATGCTCTCGCCAAAAAAGGCGCGGCCGAGACTGACGCCGTAAAGGCCGCCGACCAGTTCCTCGCCGTCATAGACCTCGACCGTATGACAGTCGCCGCGCTCGTAGAGCTTGCGATAGAGGTTATGAATGCGGGCATTGATCCAGGTCCGACTGCGTCCCGGCACCGGCTGCGCGCAACCGTCGATAACGGCGTCGAAATCCCGGTCGACCGCCACGGTGAAGCGGTCGGAGCGCACGGTGCGCGCCAGCCGGTCCGGCACATGGAAGCGATCAAAAGGAATGATTCCACGCCGTTCCGGTTCTATCCAATACAGCGCCGGATCGTCGGCGCCTTCCGCCATGGGAAAGATGCCGCAGGCATAGGCCTTGAGCAGCACCTCCGGCGTGATGTCGATGAGTGCAGATTCGCGGCTGGCCATGGGATTCGTTTAACCGGCTCCCGGTTCCCGGTTCAAGAGGCGCCTTCGCTTGCCCCGGCTCTCGGCTGATATTAACAGTTCGAAAACCACAACGCCGCTAAGATTTTAATCAGCTTGAACGCTTTTGCGTGCCGGGCGTTGCCGATTCAACAACTACAAGTGCGTTGAGCTTTTGCCGTGGAACCGAACGTCAAAGCGACCGAACCGATCCATGTCCTGCTTGTTGAAGACGAGATTCTCGTCAACGAGTGGGTGACGCAATCGCTGTCGGAACAAGGCTTCGACGTGCAGTCGGTCACCAATGCCGCCGACGCGCTTGGGCATCTCGCGTCGGATCCGGTGGATGTGCTGTTCACCGATATCAATCTGCCGGGCAAGATGGACGGCGCCGCGCTGGCGCGTCGCGCCCGCGAGCTGTTGCCCAATCTTCCGGTGATCCGCCATCATCGTGCCGAAGCCCTATGAGCCGGAGCTGGTCGGCCGATTGCTGATGGCCGTGCTGCGTCAGGCCGCGACCGGCGTGCCGGCCTGACTATTCCGCACGCTCGCCGCGGGCGAGAAACTCTTCCAGCCAGTGGATGTGGTAATCGCCGTCGATGATATCCTTCTCCTGCGCCAAGGCGCGGAACAGGGGGAGAGTGGTCTCGATGCCGTCGACGACGAATTCGTCGAGCGCGCGTTTGAGCCGCATCAGACATTCGCTGCGCGTCTTGCCGTGGACGATGAGCTTGCCGACCAGCGAATCGTAGAACGGCGGGATCGTATATCCGTGGTAGACGGCGGAATCGACCCGCACGCCCAAGCCGCCGGGCGGATGGTAGTGCACGATCTTGCCCGGCGACGGCCGGAATGACACCGGATTTTCGGCATTGATCCGGCATTCGATGGCGTGGCCGTGAAATTTGACGTTGTCCTGCGTCAAGGTGAGATCGTTGCCGGCGGCGACACGGATCTGCTCGACGACGAGGTCGATGTCGGTGATCATCTCGGTCACCGGATGCTCGACCTGGATGCGGGTGTTCATCTCGATGAAGTTGAACTTGCCGTCCTCGTAGAGGAATTCGACGGTGCCGACGCCGAGATATTTGATCTCGCGCATCGCCTTGGCGACGGTTTCGCCGATTGAATCGCGTACCGCGGTGTTCAGCGCCGGCGACGGGCCTTCCTCCCAGACTTTCTGGTGGCGCCGTTGCAGCGAGCAGTCGCGCTCGCCGAGATGGATGGCGCGGCCTTTGCCGTCGCCGAGCACCTGGATTTCGATGTGGCGCGGCCGCTCCAGGTATTTTTCCAGATAGATCGTGTCGTCGCTGAACGCGGCTTGCGCCTCGGCGCGCGCCACGGCGAGGCCCGCCGCCAACTCGTCCTCGGCGCGGATCAGCTTCATGCCGCGGCCGCCGCCGCCCGCGGCGGCTTTCAGCATCAGCGGGAATCCGATGTCGCGCGCCAGGCGGAATGCCTCGGCGTCGGAGCCGACGCCGCCGTCGGAGCCGGGCACGATCGGAATGCCGAGCTTAAGCGCCGTGCGCTTGGCCGCGATCTTGTCGCCCATCAGGCGGATATGCTCGGGCCGCGGCCCGATGAAGTGCACGTTATGCTCGCCGAGAATTTCGGCAAAGCGCGCGTTCTCCGAGAGAAAGCCGTAGCCCGGATGCACGGCGTCGGCGCCGGTGATTTCGCAGGCCGAGAGCAGCGCCGGGACATTGAGATAGCTGTCCTTGGCCGGCGGCGGCCCGATGCATACGCTTTCGTCGGCGAGGCGCACATGCATGGCGTCTTCGTCCGCCGTCGAATGGACAGCGACGGTCGCGATGCCAAGCTCCTTGCAGGCGCGCAGCACCCGCAGCGCGATTTCCCCACGATTGGCGATGAGGATTTTGTCGAACACGTGCCGGAGCGCGGCGCCGGGATTTGATTCATCGTCTTCATCGCTTCGATGATGAGCAGCGGTTCGCCGGTCTTCACCTGGCTGCCGACCTCGACGAAGGGCCGCGCGCCCGGCGCCGGGCCGAGATAGGCGGTACCGACCATCGGCGATATGACGGCGCCAGGATGCTGCGTCGGGTCGAGCGATGCGGCGGCCGGTGCCGGCGACATCGCCGCACTGGGCGGCACTTCCGCGGACCGCGTCCGCGAGCTTGGCGCACTGAGATTGCGGGCAACGCGTACCGAAACGCCATCGCGCTCGAACTCGATTTCGGTGAGTCCGGTTTCGTCGAGCAGCTTCGCCAGCTCGCGGATGACGTCGTGGTCGATCGCTGGCGTCTTCGGCATGGACGGGTTCCCGGGCTTGCGCGCCACGATCAATCCTTGGCGCCGATCATGTTCGCGACGCCGGCAATGGCGAGCGCGTAGCCCTGCACGCCGCAGCCGGCGATCACCGCGCGCGCCGCTTTCGAAATGTAGGAGTGGTGGCGGAATTCCTCGCGCTTGTGGATATTGGTGATGTGCACCTCGATGATCGGCACCTCAAGCATAAACAACGCATCGAGGATGGCGATCGACGTTGTCGTGTATCCCGCCGGATTGATGATGAGGCCGACGGCCATCTTGGCGCGCGCTTCTTGAATCCAATCGACGATTTCGCCTTCGTGATTGGATTGGCGAAACACCAGCGCAAGTTCGTGACGTTTTGCGGTCTCGCGGCAAAGCTTCTCGACGTCGGCGAGCGTAGCGCGGCCGTAAAGCTCCGGCTCGCGCGTGCCGAGCAGATTGAGATTGGGTCCGTTCAGGACATAGACGGTCTTCGGCATTTTCAAGGACCCGGCTGGGATCGCGGCGGGCGAACGCCCCACCATGCCGGTCAGGTTATAGGGAAGCCCCCCGCAAAGGGAAAGCCGGGGTGATGGCGTCGCTGCCGCCACGATGAAACCCGAAATCCGCCACCGCCGCCCCGCGACCGCACCACAGAGCGCTTCGACATTCTCGCCGCGACCATCATTGGGAGGGTGATTCCATGCGCTACAGAGCTTTTCTGCTTCTTGTCGCGTCTGTCCTTGCGTCGCTTCTATTCGCTGTGGCGGCCTTTGCCGACGCTGGTTTTCAAGTCTCAGGTCCGATCGCTCACGGCAACCTTGCGATCTATCTCGTGCACGGTTCGGGAGGCGTCGGCGCCGTGCCGCTGACCTTGCAGGAGGCGCTGGCCAAAGGCGTTGTCAAAGTCCACGAGACCGGCAGCGTCAATGCGCTCACAGTGGAGAATGCCGGCAACGAAGAGGTCTACGTTCAGGCCGGCGACATCGTGAAGGGCGGGCAGCAGGACCGGGTGCTGTCGGTCGATCTGCTATTGCCGCCGCGTTCGGGCGAGGTGCCGATCGCGGCGTTCTGCGTCGAGCACGGCCGCTGGACGGCGCGCGGCAACGAAGATGCCAGGCAGTTCTCGAGCGCCGCCTCGGCGATGCCGTCGCATGAGGCGAAAGTCGCCATGCGGGCCTATGCGGTGACCGCGGCTGCGCCTGCGGCCGACGCCTCCGCGTCGACCATGGCTTATGCGGGCGGCGCCGGCACAGGCGAAAGCCAGCAGGAAATCTGGTCGACGGTGCGCAAGACCCAAGACAGCTTGTCCCGCTCCGTCGGCGCCCCCATGGCGTCGCCGGCGTCGCCGTCGAGCCTGCAATTGTCGCTGGAGAACGAGAAGCTCAAGCAGGCCCAGACGGCTTACATCGCAGCGCTGCAGGGCGCCGGCGAAACCGGTGACGACATCGTCGGCTACGTCTTCGCCATTAACGGCAAGATCAACAGCGGCGACGTCTATGCCTCGAACGCGCTGTTTCGCAAAATGTGGAGCAAGCTTTTAGCCGCCAATGTCACCGAGGCGATCAGCGTGAAAGAAGCAGCCGGCGCACCGCCGCCGGCGGTCAAGGACGTGGAAGCGTTTCTGGCCGCGGCGTCGAGCGGCGTGAAGGCCGAGCGCGCGATCAATGCCAGCGTTCGGCTGGCAACGCGTGACGGCGACGCCTCGCTCTATGCCGAGACGCGCCGTGCCGACGGCAGCTGGGTGCACCGCAACTATCTGGCCAAATGACGGCATGAAAAAACCCTCCCCCGAAACGGGGGAGGGTGATCAATCCGGACGCCTAGACTATGATCCAATTCAATTGAATCAGATCATAGTCTAGAATTTTTGTTTGAGCATGATCTTATCCGAAAACCGGGTTCCACTTTTCGGGATCATGCTCCAAGGCGAAAGCGATTACTTCCGCGCCGCCGCGATTTTCTCCTTCAGCGAGTCGAGCCCGACGGCTCCCACCACCAGTTCGGAGCCGACCACGTAGCTCGGCGTGCCGCTCACCCCGAGCGCGTCGGCGAGCTTCATGTCCTCGTCGATTGTGGTCTTGACCTCGTCGCTGTTCATATCCTTCTCGATCCGCGCCATGTCGAAGCCGGCATCTTTGGCGGCTGCGAGCGCGTGCGCCTTGTCGGCCGGGCCGCGGCCGCCGAGGAGCTTCTGGTGGAATTCGATGTACTTCTTGCCGGTCGGGTCCTGCATACGGGCGGCGACCGCGACGTGAGCGGCTTCGACCGATCCCTCGCCCAGGACCGGAAATTCCTTAAGCACGAATTTGATGTTCGAATCGGTCTTCAAGAGCGTCAGCATGTCGGGCAGCGCCCGCTTGCAGTAGCCGCAATTGTAATCGAAGAACTCGACCACTGTGGTGTCGCCCTGCGGATTACCGAGTACCACTTGATGCGCCGAGTTGAACAAGGTGGCGTTGTTGTCCTTGATCGTCGTGCGCGCCTTTTCGGCGTCGGCTTCCTGCTGCTTCTTATCCAACGCGTTCATGGCGTCTTGCAGCACCTCGGGGTGCTTGAGCAGGTAATCCTTGATGATGCCCTCGATGGCTTGCTTCTGGTCGTCGGAGAACGATTGCGCCGAGGCGGCCGGCGCTAGCAGCATCGTCGCGGCGAGCAACGACGCGAACAGGGCCGGGCGCGAGCGCGATGCAAAGGCATAGTTCATTGGATCGTCCTTCCGGTGATCATTTTCTCAGCGGGTTTTGACTGAGGTTCTTGTTGAAAGCAACTATGTCGTCGGCGCGCACCCAGCCGGGCGATCCGATGGGAAAGCGCTCCTTGGCCCGGGCGGCGAGCTGCCGCGCCGTTTTGTTGTCGCCGCGGGCGAAGGCGGCTTGCGCCGAAGCGAGATCGGCGTCGGCGAGATCGCCCTTGTGGCCATAGGCCATCGCCAGCTGCAGATAGGCGTCGGCGGCCTCGGGTTCCTTGGCCAGCGCTGCGCGCAAGATCGGGATGGCTTCCTCGGTCTGTTTGGCGTCGTTGGTGGCGATCAGCGCCTGCGCCAGCGTGATCTGGATCAGCGCGGGGTCGGGCGCAAGCTGCACGGCGTGGCGCAATGACGGGATCGCCGCCGCCGGATGCCCGCCTTCGAGCAGCGCCTGGCCTTTGAGCTCGTAGAAATACGGATTGTTCGGCGCCGACGCGATCAGGGCGTCGATCTGCGCGGTGGCGTCGTGCAAATCGCCGAACCTATAAGCCGAGATGGCGCGTGCGTAGCGGGCGGGCATGCTGTTGTCGGTCGATGGATAGCGCCTCAGCACCGCGTCGGGCCGCTCGGTGAAGCCGTACATCTTCGCCCGCATCATGTCGTGGCGGAATTGCAGTTCGGGCGGATCCTTCTTGTCCCAGTACGGCGTCTTCACCAGCTCCGCGAGCGCGGCCATGCGCTCGGCGGGCATCGGATGGTTTTGCGCATATGGATCTATGGAATGTGCCGAGAACAACGACTCGTCGGCGAAGCGCTTGAACGTGTCGTACATGCCCTTGGCCGATTGGCCGGTCATGGTCAAAAAGCGCACGCCGGCGCGGTCGGCCGATTCCTCCTGGCCGCGCTGGTAGGCAAGCAGCGTGTTCTGCAAATAGGCCTGCGGGCCGGAAATGATCGCGCCGCCGATATTGGCCATGTCGGAATTGTTCGAGCGCGCCCCCGCAGCCACCGCGCCGACGCCGAGCAGCATGGCGATGATCGCCGCGGTCTGCGCATTGGCGAGCTCCTGGCGCATCTTCGACAAATGGCCGCCGACGATGTGGCCGGTCTCGTGCGAAAATACGCCGATCAGCTGATTGGGTGTCGTCGCCTCCATCAGCGCGCCGGCATTGACGAAGATATGGTGCGCATCCATCACGAAGGCATTGAACGACTTGTCGTTGATGATGACGACCCGGATGCCCTGATTGCCCAAGCCGGCGACCTTGAGAATCGGCGCTGCGTATTCGCGCAGCAATTGCTCGATCTCGGCATCGCGAATCATCGGGATGCCGGCATTGGAGCCGTTCTGGGCGCGTGCCGGGACGCCGGCCAGCGCGACCGCCGCGGCCGTGACAAGCGCAAGGGCGCGGGAAGCTGGCTTCACCGGGCACGCCTTGCTAGGAGGTTTTGCAGGATTCATTGGGGACAGTATCGGTCCCTCGGCTCGGGACCCAAACTATGGACGGAACCGGTTGCGGTCAACATAAGGCCGCCGCGTTCCTTCCCCAGCAGCCAAGGGTCACGAAACCCGCGGAATACGGCAGCAGCGGGGCGATCCCGCGAGGGCTAATATCCGGGACGTAAAGGCGAATTTATGCTCGATCAGGCGCAACGCCTCTTGCAGCCATCGGCCCGCAGCGCCGTGCCGCCGTTCATGGTGATGGACGTCATGGCGGCGGCGGCGCGGCTCGAGGCGCAAGGCCGCCGCATCATCCATATGGAGGTCGGCCAGCCGGCGGTGGGCGCGCCGGCGACCGCGATTGCCGCGGCACGGGCGGCGCTCTCGGCGAGCCCGCTCGGCTATACCGAAACCTTAGGGATTGCCTCGCTGCGCCGGCGCATCGCGCGGGCCTATGGCGAGCGGCACGGTCTCGACATCGACCCGGCACGCATCGTCGTCACCACCGGCTCGTCCGCTGGATTCATCCTGGCGTTTCTTGCCGCTTTCGAAGCGGGGGACCGCGTGGCCATGGCGCTGCCGGGCTATCCGCCCTATCGCCATATCCTTACCGCGCTCGGCTGCGAGCCGGTGTGGATCGAGACCAATGCGCAGACGCGATGGTCGATCACGAGTGACGCGCTGCTGTCTGTACACCGCGCGCGGCCGCTCAAGGGCGTGATCGTCGGCTCTCCGGCCAATCCGACCGGCACCATGATGACCGCGCAAGCGCTCACCGCGCTGATCCGCTGCGCCGAGGATGCCGGCATCGCTTTCATATCGGACGAGATCTACCACGGTCTTGACTATGCCTTCGCCGCCGAGAGCGCCGCGGGCCTGTCGGATGACGCCATCATCATCAATTCGTTTTCCAAATATTTTTGCATGACCGGATGGCGGATCGGCTGGATGGTGGTGCCGCCATCGCTGGTAAGGGCGGTCGAGCGTTTGCAGCAGAACCTTGCGATTTCGGTGCCGACGCTGTCGCAGATCGCCGCCGAAGCGGCATTCGACGCGCGCACGGAGCTCGACGAAGTCAAGCATGGTTACGAGGAAAACCGCCGCATCCTCGTCGAGGGATTGCCTCGCGCCGGGCTCGATTCGTTCCTGCCGGTCGACGGCGCGTTCTATCTCTACGCCGACGTCTCGCGCTTCTCGACCGACAGTTTTGCGTTCGCCACCCGCATGCTCGAGGAGGCGGGAGTTGCTACGACACCCGGCGTCGATTTCGATCCGCTGCGCGGCCGAAACTTCCTGCGCCTGTGCTACGCCGGTTCGCGCGCGCAGATGCATGAAGCGGTCGAGCGGATCGGCGCCTGGCTGAAGGATGGGCCGCGGTGAGCTTGCTCGGCGACGCGCTGGTTCTGTTCTCGGGCGGCCAGGATTCCACGGTCTGCCTCGCCTGGGCGCTGGAGCGCTTTGCCCGGGTCGAGACCATCGGGTTCGATTATGGGCAGCGCCACGCGGTCGAACTCGATGTGCGCCCGCGCATTCGCGAACGTCTGTCGCAGTTATCCGCAGCGTGGCGTGAGCGGCTCGGCGAAGACCACGTAGTACGGATCGATGCACTCGCCGCGATTTCGGAAACCGCGCTGACCCGCGACGTCGCCATCGAAATCTCCGACTCCGGCCTGCCGACCACATTCGTGCCCGGCCGCAATCTGGTATTTTTCTCCTTTGCCGGCGCGCTCGCCTATCGGCGCGGCATAAAGCATCTGGTCGCCGGCATGTGCGAAACCGACTTTTCCGGCTATCCCGACTGCCGCGACGACACCATCAAGGCAATGCAGGTTGCGCTCACGCTGGGCATGGACCGCCGCTTCGTCATCCACACGCCGCTAATGTGGATCGACAAGGCGGCGACGTTTGCGTTGGCCCAGGAAATCGGCGGCGCGCCGCTGATCGAGCTTCTTCTCGCCGAGACCCACACCTGCTATCTCGGCGACCGCGAGCACCGGCACGCCTGGGGTTTCGGCTGCGGCGAATGTCCCGCCTGCCGGCTTCGCGCGGAGGGTTTTGCGAAGTGGAAGGCTGCGGCATGACATTGGATAGAGGGCAGCAGCGCCGCCGCGAAGGCGTGATTTTCCTGATCCTGTTCGCGCTGACGATTCCGGCGGCCAACTGGCTGATCGGCCATGTCGGCACCACCTGCATCGCGCCGCATGGCCCCTGCGTCGTACCGGTCGCGCCCGGTCTGATGGCGCCGTCGGGCGTCATGATGGTCGGCATCGCGCTGGTGTTGCGCGATCTGGTGCAACGGCGGCTGGGCGCTGTTATGTCGGCGTTGGCGATCCTGTGCGGCACGGCCCTCTCGGCGCTGCTGGCGCCGCCGTCGCTCGTTCTCGCCTCGGGGGTCGCCTTCCTGCTGTCGGAATTCGCCGATCTCGCGGTCTATACGCCGCTCGCCCGCCGCCGGCTCGTTGTCGCCGTCGTGGCATCGAGCGTCGTCGGTCTGGTCGTCGATTCCATCGTGTTCCTGTGGCTCGCCTTCGGCTCGCTCGATTTTTTACCCGGGCAAGTGGTCGGCAAGGGCTGGATGGTGCTGCTGTCGATTCCGTTCGTGGCCTGGCTGCGCCGCCGCGACGAGCGGCTCGGCATGGCGCCGGCGTGATTTTCTTTTAGCGAGGCAAGCGATGAGCGACGCGCTATTCGACGTTCTGCGCAAGGTGACCACGGCAACGATCACCACCATGCTGTTGAAGAAGGGTATCCGGCGCTGCTGGATGAACGGTCCGAAGCCGCTGGTCTCGAGCGGCGAGCGCATCATCGGCCCGGCCTTCACCTTGCGCTTCGTGCCGGTGCGTGAAGATTTGGCGACGCCGGAAAGCTGGGCCAGTCCGATTTCGACCCGCGCAGCGATCGAAGAGATGCCGGAGGGCGTGATCGCGGTCGCCGACGCCATGGGCGTACCGAGCGCCGGCATTTTTGGCGACATTCTCTGTGCGCGGATGAAAAAGCGCAACGTCGCGGCGCTGGTCACCGACGGCGTCATGCGCGACCGCGCCGGCGTCTTGACGAGTGCCTTGCCGGTGTGGTGCGCCGGCGTCGCCGCGCCGGCTTCCGTTAACGGGCTGACCTTCGTCGGCTGGCAGCAGCCGATCGGCTGCGGCGGCTGCGCTATTTTTCCGGGCGACGTGATCGTGGCCGACGACGACGGCGCCGTCGTTATTCCGCAGACAATGGTGGATTTCGTCGCTCACGAAGGCGCCGAGCACGAGCTTTACGAAAGCTGGGTGTTCAACGAAGTCGAGAAGGGCGTGAAGCTGCCGGGCCTCTATCCGCCCAACGACGACGCCAAGGTGCGTTACGCGGCGTGGCGCAAGACGCGCGGCTAGCTATTGGGCGCCTGACCGCAGCTTCGAGCAGCAACGGGTAGGGGAGGAGGACTGCGCGTGTTCTTCATCCTGTCCAAAATACTCGGCTTCTTCGCGCTGCCGTCCAACATACTCATATCGATCGGCATTGCCGGTCTTGTTCTCCTGTGCACGCGCTTTACCCGCCTCGGCAGCTGGCTCGTCGTGACCAGCATCGCGCTGATCGCCATCGCCGGATTGTCGCCGCTCGGCAACGCATTGATCCTGCCCTTGGAGCAGCGTTTCCCGCCGTGGGACGCCTCGCGCGGCGCCCCGGACGGAATTGTCGTGCTCGGTGGCGCGATCACGCTGGACGTGTCGGCGGCGCGCGGTGCCGTCGCGCTCAATGAAGCCGCCGAGCGGATCACCGTCGCCGCCGAACTCGCACGCCGCTATCGGGATGCGCGGATCATCTTTTCCGGCGGCAACAATTTCTTGATCGCCAGCGAGGCGGTCGAGGCGGCCATCGCGGTGAAGGAATTTGAGGCCCTCGGTATCGCCCACGAGCGCATCACGGCCGAGGAGCAGTCACGCAACACCATCGAGAACGCCGTGTTCTCGCATCTGCTCGCCAATCCGCAGCCGGGCGAGCGCTGGATTCTGGTGACCTCGGCCTATCACATGCCGCGGGCGATGGCGGCGTTCCGCGCCGCGGGATTTGCCATCGAAGCCTATCCGGTCGATTGGAGGACGCGCGGGCCGATCGATGCGCTGCAGCCATTTGCCTCGCTCGGCGACGGCTTGCGCCGTACCGATACCGCCGTCCGCGAGTGGGTCGGCCTTGTGGCCTACCGGATCACCGGCAAGACCACCGAATTATTCCCGGCGCCCTGATAGGCGCGCGCTAACCCTTCCTGAAAACTCCCGTCCCATTTTGGGACTTTTTACCAATCCTTCATCCCGCGCCGCGATGCTGGCAGAACTGAGGATCGGATTTGAGTCGGGCGAAAAGTGTTGCGTCACGTCTCGGCGAGATGTCCTCGGGGGGTTGGACAAACATGTCTATGAATATTCATGCCGCGCTTGAAACTGAGTTCGACGCAATTGCGGTCGAGCCTCAGTCGTCGGCCGGCCGCTGGGTCGAAACCGCACTGACGGCACTGTGCACGGCGTCGGCGGTTCTGTTCGTTTCCTTTATCGCGGTCGTGACCGGTCTGGTCTAATCGCAGGCTCAGTCAGGCGTCGCGCAGCGCCGCGCGCGATTGCGACGCGAATTGCCGTCGTCACATGACCACCAGAATGCGCATCTTCGTTGCCCCGATGCTTTTTTAGCCTGAATTTTGCGTAGGCGAAAACCGCGCTACAATCGCGGCATGAGCCTGCATCTGGTGATCGGCAACAAAAACTATTCGTCGTGGTCGTTCCGGCCGTGGCTCGCCATGAAGGTGGCCGGGATCGCGTTCGAGGAAACAGTCATTTCGCTGGAAGCGCAGGATTTCAAGGCGCGGGTGACCGATATCAGCGGCGCCGGCAAAGTGCCGGTGCTGATCGACGGCGAGACCCGGGTTTGGGAATCGCTCGCGATCCTCGAATATCTCGCCGAGAAATTTCCCGCAGCCTCCCTATGGCCAAAAGACGAAAGCGCCCGCGCGCATGCGCGTGCGATTGCCGCCGAGATGCACGCCGGATTCATGCCGTTGCGACGCCTGTTGCCGATGAATGTCTGGCGGCCGGTGAAGCCGCGCGCGCTCGACGACGGCTCGAAAACCGACGTGGCGCGCGTCGAGACGATCTGGCACGACTGCCGCGCGCGATACGGCGCGGCCGGGCCGTTTCTGTTCGGCGCCTTCGGTGCGGCTGACGCCATGTATGCGCCGGTGGTCTGGCGGTTTCACACCTACGCTGTCGAAGTGAGCGACACCGCGCGCGCCTATATGCGCGCCATGATGGCGCTGCCGGCATGGAGCGAATGGCGGGACGCGGCGCGGCGCGAGCCCTGGGTGCTGCCGCACGATGAGGTCGATTGGCCGCAGGTGTTGCGGGAGTGACGCTCAGGCAAAGCGCGCTTCGAGCTCGAGCAATAGCGGCAGTTGATAGGCGATAATCTTTGTTTTGGCGGTCGGCAGCGCGAAATAGGCGATGCGGTCGATCTCCGGAAAACTTTGCCGCCGGCCGGAGTTTGGCGGCCACTCGATTTCGAACGTGTTGCTCGAGAACGCGCCGAGCTCGAAATCGGCTTCGATCGCAAAGGCGTGCACGAGCTTTCCGCTCTTTTGGTTAACCGGCGCGAGCGCGATCAACACGCCGTCGGCCGTCAAGTTGGTCTCCTCGGTGAATTCGCGCCGCGCCGTGGCCTCGAGATCGTCACCCGGCTCGACGAGGCCCTTAGGGATTGTCCAGACGCCATCGTCCTTTTTTGCCCAGAACGGTCCGCCCGGATGTGCTAGCAGGACTTCCAGGGCGGGTTTGCGCCGGAACGCCAAAATGCCGGCGCTGACCTCTCTGCGGCGCATCGGCGCAGCTCCAGTTGGCTGCGGCTCTCTACCGCAGGACTTTTCGTCCAGCCCTTGCCAAATAGGCTAGTGTCTGCATGATTTTGTCACGATTACGCCCACAATGCTCACTTCCTCGCCCGAACTCGTTTCGAGCGCGTCGGGAAGGGGGCACGTCGAACCATTTCCTGCACGGGAGCCAATGCTAATGCGATACGGATTCATCGCGGCCCTTGCCGCTTTTGCGGTTTGCCTGGCGCCGGTCGTCAAGGCCGACGACGCGCCGAAAGACGTCAAGGGTCTTTTCCTGATGAGCGACTATCCGGCGGTGACGCTGCGGCCGGGTGAGACCTCGACGGTCAGTCTGCGCATACAGAATTACGACATGGCGCCCGAACGCTTGGCGCTGTCGGTGTCCGGTGTGCCGACCGGGTGGACGGCGACATTGCTCGGCGGCGGACAACCAATCGCCGCGGCGATGCCCGCGACCAATTCCAGCGTTGCGCTGTCGCTGCGGCTCGACGTGCCGAAGGACGCGGCCATGGGCACGCAGACACTGACCGTCGCGGCGGCCGGAAGCGCGACCACATTGCAATTGCCGATCGCGGTGACGCTGGCCAAGGATCTGCCGGCGAAGCTCACGGTAACGCCGCAACTTCCCGAACTGCGCGGCACCGTGAAGTCGAGCTTCGAGTATCAGCTCAACATCAAGAACGACAGCGGCAAGAAGCTGACCGTAGCGCTGTCGGCTCAGGCGCCGCAAAATTTCGACGCCACCTTCACCGAGCAGTACGGCAGCCAGGAACTCAGCGCCGTGCCGGTGGATGCCGGCCAGAGCAAGGACGTGAAGCTCAAAATCACGCCGCCAAATACGGCCGCGGCCGGTCCCTATAAGGTTTCCGTGCGCGTCGCCGCCGAAGATGCTTCCGCAACGGCCGATCTCGGCCTCAACATCACCGGCCAGCCGCGGATCGACATCAGCGGCCGCGAGGGCCTGGTTTCAACGCGCGCCACGGCGGGCAAGGAAACGACGGTGCCGGTGGTCATCACCAATACCGGCACGGCGCCGGCCGAAGACATCCAGCTCTCTGGTTCGGCGCCAAGCGGCTGGAAGGTCACCTTCGATCCGAAGACGGTCGATCGCATCGCCCCGAACGACAACAAGGAAGTGCAGGCGCTGATCACGCCGACCGACAAGGCGATCGCCGGCGACTACGTGACGACGATCCGCGCCTCGGCGCGTGGTGAATCGGCATCCAGCACGTTCCGCGTGACGGTGACGACCTCGACGATGTGGGGCATCGCCGGCGTCGGCATCATCGGCGTGGCGCTCCTGGTCATGGTCGGCGCGGTCGCGAGGTTCGGCCGGCGATGACCGAGGACACCGTTATTGAGGCGAAAGGCCTCACCAAGACCTACGGCAACGCGGTCGCGGTCGACCACATCTCGTTTTCCGTCGGGCGCGGGGAGATTTTCGGTCTCCTCGGCCCCAACGGCGCGGGCAAGACGACAACCATCTTGATGCTGCTCGGCTTGACGGAAATCTCCGGCGGCGAGGTACGCGTGCTCGGCTTCAATCCGGCGCGCGAGCCGCTGTCGGTCAAGCGCCGCGTCGGCTATCTGCCAGACACGGTCGGTTTCTATGACGGCCTCACCGCCGCCGATAACCTGCGCTATACCGCCCGCTTGATCGGTTTTCGCTTCGCCGAGCGCGAGAAGCGCATCGCTGACGCGATCGAGCGGGTCGGGCTCGCCGAATTTGCTGACAGGCGCGTCGCCACTTTCTCACGCGGCATGCGGCAGCGCCTCGGCCTTGCCGAAATTTTGATGAAGGGCGCGCAGATCGCCATCCTCGACGAGCCGACCTCGGGCCTCGATCCGCACGCCACCGCGGAGCTCCTCGGCATCATCCGCGGCTTCAAGGCCGAAGGCGTGTCGGTGCTGTTGTCCTCGCATCTGCTGGAGCGGGTGCAGAGCGTGTGCGACCGCGTCGCCTTGTTTAGCGGCGGCAAGATCGCGCTGATGGGTACGGTGCCCGAGCTCGGCCGCCAGGTTCTCGGCGGCGGCTATGTGGTCGATATCGAGGCCGACGGCGTCGGCCTTGCCGAGCGGCTTGCGCTCATTCCCGGCGTCAGCGGCGTCGAGAAAACCGGCATCAGCAAATTGCGGCTGCATGCCGACCGCGACGTGCGGCCGGAGGCGGCGAACGAGGTCGTCGCCATGCAGGGCCGCCTGAAATTCCTCGGCGTGCAGGAGCCCAGCCTCGAGGCGATCTACACCCGCTACTTCGAGGCCCAGCCCGACGCAACCTTGAAGGAGGGAACGCTTCATGCAGCGTGAAGGTTCGGCCTTCCAAGGCCTCGGCGTGGTCATGCTCAAGGAATTGTCCGACCACCTGACCAGCGTGCGCATGCGCGTGCTGGAATGGCTCGTCGTGCTGGTCGCTCTCGCCGCGCTCTACGGCGCGATTCAGCAGATCAAGGACACCACCGCGGAGGATCCGTTCCTGTTCCTGCGCCTGTTTACGACCTCGCGCGACCCGCTGCCGTCGTTCGTCTCGTTCTTGTCGTTCTTGGTGCCGCTAATGGCGATCGGGCTTGGCTTCGATTCGGTCAACGGCGAGCACAGCCGGCGCACGCTGTCGCGCATTTTGGCGCAGCCGATCTATCGCGACGCCTTGCTGTTCGGCAAATTTCTCGCCGGCCTGGTGACGCTGTCGATCAGCCTGGTCACGCTGTGGCTGTTGGTGATCGGGCTCGGTCTGCTCCTGATCGGCATCCCGCCAGGCGCCGAAGAGATTGCCCGCAGCTTTGTCTTCCTGCTGGTGACCATCGTTTATGCCGGCGTCTGGCTGGCGCTGGCGCTCTTGTTCTCGATCCTGTTCCGCTCGGCCGCCACCGCCGCGCTGGTCACGCTCGGCATCTGGCTATTGATCACGTTCATCTGGCCGGTGCTGGCCGGCGCGATCGCGCAAATCATCGTGCCGCCGGATCCGCGTTATGCGGCGCTGGGCTTGCAAACGCCCGGCACGGCGGAGTTGGAACAAATCCTGGCGCGGTTCTCGCCCTCGACGCTATTCGCCGAGGTGGTGGTGGCGCTGCTCGATCCGACCACGCGGGCGCTGGGACCGATCTATCTCAGCCAGCTGCAGGGCGCCGTGCTCGGCGCGCCGCTGCCGCTCGCCTCGAGCGTTCTGATCGCCTGGCCGCAGATCGTCGGCATGATCGCCACCGCGATGGTGCTGTTCGTCATCGGCTACGTGGTGTTCCAGCGCCAGGAAGTTCGCGCCTAGCGGTTGCGTTGGCAGGCATAGCGTAGTGGAATCCCTCCCGGTGGGAGGGATTCGTGGCCGTCATCAAAACAACCGCCGACGTTGCTTCGCAGGAATTCCGCGCCAATCGGGCCGCCATGCGCGCGCTGGTCGCGGAGCTCGAGGCGCAACGCGCCAAGGCGGCCGAAGGCGGCCCGCCGCAGGCCCGCGAGCGTCACCTGGCGCGCGGAAAACTGCTGCCGCGCGAACGGGTGATGACGCTGATCGATCCGGGCACGCCGTTCCTCGAACTGTCCCCGCTCGCCGCCAACGGAATGTACGAGGACGCCATCCACGGTGCCGGCATCATCACCGGCGTCGGCCGCGTCGCCGGGCGCGAATGCGTCATCGTCTGCAACGATTCCACCATCAAGGGCGGCACCTATTATCCGATGACGGTGAAGAAGCATCTTCGCGCCCAGGAAATCGCGCGCGACAACCGGCTGCCGTGCCTCTATCTGGTGGATTCCGGCGGCGCCAACCTGCCGCACCAGACCGAGGTGTTTCCCGATCGCGAGCATTTCGGCCGCATCTTCTACAATCAGGCGACGCTGTCGGCCACCGGCATTGCCCAGGTTGCGGTGGTGATGGGCTCGTGCACCGCGGGCGGCGCCTATGTGCCGGCGATGTCGGACGAGACCATCATCGTGCGCAATCAGGGCACCATCTTTCTCGGCGGTCCGCCGCTGGTGAAGGCGGCGACCGGCGAAGTCGTCAGCGCCGAAGAGCTCGGCGGCGCCGAAGTGCACGCGAAAAAATCCGGCGTCGCCGATTACATGGCGGAGAACGACCGCCACGCGCTGGCGCTGTGCCGCCAGATCGTCGCCGGGCTGAACACGAAAAAGTCGATCGACATTCCGCTCGGAAAGCCAGCCGAACCGAAATACGACGCCGGCGAGCTCGACGGCATCGTGCCGGTCGACCTGAAAAAGCAATACGACGTGCGCGAGGTGATCGCGCGGCTGGTCGACGGCTCCGAATTCGACGAGTTCAAAGCGCTCTACGGCACCACGCTGGTCACCGGCTTCGCCCATATCCACGGCATTCCGGTCGGCATTCTCGGTAACAACGGCATCCTGTTCTCGGAAAGCGCGCTGAAAGCCGCGCACTTCGTCGAGCTATGCTGCCAGCGCCGCGTGCCGCTGTTGTTCCTGCAAAACATTGTCGGCTTCATCGTCGGCCGCGACTACGAAGCCGGCGGCATCGCCAAGGACGGCGCCAAGATGGTGACCGCGGTGGCCTGCGCCCAGGTGCCGAAGATCACGGTCGTCATCGGCGGCTCCTACGGCGCCGGCAATTACGGCATGTGCGGCCGTGCCTACGGCCCGCGCTTTCTGTTCACCTGGCCGAACGCGCGCATCTCGGTGATGGGCGGCGAGCAGGCGGCAAGCGTGTTGGCGACGGTGCGGCGCGACAATATCGAGGCGTCCGGCAAAAAATGGTCCGAGATCGAGGAAGAAGAATTCAAGCAGCCGATCCGCGACCAATATGAAGCCGAAGGCAACCCCTATTACGCCACCGCGCGGCTATGGGACGACGGCATCATCACGCCGGCAGAGACGCGCCGCGTGCTGGCGTTGTGTTTTTCCGCGGCGCTGAATACGCCGATACTGGAGACGAGGTTCGGAGTGTTTCGGATGTGAGGGGCTGCGCTATGAAAGGATTGTCGTATTTTTGTTCTGCTGATCATCATGCATTTGGGTACGGGTGGCCTTTTGGTCCTGCACCTTGTTCTGAAACTCGATGAGATCCTTTTCAACTTCTTTGGATCGAGCCATGCCGCTGTAAAAGATAAACAACCGAATTAATGCGCTGCACAAAGTCAGGAGCGCTCCGATTTCGACTGAGAAATAAAACTCCTCCGACGTCATTGTTTCAATAAGGGGAAGCTTGAAGAATTTTACGGCATATACAAACACCAAGAGCGCAGTCCCGACGGTAAACAATCCAGTCGCCGCTCCTTTATTGGCAGTTTCCTCAACTATTTTGAAAATCTCTTTCGCATAATCGAATAGACTTCGATTGACTCCGGAGGGATTAACTTCAGAGGGCGTTGGCGGAGATGACATTGGCGCGCGCTCCAAAGGTTGCCACGGTGCAACCATAGCGAATTTAAGTACAATAACAAGGATATTCAAGCATAAGTTGTGGCAATACGCCAAGTCGCAAACACCTCAACGCGGTGATCGCCGCCACCCGATGGCCGAGCCTCTCGACCAGCCGCGAAGCCTTGTCGGTGAGACCCCCCATAGCGAAGTCAGTGACCGTGAAGATCGCCTAGTCGAGCATCAAGATGGAGATGACCGCACCGGAGGCGATACCGGCGGACACGGCGAGCCACTGTAGATTTCGCATATACGGTCCAGCCGAGAGCGAAGGCCAACTGCAACACGGCGAGGTATAGACTGGCGCCCTGCGGAATTTTGCGCATGGGACTATATTGCCATGCCGCTCGCCGCGCCGACCAGGAGCTTCGCCATGTCCAGGACAACCTTGCCCAAAACCATCGAGCACATCCATTGGCCGGACGCGCCGGACGTTTGGATGCCCTATGCGCCGGCGATCAAGGTCAAAGGCGGCACCACGGTCTATCTCGCCGGCGTCACCGCTGCGCCGGTCTATCATCATCACCCGCATCGGCCGGAAGAGTTCGACGCCATGCCGCGCGACATGGCGGGGCAGGCGCGGGCGGCGCTGGAAAATCTCAAGCGCGGCCTCGAGGCGGTCGGGGCGAGCTTTGCCGACGTGGTCACTGCCGATCGTTTTGTCACGGATCTGACCGACCAGGATTCGCTCAACCGGGTCTGGGGCGAATATTTTCGCGATGCCAAGCCGACCACGACCACGGTACAAGTGGTGCGGCTCGCCACCGATCCGCGCTGCCTGGTCGAGATCAACGCCATCGCCGTCATCGATTGAAAGGTACGCTCATGTCGGACTTGAATTACAAAAACGCACTCATCGTCGGCGTCGGCTCCGGCTTAAGCGCCTCGCTGGCGCGATTGTTTGCCAAATCGGGCATGAAGGTCACCGTGGCGGCGCGCCGGCTCGAAAATCTGGCGGCGCTGGCACAAGAGGTCGGCGGCAGGGCTTTCACTTGCGACGCGACCGATCGCGGGCAAGTCGCAAAGCTGTTCGCTGATGTCGAAGCAGCCGGCGGCGCACCCGATGTGGTGGTCTACAATGCCAGCTACCGCACCCGCGGGCCGTTCATCGATCTCGATCCGGTCGAGGTCGAGCGCGCGCTCGCGGTGACCGCTTACGGCGGCTTCCTGGTCGCGCAGCAGGCCGCCAAGCGCATGGTGCCGAAAGGTCACGGCGCGATCATGCTCACCGGGGCTTCGGCGGGCGTGAAGGGCTATCCGCAGTCGGCGCCGTTCGCCATGGGCAAGTTCGCGCTGCGCGGGCTGGCGCAAAGCATGGCGCGGGAACTGCAGCCGCAAGGCATCCACGTCGCCCATATCGTCGTCGACGGCGGCATTTTGAGCCCGCGTCGGCCCAATCCGCCGGACAAGCCGGACGCCATGCTCGATCCCGACGCCATTGCGCAAACCTATCTCGATTTGCTGCGGCAGCATCGCAGCGCTTGGGCCTGGGAGATCGAACTGCGGCCCTGGCTCGAGAAATTTTGAAACCGCCCCGGCGACCCGCTTATAATCGCATGATGCCTGGAATTTTCGCGAAAGCCGCGGCTCTGACGATTGCGCTCATCGCCGTCACCGGCGCTGATGCGCAGACGCGGCGCTATCGTGAGCCCCGCAACCGCGAGCCGCGCGAGGTCACCCCGCCGGTGCCCGCGGTGTCGGTCGACAGGCGCGACAGCCTGGTGGCGGCGCCCGGCCCCTTCAACGGCAAGCCCTATTGGCTCGCGCTCGCCCAATGCGGCGGCGCCTATTTCAAGCTCAACGTTTTCTATACCGATATTGCGACCCACGCCCGCGTCAAGCCGGATCCCAAGACGGCGGCGGAATACACCAAGAAGCTCACCGATGCGATTAAGGTCGGGACGATGTATTTCAACGGCACCGAGCGCTTCCTGATGACCGATCGCGGCGTCGAACGGGTCGACGCGGTGCTGATTTACGATCCGCAATCGCGCGCCGCCGGCGACCGGTTGAAAACCGTCGATGCAGCGCTTGCCGCAGCGCTTGCCTGTCCGGCGCTCTATGAAGCGTGCCAAGCGGCCTATCCCAAGGCGTGCAGCGAGCGCCTTCCAGCGAGCTAGGCGGCGCTGAAGGAGGAATTCATGAAGCAGATCTTCGCAGGTCTCATCGGCGCGATAATGCTTGGGCCTGCTGCTGCCAACGCCCAGGGCGCTCCCACGCCCGGGATGCCGATGCAGGAGACCAATGCAGCCATGGTACCCGGTCTCGGCGAGATCATGACGCTGCAGCAGCTACGCCATTTCAAGCTCTGGTTCGCCGGCCGTGCCGGCAACTGGCCGCTCGCCGATTACGAAATCGGCGAATTGAACGAAGGTTTTGAGGACGTTGACAAGCTGTTGGGCGGCGACACCGTGGACAAGGCCGTCGGCGCCCCGATTCAGGCGCTGCAGAAGGCCATCGATAATAAGGATCGGACGGGGTTTACCTCAGCCTTCGATCAGCTCACCGCCGGCTGCAACAGCTGTCACCACAGCCTCGATCACGGCTTTATCGCGATCCAGCGGCCGACGTCGTTGCCCTACAGCAATCAGAATTTCGCGCCGCAGAACTAACGCAAGGGTCAGTTCAGCGCCTTGTAAATGCGCTCGTCGTAAAGTGCGCCGGCGACCGGGCTGATTTTTTCGCGAAAGGCGCGCGTATGCGCCGCCATGGCATGGGCGTCGAGCGCCTTGCGGTTGGTCCACGCCTCGATGACGGTGAAGTGGTTGCCGCGGTTCGCCTGCTGCAGCACTTCGTAGCTGATATTACCGGCATCGTTCGCGGTATCGACGCTCATCGCCTTGAGCGCCGCCATGCAATCGTCCTTGCCGGCCGGAATCACGTCGACATGGGTGACCACGTAAACCGCGCCGGACTGGCTTTCGCTCTTGCCTTGGGTGACGTAAAGCGCAGCATTGATGCGCTCGTCGTAGGGCGCATCCGCGATCGGCTTGAGCTTGTCGCGGAACTTTAACGTGGCTGCGCTTTGACCGTGCGTATCGAGCGCCACCTTGTCACGCCAGGCTTCGACGACGACGAAGCGGTTTGGACGCTCGATTTCGGCGAGCGCCTCGGCGCGCAAATTGCCGTCTTCCTTCAAACTTGCGTCGCGATATTGCTTGAGCAGCGCGATGCCGGGAACAACCGCATTAGGCATGACTTCGACATAGGTGGCGAGATACGCGGCATTGTTCTGGGCGTGAGCAGACGACACCAGCGCTGCCGTTGCGATGAGCATGGCAATGAACATGCCGATTGCCGGTTGAAAAAATAGGCGCACAACCATCCTCCCATATGCGTTTGCCGCAATGGTAACGACGCATTTTCGCCCGCGTCAACGCGTCGCCAGGTTCCACGGCGACACACCGGCGGCACATTTTCCGCCTATATGGGCAGAACTGAGTTTACGAAGGAGTATCCGACCCATGACCTATCGTGTCTATTCCGGCCCGCGCGGCTCGGAAAGCATTTCGCCGACGGAGAAGGATCGCCACTTGTACAAGGAATTCAGCGTGCTCGATGAAGCGATGAGCTGGGCGCGGCACATCAACAAGCGCGGCCGTGTTGCGCTCCTGATCGAAGGCGATGACGGCACGCGGCTGACCAAGCAGCAGATCGTGACGGCGCTGAAGAATCCCGAAAGCGGCGAAAGCCAAGACCACGCGGCCTAGTGCGGACGGTCAAGCAATATTGACCACGACGTTGCCGAGGATTTTGCCGCTCTCGACGGCCTCGTGGGCGGCGACGATATCCCCGAGCGGAAATGTTTTGCCGATCAAGGTGGTGAGTGAGGCCGCTTCAAGGGCTTGTGCGATGCCGTGAAGGGCGGCGGCGCGCTCGGCGGCGCTGAGTTCATACACATAGATGTATTTCAACGTGATCGCGTTGCGCAGGAAGAACATGCCGGGGATTTCGGACTGCGGGGTGCCGGTTCCATAGATCACGATGGTGCCGCGCTCGCGCAGCACGTGGGGTGCAAGCATTGCGTTGGCGGCAAAATCCACTTCGACGACGGCATCGACGCCTTTCTTTGCGGTGATCGCCATGACCCGCTCGCCGACGTTTTCGCGCCTGTAATCGATCGTGTGATCGGCACCGGCCGCGCGCGCGGCATCGGCTTTCTCCGGCGAGCTGACGGTGGCAATGACGGTCGCGCCGGCGGCCTTGGCGAATTGCACGGCGTGATGGCCGACTGCACCGGCGCCGCCGGCGATGAGGAGGGTGATGCCGGGTGCAGCGCCCGCGACAGCAACGGCGTGATAGGCCGTCATCGCGGGAATGCCGAGACAGGCGCCGACCTCAAAACTGGTCTTGGCTGGCAACCGCACCGCTTGCGCGGCGGGAAGAACAATATATTCCGCGCAGGTACCGAACGGGCGCAGCCATTGCCCATTCCACACCCAGACGCGCTCGCCGACACGCGTGGCGGATACGCTATCACCTACCAGATCGATTTCGCCGGCGCCGTCGCTGTGCGGAATGACGCGCGGAAAAGCAATCTTGCGCGTCGCGCCCGAGCGCGCCTTCACGTCGGAAGGGTTGACTCCGAGGTGGCAAGTTTGACGCGCACTTCACCCGGCCCGGGCCGCGGCGTTTCGATCTTGCCCAGCATAAGCACCGCGTTGGCCGGGCCGTTCTGCTCATAATAGGCGGCGCGCATTCTCGCTTCCTTCTCGTGACCAAGTGCGGATCGGAACCCGAGATTAGCGGAATCGTTGCCAAGCACCAGTCCAGCCGCAATCGCCGGGCCGTGATAAGACCATGATCTGGCGGTATTTTTCTACGCTGGACAGGATCGCGGGAGTCTGGCTTTGTCCTTGTCATAGCGGATCAGGCCGCCGTACTGCGGCGATTGTGACGGGGACGGGGTTCCTTGGACAAGCAGATCAACGCAAGTGCGCGACTGTCGCGGCCGAAGGCCCGCAACGTGCTGATGATCTATCCGCGCTTCACCAACGAGTCGTTCTGGAATTACCGCGAGGCATGCGCCGTCGTCGGCGCCAAATATCCGACCATTCCGCTGGGCCTGATCACTGTCGCGGCCATGTTGCCGCGCGAATGGAACGTCCGCTTGGTCAACCTCAACACCGAAGAGCTGGCCGACACCGACCTGGAATGGGCCGACCTGGTGATGAGTGGCGGCATGATGTTCCAGCAGGCGAGCACGCTCGACATCATCGAATTGTGCCGCAGCCAGGGTAAACCGATCGTCGTCGGCGGTCCGGACGTATCGTCGAGCCCTCACGTCTACAATCGCGCGAATTTCCGCGTTGTCGGCGAGGCCGAGGGCGTCATCGACAAGTTCATCGATGCGGTCGACAACGGCAGCAACGAGGGGCTGTTCGAGGCGCCGAAATTCACGATCGACGTCACCAAGACACCGAAACCGCGCTTCGATTTGCTCAAGTTCGATCAATACATGCATCTCGGCGTGCAGTATTCGCGCGGCTGCCCGTTCACGTGCGAATTCTGCGATATCATCGAGCTCTATGGCCGGGTGCCGCGCACCAAGACCGCCGAGCAGATGCTGCAAGAATTGGAGGCGCTCTATCAGCTTGGCTATCGCGGCCATGTCGATTTCGTCGACGACAACCTGATCGGCAACAAGAAAGCACTCAAATTATTCCTGCCGCATCTGATCGCATGGCTTGAGGAGCGCGATCATCCGTTCGAGTTTTCCACCGAAGCGTCGCTCAATCTCGCCGATGATGCCGAGCTGATCGCACTTTTGAAGAAGGCGAACTTCTTTCTCATCTTCATGGGCATCGAAAGCCCGGATACCGACACGCTGATTGCGATGCGCAAGAAGCAGAATACGCGCCGCAGCATTCCAGACAGCGTCCACAAGATCTACCGGGCCGGTATTTTCGTCACCGCAGGCTTCATCGTCGGCTTCGACAGCGAGAAAGGTTCCGTCGCCGAGCCGATGATCGAATTGATCGAGGATTGCGCCATCCCGATGGCGGCCATCGGGCAGTTGTGGGCGCTGCCGAACACCCAGTTGTCGCGCCGGCTGGCACGCGAAGGGCGTCTGCACGTCGACGCCGAGTTCTTGCCGAAGGGCGGAAATGACCAGATTGCCGGCGGGTTGAATTTCGAAACCAAGCGTCCACGGCTGGAAGTGCTCCGCGACCTTCGTCGCGTGCTGGCCACTGTCTACACGCCTGAGGCCTATTGCGGGCGCATCGACCGCCTGGTCTCGCTGCTCGATTGCTCCGACCGCCGCCGCGAAATGCCGAAAGGCGACATCCGCGCCACGATCGGCACCGTCAATGCCGTGCAGGAAATCCTGCGCCGCATGCCGGAGCACCGCGACCGGTTTTGGCGCACCTTCACCAATTGCATGAATACCAATCCTGGCGCGCTGCGCGCGGTGGTCACGCTGATGGGTTTCTATCTCCACATCGGCCCCTATACGCGCTACGTGATCGCCCAGCTCGACAAGCAGATCGATGCGCTGGAGCAGGGGACATTCGTCGCCCCGCAACTCTTGCCGCGGGTTGAAGCCGAAGCGGTGGCGGTGAACGCCTAACCGTCAAAGCTTGAGCGACGGTAGCGCCGACAGATCAGGCACGGTGTGCGCCGGTAGCTGATGCGGGTATTCCTGCGGCATCTGTGCGCGATCGACCCATACCGCACGGAAGCCGAACGAGGCCGCGCCCATGATGTCCCATCGGTTCGACGAAACGAACACGACCTCGTCCAGCTTGACGCCGAAGCGATCGGTGACGAGCGCGTAGACTTCCGGCCGCGGCTTGTACATGCGCACCGTATCCACCGAAAGGACGGCATCGCACAGTGGGGCAATGCCCGAGGCTTGCACCGCAGCCTCGAGCATATGCGGCGTGCCGTTGGAGAGAATGGCGATGCGCCGGCCGCGCTCCTTGAGCGCAGTCAGCGCGACGCGCGCGTCGGCGAAGGCGTCGAGCGTGAGATAGGCCTCGAGCAGTTTGCTGCGCAGCGCTAGGTTGACCGTCGGCACGCGATCGAAAGCATAGTGCAGCGCCCGCTCGGTCAGCGTCCAGAAATCCGAATAATGGCCGGCGAGCGTGAGGGTCCAAGCATATTCAAGCTGTTTCGTCCGCCAGATTTCCGAAAAGCGATCGGCGTCGGGACCGGCCGCGGCGCGATGCCGCGCGATCGCGGCGTGGACGTCGAACAAGGTGCCATAGGCATCGAATACGTAAACACTGGCGCCACTCATGGTCTGATCCCCATTGGCCTGATCTCCATCGCGGCAATCACGCCTATTGTTGATCGATCCCCGGCACCGTCAACAGCGTCGCGATCGAACGGCCACGGATGTCGTAGACGCGCGCATAGACGACGCCATCGCGGACGATCTCGAACAGCACCGGCGCGTCGAGCTTGGCGCAGTAGAATTCGCCGAGCATCATGGCGAAGTCCGCACCCTCGGGGTTCCAGGTCGTGGTGAATTGCGGCCCGAGCGCGACGGTCACCGGCGGATGCGGGCCGCAGACCGCCACCGTCCAGGTTCCCCGGGGCGGCTGCTCGCCGCGCTCGGCAATGAGCGCGCGCAATTGCCGCGAGGCTTGAGTGAGCGACAGTCCCCAATAATCGAGCATGAAGCGCGGCCGCGCGCCGGTTACGCCGCCAGCGATGCGGTTGAAGTGCGTGTATTCGTACGGATGCAGCCGCACCATCGCGATGACCGGCGAGAGGGTGCCGACGAACAATACCAGCGCGCCCGCCACCAGCGCAGCGCGGCCGAGCGGCTCCAGTCGGTGCGCGAGCCAGGCACCGGCAAGCCCGCCGAGCACGCCAAACGGCGGCACCACGAAGACGAAGTGGCGGATGCCGTTATACATCGCCGGCCGCGCGGCGATGGTGATGAGAATGGGCAGCGTGGCGGCAAGCACGACGGCAAGAAGCGCCGCGCGGTGTCCGGCCGAGACGCCGCGGCTGCGCCCGGCCACGGCGAAGATCGCGCCGGCGGTGCCGCAAAGCCCGAGCGCCAGCAATATTTCCGGCAGTTGCAGCGCGGCGAGCGTCGGCACGTAGCTGCGCGGCATATCGGGAACCGGGATCAATTGCCCGTCGAACAGCTCGCGCCATGGCTTTTCAAAAAAATTGGAAAAATATTCGACGGCATGAAACGGATTGAGCGGCGCAACGACGCTCCACGGCCAAACTAGGCCCATGACCAGATAGGCCAGTACGACGCCCGGAATGAACGCGAGGAGGAATGAGCCGCACTCCGCAAGCGCGGGTTTTGCAGCACTCGCGCGCGATCGAACGGCGACGATGAACAATAGCGGCAGCACGGCGTCGAGCACCCCAAAGCCGCCCATGACGCGCGAGCCGACGGCGAAGCCGACGCCGATGCCGCACAGCGCAACGGTCGCCGGCGTCGCCCGCGGATATTCCTCGAAGGCCCGCACGATGCCGAGCACCGCGATGACGCTGGTAACCGCGAACGGGCCATCTTTGGCGTTGATGAACATATGTCCGTAGTAGAGCGGACAGGTGGCCAGCAGGATCAGTCCGATCAAACCGGCGAGCGGGCCGCCGAGGCGCCGGCCGAGCCGCCAAGTGACGAACAGGCCGACGATACCGACCGCCGCGCCCACCAGACGGCGCGTCTCGAACAGGCCGAACGGCAGAATTTTGGCGACGAGCGCGGAGAGCAAATCGAAACCGCCGCCGTACATGTAAAGATTGACGAACGACAGCGCGCGCTTGTCGGCGAAGCCCGACGAATAGAGCGACACCAGAAGGTCGCCATATTGCGAATGGGTATAGTCGTCCCAGCCGAGGCCATAGTCGCGAAACGTCGCCGCGGCGACGATAGCGGTGAGCAGCAACACACCGATGGCGCAAACATCCAGCCGACGTGCGACCGCGGCCGCGCCCGACGACAAGGGTATCGACTTCGCCGCGGGTTGGTGCACGACTGGCCCGGTCTCAGCTGCGCGTTCTGCCGCAAACCGCAACAATTGCGGCCAGCCGGCGCTGGGCACAATGCGTCAAAAGGGCAGGGCGCCGGCGCGGGCGCCACGATAGCGCCGGTTGCAAAAAGCGGGGCGCGAGGCCCCGCTTCCAAGTGCGCATGGCGGTAACGGCGCCTATTTCGTCGCCGCTTCGTACATCTCGGCGACGTGATCCCAGTTGATGAGATTCTCGAAGAACGCCTTGAGGTAATCGGGGCGCCGGTTGCGATAGTCGATGTAATAGGAATGCTCCCACACGTCGCAGCCGAGGATGGGAGTGGCGCCGTGCACCAGCGGATTCTCGCCGTTCGGCGTCTTCGAGATGGCGAGCTTACCGTCCTTGACAGCGAGCCAGCACCAGCCGGAGCCGAACTGGGTGACACCCGCCTGGATGAAATCTTCCTTGAACTTGGCGATCGGGCCGATGTCGGACGTGATCTGCTTTTCGAGCTTGCCGGGAATCTTGTCGCCGCCGCCGCCTTTCTTCATCCACTTCCAGAAATGAATGTGGTTGTAATGCTGGGCGGCATTATTGAACAGGCCGGCGTTCTTGCCGAAGGTGCCTTTGACGACCTCTTCGACCGGCTTGTTTTCCCACTCCGTGCCTTTGGCGAGGTTATTGCCGTTGGTCACATAAGCGGCATGATGCTTATCGTGATGGAATTCCAGCGTCTCGCGCGACATGAAGGGGGTGAGCGCGTCGTAGGGATAGGGAAGTTCAGGCAGGGTGAATGCCATTAGGTCTACTCCTCAATGCGGTGTGGAACGATGCGGGCGTTTCGGTGAAACCGCCAAGCGAAGCGAAAAGTTCCTCTAGATAGGCCCAAGCCAGGGGTTTGGGCAACGGCTCTTGCGACTACGGCTCTTACGACTCTTGGGCGCGGTCGTCGAGCCGGCGGCCGCCGGTAACCATTCGCGCGGATATTGACCTTGCGCCGCCGTCACAGTGCGGTCAAAATGATGACACTTTAGGGCCTCCGGGCGTCCTTCGGGGGAACGGGCGTATGTATGCGTTTTTGTTGATTTTGGGTGCGGTTATCGCCGCCGCCGGGGTTGTGCTCATTGGTCCGGGCTTGCCGTTCGGCGGACGGGATTACGACCCCTCGATCGTCACACCCGGCGCTGTCGCGATCGTCGGCGGCCTCATCCTGATCGGCCTTGCGCTTGCGGTTCGCGTGCTAGGACGCATCGAAAAAGCGCTCGCCGCGCGTCCGCTGCCGAATCCGGTTCTCCAGGAGGACGCCGTCGCTCCGGCTATCGAGGAGCCGGCCGCCGCCGCTCCCGCCCGCATCCCATTCCCGCCCAAGCCGGTCGCCGAGCCCGCTCCGCAGCCGGTACCCGCTGTGGCTACTGCCCGGGCGCTGCCCGAAGACGCCGCGTTGGAGCGGCTTCGCGAGAAATTTCCGACCCTGGTGCGGCTCGAAAACGCGCCGGTCGTCGAAGACGCCGACGTGTCGTTGTCGCCCAAGCCATCGGTCCGCGCCGATGAGGCCGTTGCGGAAGCCAATAATGCCGTCGCGCAACAGAGCAACGGCGCCGCACCGGCAAGGATCGAGCCACGGCTCGAGGTTCAGGCGCGTCCGGCAAGCCGGCCGGAGCGGGCGAAAAACTTCGAAGCCTTTTGGCCGAAAAAGCAGCGGCCGGGGCGAGAAGCGCCGGCGCCTGCCGTCCAACCGCCTGCCGCCCAACAACCGCCCGCGCCCGCGGTCGAGCCGGTCCTGACGCCCGAACCGGTGCAATTCCAATTCCGCGAGCCAGCGCCCGAGCCGCGTCCCGCGGCGCCTGCGCCCGAGGCGCCGGCAACGGTTTCGATCCTCAAATCCGGCGTCGTCGACGGCATGGCCTACACGCTTTACTCGGACGGTTCGATCGAGGCGCAGTTGCCGCAGGGTACGTTGCGCTTCGGCTCGATCACCGAGCTGCGCATTCACATCGAGCAAAGCGCGTAATTCCGTTCGCGGGCTTTTCCTGGCGCCACAGAAATACTGCCGCCAAGACTTGCGCGTCTTTGGGCGTTTATGGCCTTTACTTTCAAGGTACACTATAATTAAGCTTATGTGCAGGTTTCAGATTCGTTGCGGCCCAGTATGCCGCCGTCGAATGCTTGCCTTTGACTGTATCCGCTTCCTGGTCCGGACACTGCGCGCCAGCCCGGACTAAAGATCAGAGATCCAAGCCATGGCCGACACTTCAGGCGACAGCAGCAGCTATATCGAGCTGACGGCGAACATCGTATCGGCCTATGTCAGCAACAATACGGTCCCGAGCGCCGACATCCCGAATTTGATCAGCCAAGTGCACGCCGCGTTGAAACGCGTCTCGGGCGGCCAGACGGCAGCGCCGGCGGAGCCGCTCAAGCCGGCCGTGCCGGTCAAGCGCTCGGTCACGCCCGAACACATCGTCTGCCTGGAAGACGGACACAAATTCAAATCGCTCAAACGGCACCTGCGCACGCGCTACAGCATGACGCCGGAGCAATATCGCGAGAAGTGGGGCCTGCCGCCCGACTATCCGATGGTAGCGCCGAAATACGCCGAGGCCCGCTCCCAGCTCGCCAAGCAGATGGGGCTCGGCCAGCAGCGCCGCCGCCGCAAAGATCGCGGGTGAACGTGCCGCGTGCGTGGATTTTTGTTTGAGCATGATCTTATCCGAAAACCGGTTTCCACTTTTCGGGATCATGCTCTAGCGCTGCAACACACCGACCACGCGGTTGGCGAAGCTGAGCCGCTCGGCCATCACGGCAACCACATAGGCCAGCAACGCCTGGCTGAGCGCCGGCTGCTCGCGCTTGATCGTCTCGTAATCGTCGGCAGCGAGCTCGTAGAGCACGCTTGCAGTCTCGGCCTGGATGGTGGCGCTGCGCGGCCGTTGCGTGATCAAGCCCATTTCGCCGATGGTGGTGTGGCGGCCGAGGCTGCGCACGCGCATGGTCCGGCCGTCACCCATATCGACGATGATGCCGACGCGGCCTTCGAGAATGAAATGCATCGAAGCGGCCGGCTCGCCCTGCCGCGCGATGATGTCGCCGGTTTCGACTTCGAGCCGCCGGCAGTAACCCGCCAGGCGGTCGGCATGCTCGGGGTCGCCCAAAACCTCGGACAGCCAGGCGCGCAGTGACGGTTTCTCGCCGGCCTCGGCGCGATGGGTTTCGATGACTTTCTGCTCGCACGATTCCAGCGCGCGATCGAGATCGGCGACGATGGTGACATCGTCGGAGATGAAGCGCGCGGTGCGAAAGGCGCGTTCCAGTTCCGGGCTGAGATGGGCCAGCACGATGCGCACGCCGTGTGCGGCGGTGACCTGTTTGATCTGCGCGAAACTGTGGGTGGCCGACGAGTCGATCCCGGTGACGAGCCGGAAATCGAAAATCAAAAACCGGCAGTCCGGCTGCCGCGCTAGCAACGTCTTGACGTATTGATAGAGCCGATTGGCCGAGCCGAAGAACAAATAGCTTTGCAGGGTCATGCCCTGGATCTGGCGGCCGTGCTCGGACAACAGCGCGAGTTCACTCGGCCCGCGGTCCAGCGTCGAGCGGTAGTTCGAGCCGTCGAAATTGAACTTGATCGCGTTCACCCGGCTGGCGCTGAGCGCAAAGGTGGCGCAGCCGATGACGATGCCGATCAGGACGCCGGCGATGAAGCCGGAATAGATGATGAGGGCGGCAATGGCGATCAGGGAGAGATATTCGAGCAGCAGCAATCGCCGCGACGAATGCATGAGCCATTGATAGACCAGATCGGAACCGAGATAGAGCAATAGCCCGCCGAGAACGTATTTCGGCACATAGCCGAGGAACGACGGATCGGCGACCAGCACGCCGGCCGAAATTGCCGCGACCGTCAGTCCCGAAAGCCGGCTGGTCGCTCCCGCGGTGCGGACCAAAATCGAGCGGCTCAGCGAGGTGCAGACCACCATGCCGCCGAGCCCGCCGGTCAGGAGATTGGCAAGGCCATGGACCTTGAGATCGCGCTCGATATCGGCCTCCGTCCGCGTCGCGATTTCGATGCCGGTGGTGTTGAGCAGCAACGTGCTGATGGTGACGAACATCACGGCGAGCACGTCGCCGGCGAAGGACGGCAATGCACCCCAGGGAAAGGCGTGCAGTGCGGCCGTTTTCCACGGCAAAGAGAGTGAGGCCGCCGGTTGCGGATTGAACATCCAGCCGCTCGCTTGCGCAACGCCAATCGAGGTGCCGCTCGCCAGCAGGACGAGGTGCATGGCCGCGAATGATGCCAACAGCACGCCGGGCAGCGCGAATGGGCTTTTCGTGCGGCGCAGCAACACGTGCAGGATAATGGCGACGGCGGCTCCCGCCGCGAGCTTGGCGCCGGTCATGGCGCCGGCGAAGGCGGCGAGATTGGCGAGCGTCGCATGCTGGTCTGTGATGACCTGGATGGCGCCGGTCACCATCAACCAGCCGGTGGCGCCGAGGAAGCCGCCGACCACCGGATAGGGCAGAAAGCGGATGGCGCGCCCGGCATGGGTGAAGCCCAGCACGCACATCAAAAGCCCGGTCAGCGCCGTCGCCAACGCCATGGCGATGAGGGCGGCCCCGAGCAGGTCGGTGTCGCCGCCGGCGGCCACCCGCTGCAGCACGGTGGCGACGAGTGCGGCAATGACGACGGAGATCGAGCTGTCCGGCCCAGCGACCGCAAACGGCAGCGAGCTGCGCAACGCCACAAACGCGCCACCTACGGCCGCGGACATGAACGTAACCGCAATGCCGTAGGATAAAAAATGCGCGAGCGGCCCGCTGAAAATGAGCGCCGCGTAGGACAGCGAGTAGGTGATCGTCAGCACGCTGCAGATCGTGCCGGCGAATACGTCCGTCAGTCCGGTGCGCATGCGCAAGTGATGCTTGATCTATCCAACGTGCTGCCGGTACGGCCGATCATTTCACGCCCCGGACGAGACTTACAACACGGTCTTACGCGCGGCTAGAACGCCGGAACGGGGTGTGGCTCAGGCCGCGGTCGCGAGCGCCGCGCGCGCATCGGAGTGGATGCGATCGACCATGGAGCGAAATCCGTTGGAACGCTGCGGCGTGAGATGTTCGCGCAATCCCATTCTTTCGAACAGCGCCACGGCGTCGGTGGCGAGAATGTCCCTGGCGCTACGCCCCGAATACATCGCGAACAGGATGGCGATCAGCCCGCGCACGATATGCGCGTCGCTGTCGCCGACGAAGGTGAGCACCGGGCCGCCCGCGCCATTGGGGCGCACGCGGGTATCGAGCCAGACCTGGCTGGCGCAGCCGCGCACCTTATTGGCTTCATTATGGGCTTCCGCCGCAAGCGGCGGCAGTTCCCGCCCCAGCTCGATCAGATAGCGGTAGCGATCGTCCCACTCGTCGAGGAGCGAGAAATTGTCGATGATTTCGTCGATATCAGCCATCGAGCCTGCGTCCTGCGTGACCCTCTATATAGAGCGCGGGGCTGGCGAGGTCGATGTGTCTGGCGTCATGTCCCATGTTGGATCACGCCGCGGGTGGCCGGTTTGAGGGGCTTGAACCAGGCCGCGCATGCCGCGGCCGGCATTGCGCTAGATCAAACCGCTCGAAGCGGCTTTGTACGAGGATATCAGAGGCGATTAGCGAACTCAGGACGATTCATGAACGCGACGTCCTGGATGTCGTATCGGCCAGAAGCCGGTGTCGCATATGTTGGCCCCGATCATCGTCGACCCGCTGTTCTATGCCTTCGCTATTCCAGCGGTCATTTTTCTAGGCCTCGCCAAGGGCGGCTTTTCCGGTGTGGCGACGGCGGCGACGCCGCTGTTGGCGCTTTATCTACCGCCACTCGAGGCCGCTGCCCTGCTGCTGCCGATCCTGATCTGCCAAGACGCGATCTCGGTTTGTGTCTATTGGCGCGAATGGAGCGCGCGGAACCTCAAGGTGCTGATGCCGGGGGCGGCGATTGGCATGGCACTCGGCTGGCTCTTCGCATCACGTGTCTCGGACGACGCCATCCGGATTCTTATTGGCGTCCTTGCTCTTGGCTTTCTCGCCAGCGCATGGCTGCGCACCGAGCACGCAGCGCCGAAGAACGGCTCCGTGCCGGGCGGGCTGTTATGGGGCGCGGTTTCCGGATTTACGTCCTTCGCCAGCCAAGGCGGTGGGCCGCCGTTTCAGGTGTACACGCTGCCGCAGCAGTTGCCGAAGATGGTGTTCGTCGGCACGACGACGATCTTTTTCGCCGCCGTCAATGTCATGAAGATCGCGCCCTACGTCATGCTGGCGCAGTTTTCGGCGAAGAATTTCTCGACCTCGCTCGCGCTGTTGCCGATAGCCGTGCTGGCGAATTTCGCCGGTATTTGGCTGGTCAAGAACGTGCCGACTGCGCATTTCTACCGTATCACCTACATTCTTCTCTTTATTCTCGGCTTGGTGCTGGTCTGGCAGGGCGCGAGCCACTTGTCGCCAGAATCGCATTTAAGAAAAGCGGTCGGTGAGTGGATTTTCGCCGCGACGACTGCACCGGAACTCGCATCGTTCAATTCGCAGATGCACCGCATCGGTGGCGGCTGCCGAATTGAATCTGTTTAACGGGCTTGCTGCGGCCGTATGCTCTAAGATTCGATTATCTCCCGATGTCGACGCACCGCCCAATCCGACGCCCTTAAAGAATATTTGATCTGCATCAACGCGCCGGACCGGCACGTCACATAATTTTCTAATTGTAACGACGCGAGCAGGGGATGGTGCGGAGATTTGAATAATTCGAAAACGACGGCAAACATCGAGCGAAGGATATTATGAGCAAGTTTTTTAGCAACCGATGGTGGGTCGTCGCGGCCAGCGTTTGCGGGTTGGTCGTCGGAACCGGAGCGATCAATACTTTCGCATTCGGCGTATTTCTCAAACCCGTGACGGCGGAACTCGGTATCGGCCGCGGTGTCCTTGGCTCGGCATTGGCGGGCGGCTTTATACTGACCACGATCGGTACCGCCATTCTCGGCTGGCTGCTCGATCATTGGGGCACCCGGCGGGTGATGATCCCCGGCCTTCTTGCCTGCGCCGGCACGGTCGCGCTGCAGGCAACGCTGACGCCCAATACGCTGTGGATCTATTTCCTGCTCGGCATCAACGGGCTTGCCTTCTCCTGCCAGACTCCGCTGCCCTACGGCAATGTCGTCGCGCAATGGTTCGATCGCGAGCGCGGCCTCGCTCTTGGCGTGGCGCTGGCCGGCGTCGGTCTCGGGGTCGCCATCGTGCCCCAGCTCGCCACCTTCCTGATTAGCCATTTTGGCTGGCGCGCCGGCTATGTCGGCCTCGCCGTCGCCATCCTCATCATCGCTTGGCTGCCGGTGTCGATCTTCCTGCGCGAGCCGCCCGACTTCGTGCCCGAGGTCAAGCGTTCGCCCGTAGCCATCGCCGATTCCACGGCTGGCACCGTCATACCCGGCATGCTCGCCCGCGACGGCTTCAAGACTTGGCATTTCTGGTCATTCACGCTCGCTTTCTTTCTCGCCATCGTCGCTATCAACGGCACCCTGACCCAGGTGGTGGCGCTGCTTACCGACCGCGGCATCTCTGTCGGGCTCGCCGTCAGCGCTATGTCCGCCTCCGGCATCGCGCTCATTTTCGGCCGAATCCTCTCGGGCTGGTGCCTCGACCGCTTCTGGGGACCCTATGTCGCGGTGGTATTCTTTCTCCTGCCGATGGCCGGCATCGCGCTGCTGATCGGCGGCGGCGGCGGAACAGTGCCGCTCGCGGGCGCGGTGCTTTGCGGTCTCGGCATTGGCGCCGATGTCGATCTCATGGCCTTTTTCGTCAGCCGCTATTTCGGCATGAAGGAATATGCCAAGCTCTATGGCGTCATGTTGGCGCTGTTCAGCCTCGCCAACGGCGTCGGCCCGGCCTTGAGCGGCCTCAGCTTCGACTACTTCCACGGGTATACGCAGATCTTCATCGTCTATGAGATACTGCTGGTGATCGCCTGCGCCCAGTTCCTGGGTCTCGGCGCCTATCCCTATCCGGCCCGCGACGAACCGGCGGTAGCCTGATCGCCAAACGGTTGAGCGTGACAAAGCGCAGCGCCCGGACGTCGCGAGACCTGCCGGGCAGACAATGTGTGGAGATTCATGGCAAGCAATGCGCCGGTTGCTACGAGGCCGGGTCTGACCATGACACCGGAAGATCTGGCGGCGCTGCGACGAGCGGTTCAGTCGCTTGAACATCCGGGCCTCGCGGCACGCCTTACCAATCTGGTGGGTAAGCCTGTCGAACTCATTGGCAACGCACTTCCCGCTGCCGCTTCGCGCGCGATTGCAACCGCCACCGCCAAAGGTCTTGAGGCGGCGCTTAAGGTTGCGCTGCGGACGATGCAACGCACCCCTCACGCCGGATCGCAACGCCTGCACAAGGTGTTGGCCACGGCATCCGGCGCTGCCGGCGGCGCCTTCGGCTTGGCGACACTTCCATTTGAGCTTCCTGTGTCGACGATCATCATGCTGAGATCGATCGCGGATATCGCACGAAGCGAGGGAGAAGATCTTTCCGATCCGGAACCGGCGCTGTCGTGCGTGCAGGTCTTTGCGTTGGGCGGACGTGCCGGCGCGGTCAACGCGTCCGAAAGCGGTTATTTCGCCGTCCGAGGCATGCTGGCGAAGAGTGTCACCGAAGCCGCACGCTTCATCGCGGAGCGCGGTGTTATCGAGGAAGGCGCCCCGGTTCTGGTCCGCTTCATTGCGCAAGTGGCGTCCCGCTTTGGCGTCGTGGTGACGCAGAAGGTCGCGGCGCAGACAGTTCCGGTCGTCGGTGCGCTAGGCGGCGCTGCCGTCAACTACGCCTTTATCGAGCATTTTCAGGAGGTGGCTCGAGGTCATTTCACCGTTCGCCGACTCGAAAGAGTCTACGGCAAGGACGCTGTCCGGACGGAATATGAGCGCCTTGCGGAGCACCGCTGACGGCCTCTCTTACGTCTCTTCAAAGTTCGAGCGCATCGATCTGAAATAATGTTCGGCGTACTGGTAGTAGCTGACGCTGAAATGCCCGCTTAATGCCAATGACCGTGCTTTCAGGGCAGCGGCTTACCCCGAACATCGGCGGCACGTTCGATCTTGACCAGCACGCCGATGCCGGTGTCCGCGCCGACATGGGTTTGCTCGCGCGGCAGGAGCAGATTGAATATGGCGTCATGGACCGGCCCACTCTCGTGCAGTTCGGCACGCCCGTAGAACCGCAAAAAACCCGAGTCGAGAACGCCGTTGCGCTGCGCCTTGAAGTTGGCGTAGATCACGCAAACGCGCTTGTCGTGGCCGAGGTTTTCCAGGGCTTGTTTCTTGGAGCGCTCCCAATAGGCGAGATGGTCGTCGTCGAAAACGACCATGCTGCCCTTGGGCGAGATGTTGGGGCCATTCGGGCCCTGTGTCGCGACAAGGCACGGCGCGCCGTCATCCCAGGCAGACCTGACGAGGGCTTTGAGCTTTTCACTGATGGGCATGAGGGCTTGATCCGTTGCGAAAATTGCCTGTCGGGCGGACGACATCGTATCGGTTCAAGCGAGCCCGTGAAACCGGCTTCACTACGGCAACATGCAATGGCCGCCGATTGCAGAAGCAGACATCCCGACGAATTGTCGAGGACGCGCGCTTAAGCCGCGTGCTTGGCGTCCTTGGGCGGCTGCGGCCCGTGCCAGGCCGGCGCGAGATCGGCGGGGGTGAGCGTATTCTGCGAGGACGGCGAGGATTTCGCCGGCTCGACCTTGGCGAGGCTGCCGCGCGGAGCGGCACCGTGAGGCAATGCGCCGGTTTCCTTCGGCGCCATCGCCTCGGTCAAGAAATCGTAAAGTATCTTGGCCCCGGCTTGCGCCCTGTAGCCGAGCGACACCGCGACCTGCGAGCCGACCGTGCAGGCATCAGGCTGACGGTTGCAGAAGCCGCGCATGTCCCGAACTGTGGCGGACGCCGCCGAGACCGCCTCGGAGGCGCCGACATCGCCGGACTGCGTGGCATGCTGCGCCGATCCGCTGGGCAAGAGGACCAGCACGATGCCAAGCCAGAACGCCATTCGCAACAAAAAGAACATCAGACCCGTATCCCCGGCGGCATAGGTCGCCGCACGCCCGCGTAACCTAGCAGGCAGCATTGAAAGCCGCGTTCGTTCGACGGGGACGTTTTTGTCCATAATCGACGAGAATACGCCGCAAATTTTCGTGCAATTGGAGAAAATATAATTTACCTAAAATTTGAGCGAACGCGCGCGAGGCGGCCTTTTGCAACGATTTGGCGAAAGCGAAAGATCAGCGATTTGCAGGCATTTCCGCAACGACCGCGAACGTCAAGCATATGGCAACCGTTCGCGGCAACGAGCGATTCACCATGATGGCCGAAACCGCCGCGCGGCAATGCGCCGTACGGCCGGTGCCAAGCAGGGCGTTTTAGCGTTCGTTTAAGCGGCGTCTGACACGATCGCGCAACAGAACAAGGGGAGCGCGTCTGCAAAGCGGACGTGCGACGGGATCGTGGGCCTCTTCGCGCCGGTACGGGACTATGTCGAGACGCTCGTCCACCCTTCGGCGCAGCAGGATGCGCTGACGGCATCGCGGCATCGCGCCTTTATCGCACCGCGGCTTCTCGGCAGCATCATCGCGCTGGCGTCGTTTCCGGTTTACCTGTTCGCGCGCGGCACGCCGACCACGATCGAGCTGATGGTCTTTGCCTGGCTCATGGTGCCGATCCTCACCGCCTACTTCCTGTCGCGCACCGGCCGTTACGAGAGCGCGCATGTGCTGTCGTCGCTGGCGCTGACCGGACTGGTGACCGCGGTCGCTGCCTCGACTGGCGGCATCGTGTCGTTCGCCGCGATCTGGCTCGTCGTCGTACCGCTCGAAGCCGCTTTATCCGCTTCGCGTCGCGTCGTCGCTACCGCCTCGACGCTGGCGCTGGGCGCCGCCGGCCTCCTGGTGCTGCTCGACGCCGAGCACCTTTTACCGCTTCCGAGCCCGAGCTCGCACGCGGCGCTCGCCGCGCTCGGCATCGTTTCGGCAGCTCTCTATGCGGCGGGGCTTGCGCTCGGCGCCGAGGCGCTGGCGCGCACCAGCTTCTGGCTGCTCTACGCCGAAGAGGACCGCTATCGGCTGCTGGCACGCAATATGACCGACGTGATCACGCGGCACGGCCGCGACGGCGGCGTGCTGTTCATGTCGCCGGCCGGCGAGACGCTGTTCGGCGCGCGCATCGCTGATTTGCAGCGGCATGGCCTGTTCGAACGCGTCCATGTCGCTGATCGGCCCGCCTACCTGACCGCGCTCGGCGACACCGCCGCCCTTGCGGAGAGCCGCTCGGCGGAGTTCCGGGTGCGGCGCGACGGCGTCGATGGCAATGGGCATCCGGCGGTGGAATTCATCTGGATCGAGATGCGCTGCCGGCCGCTTGAACAGGCCGGCGCCGACGCCGGCGAAGCCGGCCGCCGCGAAGTGGTCGCGGTGCTGCGCGACGTCACCGGGCGCAAGCAGCAGCAGCAGGCGCTCGAAGATGCCCGCGCCGAGGCCGAGCGCGCCAATGCCGCGAAAAGCCGCTTCCTCTCCACCATGAGCCACGAATTGCGCACGCCGCTCAACGCCATCATCGGCTTCTCCGAGATGTTGAAGAAAGAAGCGGCGCTGATGCTCGATGCCAAGCGGCGCAACGAATATGCCGGCCTGATCAACGATTCCGGCAACCATCTGCTGGCGGTCGTCAACGGCATTCTCGACATGTCGAAGATCGAGACCGACAATTTCGAGATCACGCCGGAGCCTTTCAATCCCGGACAGGTCATCGCCAGCTGTTGCGACATTCTGGCGCTGCGGGCGCGCGAGGCCGGCGTTGCGCTCGAACGGCTGGTGCCCGGCGATCTGCCGGAGATCGTCGCCGACAAACGCGCGCTCAACCAGATCATGTTCAATCTCCTGTCGAACGCGATCCGCTTCACCGACCGCGGCGGCAAGGTTATGGTCAGCGCCCGCGCCGAGGCGGGCAACATCACCTTCGTGATCGAGGACAACGGCGTCGGCATCAGCGACGAGGATTTGGCGCGGGTCGGCGAACCGTACTTTCAGGCCGGCGCTTCCTACGACCGCCGTCATGGCGGCACGGGCTTAGGCCTTTCCATCGTCAAAGGCCTGGTGCGGCTGCACGGTGGCGAATTTTCGATTCGCAGCCGGGTCGGCGACGGCACCCGCATCACGATTGGCCTGCCGCTCGATTGCGAGCGGTCGCGGCCGGCGAAAAAGCGCAGTTTTGGCGTGGTCAGTCCAATCATCATTCCCGCCAATCAATCGGCCGGCACCGTGCAGCCGGCAAGCGCGGTGAAGAAAAGTGCGTAACCGCCGCAACGATAGAAGCCGCACCAACGCGCGCGCCGGGACGCTGTCGTTCGGCGCGCGGCTGTGGACGCAGGCGATCGGCCGGCCGGTCGATTCCTTTGCCATTCTCGGTGCCACGGCGGCGACCATCCTGATCGTCGTCAATGCGGTTTTCCTGCAATCGGGGGCGCGG
>JBEKKM010000028.1:0-40905 GCA_050010715.1 Xanthobacteraceae bacterium | reverse complement strand
TGGTAGTTGGACTTCGTCATCAGCTGCAAGGTGCTGATGCTGATCAACTTGGTGTCGGGCTTGATCCGCGAGCTATTGGTGCCGACGCCTTCGGCGTTGTTGTCGACGAACTTGTTGACCGTATCCCAATAGTCGGTCAGCTCCAGACCGAGAATGACGTCGGCCTGAGGAATGACGGTCGCCGGCCGGCTGAGATAGTGGGTGTTCGGGAAATTGAGCCGCCCGCGCTGCCGCACCACCGGGGCCTGCAACAGCTCGGCGAGCTGCACCAGCAGCGCAATGCCCTTCTCGGTATTGACCGCGCGGTCGGCGACGATCACCGGATGCTCGGCGTTGACCAGAAGCCGCGCCGCTTCGCGCACCGCGCCCTGCTCGCCCGCCGGTGCCGCCGTCGGCACGAATTTCGGAATGTAGAGTTTCTGGCCGTAGTCCCTGACCGGCTCGGTCGCCAAGCCGTCGTCGAGCGAAATCACCACCGGCGCGTAAGGCGGCGTGGTGGCGATCTGATAGGCGCGCACGAACGATTGCGCGAAGTGCTGCGCCGACACCGGCGTGTCGTCCCATTTGGTGTAGTCGCGCACGATGGCGTTGATGTCCTGCGCCGAATGCACGGTCGGCACGCCGGGCGAGCGGTGCGCGGCGTCCATGTCGTTGCCGGCGAGCACGATCACCGGCACGCGATCGCAGAACGCGTCGTAGATGTTCATCGTCGCGTGCATCAGACCGACGGTGCCGTGGCACAGCGTCATCAGCGGCTTATTGGCGATCTTGTAATAGCCGTGGGCGATGCCGACGCCGACTTCCTCATGGGTGCAGGTGAGGAACTCCGGCATCGTGTTCTTGCCGTAATTGATCAGCGACTCGTGAATGGCGCGATAGCTCGATGCCGGATTGGCCGGTAGGTATTTGATGTCGAGCGTCTTGATGACGTCGACCATGAAATCCGATCCAGGCCGGCCCTCGCCCGCATAGGGCGGAACATCCGGCACGCCGGCCTCGGCAGCCGCGACATGGGCGTTCGGCGGCAGCGCCGACGGCAATCGTTGCTGCGGCTCTGCCGCAGTTGCAGCTTTGCCGGGATTGACGGCACCGCTGGCGCCGGCGACGGCGGCCGCGGTGAGGAACCTTCGGCGGTTGAGCTTTGGGCTTGCATCCTTTTTGGGCATCTCGTTTCCCCCTTGGCATCGCTTGGTTTTCGCGCCGTGCACTTACGGCGGCGAAGCAATTGCGTTTGAAACTACCATAGCGGCAACGACCCGCCATTGCACGGGTCATGCAGGTGGCATGCGCCCGGCGCCCGACGCTGGCCTTTTCGCCGCATCGGGCCGCGCGATACAACCGCGGCGCGATCGAAACCGGCAGTTAACAATTTCCGCCAATGATGCCCGCTCCCGTCACGTTGGCGCTTGGATTTGAGGGAATGGGCGCGACACCGGCGCAAACTATTGCCGCGACACCGGAAGCCGAGGCGCCCCCCAGCGAGGCGCGCGCCCCGCTCTGCTTCGTCATCGACGCCGATGCCAGCATCCGGCATTTTCTGTCGCTGATCCTGCACGGCTCCGGCATCGACACCGAGGAGTTTCCCGACGGTCAGGCGATACGGACGGCGCTGGGCCGGCGCCAGCCGAAACTCGTCTTTCTCAATATCGCGCTCGAATCGTCCGACGCCATCGAGTGCGTGCTGGCGCTGTCGCGCAGCGGTTATACCGGCGCCGTGCAGCTCATGAGCAACCGCGGCTCGGCCGTGCTCGCCCATGTCAAGAGCATCGGCGAGCAGCATCATCTGCGCATGCTTCCCGTTCTCAAGAAGCCGTTCGAGACCAGCGTGGTCCTGAAAGTCTTGCAGGAGCTGCGGCTCGGCGAGCCACCGGCCGTCGCCGGCCGCATCGATCTCGGCGAGGCGCTACGCAACCGCTGGATCGAGTTCTGGTATCAGCCGAAAATTGACCTGCGCAAAAAGCAGCTCATCGGCGTCGAAGCCTATTCCCGCGCAAGGCATCCGAAAGACGGCGTGCTGATGCCGAGCGCGTTCATGCCCGGCGCCAGCGAGGGTGACCTGGTCACGCTCTCCGAACAGGCGCTCGATCAGACGCTCCAAGCCAGCCTCAAGTTCTGCAAGCTCGGCGTCAACCTGCGGCCTGCGGTCAACATCCCGATCAACGCCCTGGTCAAGTTGCCGGTGGCCGATATTGTGCAAAGCCATCGCGGAAAATTCGAAAAGTGGCCGGGCCTCATCATCGATGTCGCCGAAGAACAGATCGTCTCCGATCTGCCCTTGGCCAACGACATAACCAAGAAGCTCCAGCATCTCGACGTCAGGCTCGCGATCGACAATTTCGGCCGCGGCTATTCCTCGTTTGCGCGGCTCAAGGAACTGCCATTCGCGGAATTGAAACTCGATCGCGCGTTCGTCACCGATTGCGGCAGCGACAAGGTCAATGCGCCGCTGTGCAAGACGGTCATCGATCTGGCGCACAATTTCGGCAGCGCCGCGGTAGCCGTCGGCATCGAGAAGGCGTCCGACGCGCTGGCGCTGGTCAGCATGGGCTGCGACTACGGCCAGGGCTTTTTGCTCGGCCAGCCGATGCCCGAAGAGCGCTTCATTTCGTTGTTACGCCAGCGCGCCAATCCACCGGCGCGACAGGACGTCGCCAAAGCGCCGGCGATGCAGGCGCGGGGCGCCTGAGCCGCCGCTATTGCAGTCCGCTACCTCTCAATGCGTCCAGGGACTGCGCCGGGTATAGGCGAAATTGTCCGAATACGAGATGCGCGCGCGCTTGGGCGGCGTGCTCTCGAACACCTGATAGGCCCTGATAGGCGATGCCGTGACGCTCGCAATAGGCGATCGCCTCCTCCTTGGTGTCGAAGTTAAGCCGCACCTGCTGCTTCATATCGCCTGACGAGGTCCAGCCCATCAGCGGCTCGACCATGCGCGGCTGTTCCGGCTCGTAGTCGAGCACCCACTCCTTGGTCTTGGCGGTCCCCGACTGCATCGCGGTGCGGGCCGGTTTGTAGATGCGGGCGGTCATGCAATATCAGTCCCAAATGGTCGGGGCAGCAGGATTTGAACCTGCGACCTGCAGTACCCAAAACTGCCGCGCTACCAGGCTGCGCTATACCCCGCCGGTCGCGGCTTTTGGATACATGGTTCGCCCCTGCAAGCCAAGCAGCCTGCCGCCGGCACCCCCGATCATTGGCCTTTGCCGAAGATCGAGCCGACGACCCGGTCGCCCGGCTTGATGCCGAGCTGGCGCGCCGTCCCGGCGATCACTTCGAGCACCGCGCGCACCGGAGCGCCGGACGGAATGAGGCGGTCCGATTCCGGCTTTGCGCTCTCTTCGATGCGCACAATCCGGCCGTCACCGCGAATGAAGATCATATCCAACGAAATGTAGGTATTGTGCATCCAGAACGCGACCGGCTGGTCATGGAGGAAGTCGAACAGCATGCCCTGGCCCTCCGGCAGTTCCTTGCGGAACATCAGGCCGCGTTCGCGTTCGGCGTCGTTGACCGCGAGCTCAACGGTGAAGGCGTGGACGCCGGAAGCGCTGACGATCTCAATAGTGTCCTGTCCGGCGGCTTGCGCCTGAGCGAGGAGCGCGACCATGGCGTAAGCGCCGACAAGCAATCCGGCGGCGCAACGCAACGCCGGCGTCCAGGCCAATGCAAGGCGAGCAATGCGTGCGGCTAGTGCGAAATGAGGCCGCCGCCGCCTTCGGGGCGAACTTCGGCCGCCATCATGCCCTTCGGGCCCGGTCCGTAGCGCACCAGGACGAACTGGCCGGGGCGCAGTTCCGTCAGGCCGAACCGGCGCAGCGTTTCCATGTGGACGAAGATATCCGGCGTCCCCTCGCCGCGCGTCAGGAAACCGAAGCCACGCAACCGGTTGAACCATTTGACCTGTGCCCGTTCGAGACCGCTCGTCGGCGCCACAGTAACATGGGTCCGCGGCGGCGGCATCTGGGCCGGATGGATCGCCGTCGATTCGTCCATGGAGATGACGCGGAAGGCTTGCAGGCCCTTCGGCCGCGGCAGCACTTCGCAGACCACGCGGGCGCCCTCATAAGCGGTCTGGTAGCCGTCGCGGCGCAGGCAGGTCACGTGCAGCAGCACGTCGGCCATGCCATTGTCCGGGATAATGAAGCCATAGCCCTTGGCGACATCGAACCATTTGATGACGCCCGAGACTTCAATGACGTTCGCTGCCGACTCATCATTGAGATCGACATCGGGTCCGAGTCCCGGTTTGGCTGATTTTTCGATTCCGTCCGACGCCATGACGCCGTTGGCCGCCGCTTTTTGTGCTGGCGCCCCGCGCGGGCGCACCACGAATCTCTTGAATCGAAGATAACACTCGCCATCAAGGGGAAAAGGACAAAAATGCAACAGTGGCTTAAAAGCGTGATTACCTGTGTAAAACTGGATTCAATGGACGATGAAGGATTCGAGCACCGTGCCGATGTCCTGACGCACGACAAGGTCGGCAATATCGTCGAACTCGGTCGCCTCACGATTGATGATGACAAGCTGTGCGCCGTTGCGCTTGGCCATCAAGGGAAAGCCGGCCGCCGGCCAGACCATGAGCGACGAGCCGATCGCCAGAAACAAATCGCAATGAAGCGCAAGATCTTGGGCGCGCTGCATTGCGGCATCGGGCATGGCCTGACCGAACGAAACGGTCGCGGTCTTTATGTAGCCGCCGCAGCCGCAGTCCGGCGCACAGCCGTTCGCCGCATCCATTCGTTGCCACACCCAGGAGAGTTCATAGCGCGCGTTGCAGTCGAGGCATGAAGCGTAAGTCGTATTGCCGTGCAGCTCGACCACGTGTTGCGGGGAAAACCCTGACGCCTGATGCAGGTTGTCGATATTTTGGGTGATGACCGCGGGAACTTTGCCGGCGCGGTAGAGGCTCGCCAGCGCCCGGTGTCCCCGCCCCGGCCGGGCGTCGCCGAACTGATCGGCCATGGCGAAGCGCCGCCGCCAGGATTCGTTGCGCGCTTCCTGGCTCGCCAGGAACTCGTCGAACGGGATCGGCTTGTTCTTGGTCCACAGGCCGCCCGGCGAGCGGAAATCGGGGATGCCGCATTCGGTCGAAATGCCGGCCCCGGTGAATGGGACAATGATCCCAGCCTTGTGGATCAAGTCCTGCAGCTGGGACTTGGCGGTGTCGAGATCGGGTGCGATCATCCTTCCGACCCTTGGCGCATAGACATTCTTCTACCAGACGAACTTACTTACCCGAACTTCTACCAGACGAACTTACCCGAACCGACGGAGGTCCGACGATGAGGTATCTGCACACAATGCTGCGCGTGCGCAATCTCGACGCAGCGCTCGATTTCTACTGCAACAAGCTCGGGCTGACCGAGGTGCGCCGGCGGGTCGACGACAAGAACAAGTACACCCTAGTGTTCCTGGCGGCGCCGGCCGACGGCGATCTGGTCGCCAAGGGCCCCGGCAACCGCCAGGCGCCGCTGGTCGAGCTGACCTATAACTGGGACAGCGAGGATTACGGCGAAGCGCGCTATTTCGGCCACCTCGCCTATGAGGTCGACGACATCTATGCGCTCTGCGACCGGCTGATGAAGGCCGGCGTCACCATCAACCGGCCGCCGCGCGACGGCATGATGGCGTTCGTGCGCTCGCCCGACAAGCACTCCATCGAGCTTCTGCAGAAAGGCGACGCGCTGCCGCCGAAGGAGCCTTGGACCTCGATGCCCAATACCGGGAAATGGTGACGACACGCGTCATCCGCGGCCGCCATGACGGCACAGGGATCACTTGCTTGCCGGTTAATGCAAACCTCTTTATATGTCCGGCGCATTCATTGTCGCGCACTCATCGCGCTGCATTTGCGCCCTTCGTCTAGCGGTCTAGGACACCGCCCTTTCACGGCGGTAACACGGGTTCGAGTCCCGTAGGGCGCGCCAATGATTTCAATGGCTTAGCCCAGACATGAAGGCGCGCATTCTTTTTGTCCAACTATCCTTTCTCGCAGTGGTGATTGGCGCATGGGAGCTTGGCGACCGCGTCGGTGCGATTGATCCAAAGCTTTTGCCCCCGCCCTCTGAAGTGGCGGCAACCCTGTGGGCTCTGTTGCAGAATAGCTCCTTCCTGGCCAACGCTTCAGACACCATCGTGCGCGTGATCGCGTCCTTTCTTATTGGGGCGCCAATCGCGGTCGCGCTCGGATTCGTCATGGGCGAAAACATCAGCATCGGGCGATCGCTCTCGCCGATCTTCAATCTCGTTTTGGCGGTGCCGCAATCGATTTTCCTGCCGGTTTTCGTGCTGGTTTTTGGCTTAGGCTTCACCGAGAAACTGATTTTCGGCATTACACACGTCATATTCGTCGTCGCAGTGAACGCGATGGCGGCTGTGCGTGAAGTGCCGCACGGTCAGGTCGTCCTTGCGCGCTCTTTCGGTGCCAGCAAGTTCCGGATCTACCGATCGATCTACCTGCCGGCAATGGCGCCGCAGGTCGTGACCGGGCTTCGGCTTGGCGTGATCTTCGCCATCATCGGCATTCTGCTCGCCGAAATGTACGCGTCGCGAACCGGTCTCGGCGTTCTACTGCTACGCTGGGGCGAATCCTATGACGTCGACAAGCTAATGGCCGCGACTGTGCTGATATCGGCTGCAACGATACTCATCAACGAGAGCATGCGTATTTGGGAAGCCCGAATTGGACGCTGGCGGCAGGTGGTCGACGATCCATGACTTCCACCAAGCCGGTCGTCATAGAGACGCGAGGGTTGCGCAAAGTCTTCAGCGCCGGCCGGGCGCCGATCACGGCGCTGCAGGACATCTCGTTCGCCGTGCGGGAAGGCAGCTTTGTCTCCCTGGTGGGTCCGAGCGGATGCGGAAAGTCGACACTGCTGCAGATGCTGGCCGGCCTGATGCCGAGCACCGCCGGCGAGGTGTTCGTCGACGGCTTGCCCGTGCGCAAACCGGCGCCCGACAAGATATCGGTGATGTTCCAGGATGCCACCCTCCTGCCGTGGAAGCGTGTCGCGGAAAACGTCGAATTTCCCTTGGAAGTCAGGGGCACGGACGCCGCAGAACGGCGCGAGAGGGCAGCAGCCATGCTGTCGCTCGTCGGGTTGACGGATTTCGGCGCGCGCTACCCGCACGAATTGTCCGGTGGCATGCGGCAGCGCGTTGCCATCGCGCGGGCGCTGGCACCGGATCCAAGGATCTTGCTCATGGACGAGCCGTTCGGAGCGCTCGACGAACAGACGCGCATCAAGATGGGTCACGAGCTTCTCGACATCTGGTCAAAGACGAAAAAAACAATCTTCCTCATCACCCACAGCCTGACCGAGGCGCTGTTTCTCTCGGATATCGTGCTGGTAATGAGCCACCGCCCGGGGCAAATCGTCGGCGTCATCGAAGCTGGCCTGCCGCGGCCGCGCACCTACGACATCATCGGCAGCGCCGAATTTGGCGCGGCACGTAATCGCATCTGGAAGCTTATCAGCCAGGATGATGACGAATCCGGTGACAACGGGATGGCGAGCCTATGAGCCTCCGCCGTCTCTTGATCATCCTAGTTATTCTGGCGACATGGGAAGCGGTCCGCCGCTTGGGCCTGGTCGGACCATTGCTGCTCGCATCGCCGAGCGAGATCGTCGGCGCCTTCGTAAAATCGTGGCCGGATTATTTTCTTGCGCTTCGCTTCACCATCGCGGAAATCGCGGCTGCGCTGGCGCTCGCCTTGATCGTCGGCATCGGGACGGGAATTATGGCCGGCATGGCTCCCTTCTTCGGCGCGACGGCGGGACCGCTGCTGTCATCGCTATTCGCCATCCCTTTGATCACCTGGTATCCGCTATTCATGGTTTGGTTCGGCCTCGGAACGATGTCGAAGATCGTCTACGCGGCGGTCTCCGGTTTTTTTCCGATCGCCATCAACACCATGAACGGCATTCGCGGGCTCGATCGCCGCTATTTACTGTTCGGACAAGCTATCGGCTGCTCGCGCCGCCAAATTGTTTTTCGGATCCTGCTGCCAATGGCGATGCCGTCGATCATATCCGGTCTGCGGATCGGCACCGGGCTGGTGGTAATCGGCGTAATCGTCGCCGAGATGCTCGCCTCATTCGGCGGCATCGGCTATCTGATCTCGTACTATCGATCGATCTATGCGACCGGTCACGTCTATCTTGGCATCCTGTTTGCGCTCGCCTGCGCACTTGCCGCCAATTGGGGCTTGAGCCTAGTCGAGCGCCGATTCACGCACTGGCGCGAACTGCAGATCGGAGAACGATGATGCCGCAGCGACGCGGAGCAACAAATCGGCGCGAGGAGGCACAGCTCCCGATCGTCACTCTGCCTTAATCGGCGTGAATGCCGTCGAATAGACCTGCTCGGTTGTCAATTGCGTCCCCATGCTCGCACTTGCCGCCAAGTCCAGCGATGCCTTCATCCATTCCGGCTTCATGACGCCGTCCGGATTGATGTTCTTTATGAAGTTGTCGAAGACCAGCTTGATGACGCGGTCGTCCTTTTCATCGAAATAATTCTTCAAGAAGGCGATTGTCCAATCCTCGTGCGCCTTCATATAGACGATGGTCTTGGCATTGGCCTCGAGCCAGCGGTGTAGGACCTCCGGCCGCTTCTCTATGATTTCGTTGGTTGCCGCCCAGCCTTCAGACACGGATGCTTCCATCGTCGCGCCGAGATCGTCGATGGACCGGAAGTCCCCGTCAGCAAGCCCTTTATAGCTGAACACCGGCCAGAGGATCGCGGCATCGACCTGATTGGCTTTCAGCGCCGGCATCACTGCTGCCGCGCCAAGCGGGATGGTCTGCACGGTTACGCCGGCTTTGGTGGCGGCGCGCTGCACCCAAAAATCCGTCAGCGAGCCTTTTTGCGTGACGCCGACCGTTTTGCCGTTGAGCTCGGCCATGCTTTTGATCGGCGACGACGCTGGCACCAAAATGTACCAGCCTTGCGGAGTCGGCGGGACCGACAGCGCGACGATCTTTTCCTGCACGCCCTTGGCGATGGCGAGCGCGGCCGCCCCAGGTGCGATGGTGCTGATGTCAATCGCTCCCGAGGCCAATGCCTCCTGGGTCGCCGGTCCGCCGCGGAATTGCGTGATGTCGACGTCGAGGTCTTTCTCTTTGTAGAAGCCGAGATCTTTCGCGGCGTTCGGAATCGAATAAGCCGGATAAACGGCGGCAAGCCCAACACGCACACTGTCGGCAGCTTGCGCAGCGACGGCCGGGAGTAACGCTAGTGACAGAGCGAGAGCGACCGCCAGTTTTTTTGACATCACGCTCATGTGGCTTTCTCCAATAGCCGAAACTGCATGCTTTCACGCAGCAATAACACATCCACGTTCGACCGACCACAACATCCGCTACAATCAGCTCGTGTAGCGACCGCACAATGGATTATGCCGGAAGAGGGGACGAGGTCTGCGATTTCAAATATCGAATGTTGTGACGATCGTGTGCAGTTACGCTATGAATGCCTGCTTAATAAGCGCGACGCTGGATCGTCGGCCTTGAAGTGAGGGACCCAGCTTGAATTTCGTCGATTTCGGCGACTGGCCCGGACGCATCGTCTGCGGCACCGGCGCGGTTGCAAAATTGTCCGAAATTGTCGGTCGCGTCGGCGGAAGTCGCGCGCTGGTCATTTGCGGCTCGACGGTAGTGCGCACCGACATGTTGTCGAAGGTCAAGGCCGGCCTTGGCAGCAAGCTTGCCGCCGTTTTTGCCGAGGCTGCGCCTCATACGCCGATCGAAATGGTCAACCGCGGCGTGGAACGCTTCCGCGACAGCGGTGCCGATGTTTTGGTGTCGATCGGTGGCGGCTCGACGATCGACGCCGGCAAGGCAATCGCGATCATGCTGGCGACTAGCGGCGACCTGGCGCGCTATGCAATTCGCTATGCACCGGGCGGCGAGGTGGAGCGGCATCCCCTTCCCGCTCGCACAGTGCCGCACATTGCGGTGCCGACGACTGCAGGGTCCGCATCGGACGTGATGCCGACGGCGAGCTGCCGCGACCCGGCAACAAGGCAGAAGCTTCTATTCTGGGACGACGACCTGACACCCGCGGTTACAGTGCTCGACCCCGAAATGGCGGTGCATACGCCGGCACCGTTGACCGCCGCAACAGGAATGACCGCGATGGCGCGCGCGGTCGAGGCGATTTATTCGGGACGGCGGCACGGCATCTCCACCGGGCTCGCCCTGCACGCCCTGCGCCTGCTGCGGGACGCCCTGCCCCGGTCCGTGCAAGCGCCCCACGATATCGAGGCGCGTGCCGCCTGCCAGATGGCCGCTGCCATGTCAGGCATCGCAGCGATCAACGCCATGGTTTCCGTGGTCCATGCGGTCGGTCATATCGTCGGCGGCCGTTACGCCCTGCAGCACGGGACTTCCCACGCCATCCTGCTCGCGCCTGCCATGCGGCAGCTGCTTCCTGCTGTCGGATCCGATCAGTCGCTTTTGCTGGAAGCGCTTGGGGGTACCAGCCGGCGCCACAACCCGGATCAGGACGGCGCCGCGGCTGCCGATCTCATTTCGGTTCTGGTCGGCGGATTGCCGCTACCGCACCGCTTGCGCGATGTCGGGATTGCCGAAACCGAGCTGCCGGAAATCGCACGCTTGACGATGTCCGATTACATGATAGCCAATCTGCCGCGGCCGATGCTGCAAGCCGAAGTCCTCGCGCTACTTGCGAGCGCGTGGTGAATCATGCCGGCAATGACGCCCCTCGAGGCTCTGGCAAAGTGGACGAGCGAAATCGCCGCGCCTGATGTTCCGGCCGCGCAACATCGTCGCGCGCGCCTGCGACTTCTGGACACTTTGGGCCTGATCGCGGCCGCAGCCGAACACCCGGCGGGTCGCAGCCTTGCCGCTTGGGCGGACGCCAATAGTGGGACCGGTGCGCATGTCCTGATTAGCGGCTGCGTTACCTCGCCCGCAGTGGCCGCGCTGGTGCACGGCAGCTTGGCTCATGCACGCGATTTCGACGATTCGTTTCCAGAGACCGTAGTGCATCCGGGCAGCATCGTAATCGCCGCGACGCTTGCCGCAGCCGAGCGCGCCGATGCAGGATTCGATGCGATCACGACCGCAGTCACTGTCGGCTACGAAATCGCCGCGCGGCTCGGCGCCGTAGCGGGCCGCGGCTTTCATGCCCGCGGTTTCCATGCCACTAGCATCGTCGGACCGATCGCCGCGGCGAGCGCCGCCGCCCGGATTCTGGCGCTGGATACTACAGCAACAGCCGATGCACTTGGCCTTGCCACCAGCATGAGCAGCGGTCTACTCGCCTTCCTCGCTGACGGCGGCTGGTCGAAATGGCTGCACACCGGATGGTCGGCCCACGGCGGAATCATCGCCGCGGAATTGGCGAGCCGTGGCTTTCGCGGACCGCATTTTTCGCTCGACCATCAGTACGGGCTTTATGGCGCGTTCCTCGGCACGGCGGCGGCAAACCTGGATGTGTTGGCAGACGGCCTGGGAGAGACCTGGCTTGGCGCAACCGCGGCAGCCAAGAGTTTTCCCTGCGCCCACGTCATCCAACCCTATATCGAGGCAGTTTTTGCTCTGCGCACGGAGGAACAGCTTCGAGCGGATGGCGTTCAATCCATGACTTGCGTGCTGGCGCCATGGGCCCTCCCAATCGTCGCAATTCCGCGTCCGACCAAGATTGCGCCGCGCAACGATCTTGAGGCTATTGCCAGCCTGCCCTTCATGGTCGCGGCAGCGCTATGCGACGGCCGCGTCGATTTGACGACGCTGAGTCCGGAGACGATAGGTCGCGCGGATATCGTTGCACTCGCGGCTCGCATCGAATGCCTGGGCGATGATCGACTCGGCTCCGGATTCAATGGACAGATGAATGTCGGCCTACGCGGCGGCAGGCATATCTCTCGCGCCGTTACACTATCGGCACCTCCAGAGGAGCAGATCGTCGCCAAGTTTCGCGCCAACACCGCACGCCTTCCGCCGCAAGCCTGCTCCGTACTGGAGAATGCGTTGCTGAACGATGCACCGCGCGGGCAAGCGCTTGCGCAGCTCGCGCTGGCGGCGCTGGCGAAACAGTGAGACACTGCGGCGACGCAACGATGGATTTCCTTCCGTCAAACGCTAATTAGTGTCGGCTGCGATCAACACCAATGACAATCAAATCGGCCCGCATTGGTATTGACGTCGGCGGCACATTTACCGACGCCATTTTGATCGACGGCGAAACCGGCAAACTTCATTCCGCCAAAGCCTTCACTACGCCAAAGGACCGCGCCTCGGGCGTAATCGACGCGATACGCGCCGTCATCGCCGAAGCCGGAATCGATCCGGCGCGCATTGGCGAAGTCGTGCACGGATCGACGACAGGCACCAACGCCCTGATCGAACGCACTGGCGCAAAGACCGGCCTCTTGGTCACCGCGGGCTTTCGCGACGTGCTCGAGATCGGCCGGGTGATGCGGCCCGCCGAGGGGCTCTACGACATGTCTGTCGATCGTCCGGCGCCTTTGGTGCGGCGCGGTCTTTGCCTCGAGGCGCGCGAGCGCATCGGGCCGCACGGCGAGGTGATCGTTCCGCTCGACGACGCATCGGTCGAACAGGCTTGCGATGTCTTCGCCCAGCATGGCGTCGAAGCAGTGGCGATTTGCTTTCTATTCTCGTTCCTCAATCCGGCGCACGAACGTCGCGCCGCCGCGATTGTCGAACGCCTGCTGCCGGGAATTCACTTGAGCGAGTCGCACCTGGTCAGTCCCGAGTACCGCGAATACGAACGCGCTTCCACGACCGTCATGAACAGCTATCTGGCTCCAGTCATGACGTCCTATCTCGATCGCCTGAAGACGCGCATCGACGACGTCTTGGACAAGGCAAGACTCTTCATCATCCAGGCGAATGGCGGCGCTACCACGGTTGAAATTGCGCGCAATCGGGCGGTGGCGACGGTCAATTCCGGTCCAGCCGGTGGCGTTGTCGCCGCAGCCTGGTATGGACGCGAGCACGGCCGTGACCGCATCGTCTCCGTCGATATGGGCGGCACCAGCTTCGATATCGGGTTGGTCGAGAACGGCGTTTCGCAAGTGACAACCGAGGGCAACTTCCAGGGGCTGCCGGTCAAGCTGCCGATCATCGATTTGCACATAATCGGCGCTGGTGGCGGCTCGATCGCCTGGATCGACGCCGGCGGCGCCCTGAATGTTGGCCCGATGTCGGCGGGCGCGGAGCCGGGTCCGGCCTGCTATGGCCGCGGCGGGACCGCGGCAACGGTCACCGACGCCAATCTCGTTCTCGGCCGCCTCGATCCGAAACTGTTTCATGGCGGCCAGACGCCACTCGACGTTGGAGCAGCTCGGACCGCGGTCGCCGATATTGGCCACCAGCTTGGTCTGTCGGTGGAAGAAGCCGCCCTCGGCATCATCAAGGTCGTCAATGCCAATATGGTGAAAGGCATCGCCACGGTGACGGTGCAGCGCGGCATCGACGTGCGCGAATTTGCCCTGCTGTCGTTCGGCGGCGCCGGCGGCGTGCATGCCGTCGATCTCGCGGAGTCACTCGACATGGCCGAAGTCATTGTACCGCCGTTGCCGGGTGTGTTCTCGGCGCTAGGTCTCCTGGCGGCGGATGTGCGTCACGACTACGTCGCCGCGCTCGGTGGCGTGATCAGCACCGTCGCCAATCCGGATTCGATCGAGCGCCTGTTCCACGGCATGGAAAAGACGGCGCGGGATGTGCTGGCGAGCGAAGGATTCCCCGCCGATGCCGTCCGCCTGGTCCGCAGCATGGATTTAAAGGTCGTTGGCCAGACCTATGAGCTCAACGTGGAACTTCCTCAGGCCGGACCGGTGTCGAAGCAAGGGGTCGATCTCTTAGTCGCAGCATTCGGCCGTCTTTATCGTGAACGCTATGCTTTCTTTTATGAAGGCGAGGCGATCGAGCTGGTCAATCTTCGACTTGCAGCCATTGGAGTGCGCAAAGCCATCCGTCTTGCGCAATTTGAACCTGAGACCGACGATCCCGGGCCGGCACGCATCGCGCGGCGGCCAGTCTATCTTGATAAGATTGGATTTCGTGAGGCAAACGTATTCGATCGCGGCCGTCTCCGCCCCGGCATGGTGATCCACGGACCGGCCATTGTGGAAGAGCCGACGTCGGTTACGCTGATACCCATGGACAGAACCGCCACCGTCGCCCCAGATCTGGGGTTGTTCATCAGGCTGCGAGGGGCATCGTGACCGATCTCATCACCATGCAGGTCATCCGCTATGCCTTGGAGCAGATCGCCGACGAGATGGGCTACACGCTGGTGCGCACCGGACGCTCCACGATCATTACGGAGATCAAGGACATCTCCTGCGTCGTTACCGACGCCAAGGGCCAAACAGTGGCACAGGCGCATCACACGCCGAGCCTGCTCGCCGGCTTTGAAATCACCATGCGTGAATTGGTGAAAACCTACCGGCCGGAAAACCTGGAACCCGGCGATGTCATTGTCACCAACGATCCATACCGCGGCTGCCAGCACATCATGGATCTCTACGCCATCGCGCCGGCGTTTCACGATGGCAAGCTCGTGGGATTCGTCGGCAACATCACCCATCACACTGATCTAGGCGGCGTCGCTGCGGGCGGAGTTGCGGGCGGGATTCGCGAAATCTATCTCGAAGGTCTGCGGTTGCCGATGGTCAAGCTCGTCAAGCGCGGTGTCGAAGACCGCGAAATCTTCGGCATCATCGCCAACCAGATCCGCGTTCCCGACAAGACGCTCGGCGATATCCGAGCCCAGATTTCATCGCTCATGGTCGGCGTCGATCGCCTCGACCGCCTGTTCAGGAAGTACGGTAGAGACACCGTCCAGACAGCATGCGTCGATCTCCTCGACTACTCGGAACGGCGCATGCGCCAGGGCCTGCAAAGCATTCCGCCTGGAGTCTATTTCGGCGAAGACTTCATCGACGATGACGGCATCAGCGACCGGCCGATCCGGATCGCGGTGAAATTGACGATTGAAAGCGACCGCGCCGTCGTGGATCTTACGGAGAGCGACCCGCAAGCCGAAGGTAATACCAACTCGACCATCGCCAACACTTATGCCGCGGCGTATTATGTGATGATTGCCGTTGTCGATCCGCACATGCCGCCCAATTCCGGCTGCTATCGGCCGATCGAGGTATTGACCAAGCCCGGCACCATCGTCGACCCTTTGCCACCGGGCGCCGTCGCGGCGCGCACCAATTGCTCCCAGAAGATCGTCGAAGCGATGTTGCGCGCTTTAGCGCCGGCGGTTCCCGATCGCGTGCCGGCGGGCGGACATGCGCAAATCACGACCTGCGCATTCGGCGGTTACGATCCGAAGACCAAGGAGCGCTTCGTATTCACCGATATTCAAGGCGGCGGTAACGGAGGCCGGCCAAATTCCGACGGCAGCGACGGCCAAGACGGCCACTTGCCGCGCTTTATGAACACGCCGGTGGAAGCAGTCGAGCAGCGTTTCCCCATCCGCATCGAGCGCTATGAACTTGTACCCGATAGCGGGGGTGCGGGAAAATTTCGCGGCAGTCTGGCGTTGCGGCGCGATATTCGAGTCCTGACCGGCCCGGTTAGTTTCGCGCGCTACGCCGACCGCCACACCATTGCTCCCCAAGGTCTGTTCGGCGGACATGCCGGCACGACGGGCAGGTTCGACCTCAATCCCGAAACAAACCACGCAAGAGTACTGCGCTCCAAAGGCTTGGACACGCTACAAGCCAATGATCTCATACGGCTCACTCTTCCAGGCGCTGGGGGCTATCGCGATCCGAAAGAGCGCAGCTTCGATGCGCTCGATCGCGACCTCATGGATGGCAAGGTCACGCCAGCCGCAGCCGAAAGAGAGTATTCCGTGGTTGTCGAGCGCACCGTACCGCGTATTGATCGTGTCGCGACGGAGCATCTGCGAGCGGAAACATCTGCCGCGAAAAAATAAGAAATGGCTCCCCTTCGGTCGTCCGCAAACACGCAGGCGGCATCATACCGGGACCGCTTCAATCGCTGGCCGGGCAGGAGCACGGCCGGACCATTCCATCGGCGGAAGTAGTACCTATTTGCGAACGAAGCGATTTCGTGTCGCAAAAGGCGAGCTAGCAAGCTGTTTACGCGCAACCTAAACTGCAATTCTCGGCCACGCCTGAGCTTTGCGGCGATTGATAGTAGCACTCGCGACTTACGCTTCGATGGCGCCGCGTGGTATACAGCACCGTTCCTGAAGGAGCGATAAACGCCCCATGCTGAACTGGCTTCGACCATTTACGCGCAATGAGCCGGAGCCGGCGAAAGTTTACGTCTATCTGGTCGATTACGAACACGACCGGACCTACGCTGAAAACGTCGTCCAGTATTTGGAAAGCCAAGGCGTTCTGTGCCGAACTATTCCGCTCCGCGCCGACGGGTTTCGACCCGAATTGCAATTATGCCTTGACGATCGCGCAACCGCCGTCTTGGGCTTCAATTCCGATCTGGATCATTCATGGTTGTTATCGGGCAGTTTCCTCGCCGCCGCCGAAAAAAGCAAAACTGTTGTTCTGCAGTGGATCTTGGATCATCCGTCCAGCCGATGGCACGAATTTTATGGCTCGACCGCCGCCAATAGCCGCTTTTTGCTCAATTCGGAATACGAGCGGCAGTATTTTGAGACCTATTGCCTGCCGGGAGCGCTGACCGCCACGATGGGCGGCGTCGGACCCAATCGGCGGTCCCGTGTCGGGCGGCTGACCCAGGAAGCATTCTTGCAGCGTCGAATTGCTTGCATGGTTCCGCTCAGCTTGCATCGCGTCCGCAGCATGGCGCAAAACGACGAGTCGATGAGCGCGCTCGAAGCGCCGTTGGCCGATGTCGCGCGTGCGGCGATCGCGAGGGCGCGATTCGATATGATTGGACCGCTGCATTCGCACATTACCGCCGCACTGACGGAACACCATAAGAGCGTCTCCGCCCAGACGTTCAACTCGATTTGCCAGGTCGTCGAGCAATCAGTACAGACGATCCGCCGACTGAAGATATTTTCGATTGCGCGAAAGTTTCCAATCCTGATTCAATCCGATCGCAGCGCAATTTCCTATTTCAACGGCTCCATCGCATCGCTGGAGACGGACGTGGGTATGCAGTTCACGCTGGCGCGGATTCCGATGTGCCGCAGCGTGCTGAGCGTCAGCCCGGTCAACGACGCGATCCACGATCGAACGATGAATGCCCTCAACGGCGGCTGTGTCGCCATCCTGGAGGACAACCTCGCCGCCAAGAGCATTTTCAAGCACGGCAAGAATGCGCTGCTGTTCCGCTACGATGACGACAGCCTCGAAGAATGTCTGGACATCGTGTGCAATCAGCCGGAGCGCGCTTATAGAATCGCGCGCGCCGGCATGAGGCTGCGCGATAATCCGCGGCTGCGGTTCGGGCAATTTCACAATATTCTCGATCTTGCCCGGCGGCGCCCATAAGCGAAAGCGAACATTCCTGACATAGCCGCGTTGCAACGCGATCAGGAAAGCAAACCCTCGTTCATCGAGGCGACGAATGCCGCATCCTTGTGAACGTAAATAATATCGTCGGTGCTCGGCGGCGGTCTGTGGCGACCGCCGATGAATCGCAGTTCGATGTCCCTTACACGAAGGACCTCATTCGGCAGCGCGCCGGCGGGACGCGTCATGTGAGTAATACTCGCCATCAGGTCAGCACACCACGACTATATGGGCACAACAATACGGCCAGCTCAAACTTTTTGTCGGAGCATACGCTGCTCATGTTGGCGCTGGTTCTGGCTATTACCGTACCATTCTGGCAAAGATTGTTGGCTCGTGCGGTCGCGTGACAGCAATCGGTCTGTGACCGCACAGCATGCCGATCGCGGAACTTGTATTGTGCGGCAACGATTGGACCCCAGTCTTCAGTTAGCTTTAGCGGGAGCTTCATCCATGAGACGTTTGACCACGCTGGCTGGCGCGGCCGCCCTCCTCGGCTCAGCCACCGGAGCTTTGGCACAGCAGCAGAGCGGCGGCCCGCCGGTCGAGGCTAATTTTCCGAATGGCCCGGGCAAACAGACCGTGGTCGGAGTTTGCGGCGCCTGCCACGACCTTGTGCGGCTGACCGCCGGCTATACGCCTGAAGGCTGGCTTTCGGTCACCGCGATGATGCGCAATTTCGGTGCCCCTGTGCCGGCCGAAGAATGGGACACGGTTCGCGCCTATCTGATCCGATCGTTTCCGGAACGGCCCCGCCCGGAGGCAAGGCTTTTACCCGGGCCGGCGCAGGTCTTCATCATGCAATGGCCGCTACCGACGCCCGGTTCGCGGCCGCACGATCCGATGGTGGCCCATGACGGCGCGATCTGGTGGACCGGCCAGCTCGCCAACAAGCTCGGCCGCCTCGACCCGCAGAGCGGCCAGATGCGGGAATACCCTGTCAATGCGCAATCGGCGCCGCACGGTCTCGTCGAGGACAAGGACGGCAATGTCTGGTTCACCGGTAATTTCCGGGGCTTTATCGGCAGGCTCAACCCGCGCAGCGGCGACGTGAAAGAGTATAGCCTACCCGATGCGCGCGCCCGCGATCCGCATACTATCGTCATCGATCATGACGGCATCATCTGGTTCACCGTGCAGGTTGGCAATTTTGTCGGCCGGCTCGATCCGGCGACCGGAGACATTAAGCTCGCCCAGCCGCCGACCGCGAATGCGCGCCCGTACGGCATCGCGGTCAATTCCAAGAACCAGATCTATTTCGTTGAATTCGGCGCGCCCAAGATCGCCACCATCGACCGCAACATGCATATCGAGGAATTCGAACTTCCCGATCCCGCTGCACGGCCGCGCCGCATTGCGATAACGCCAGACGATCAGGTCTGGTACACCGATTTCGCTCGCGGCTATCTCGGCCACTTCGATCCGGCAAGTCACAAGGTCGAAGAATTCGCCTCGCCGAGCGGCCCGAAATCGAAGCCGTACGGGATCGTCGCCACCAAGGGCGCGCTCTGGTATGTCGAATCGGGCGCCCAGCCCAACGCCGTTGTGCGCTTCGATCCGAACACCCGGACGTTCCAGAGCTGGGCCATTCCGGGCGGCGGCGACATCGTGCGGAACATGACAGTGGACCATGACGGCAACCCGATCATGGCCAACAGCCTCGTCAACATGGTCGGCCGGGTCGAGATCAAGAGCGGGACCAATTAAAAAAATGGAGTCCCGTTCGGCCCATCCGAGCGCTTAGTAGCATCCATTGCTCATGGGGGGTTCCAATGGCGTCGCGAAAGGACTATCGGCGGATAGGTTTGCTGGTTCCATCCTCAAGCTCAGTACAGGAGCGGGATATCGGCAGAGCACTGCCGGAAAACATCACGCTGCACGTAGCGCGAATGCGGTTGAGCAACGTGGATGCAGAGTCGACGCTGCGGATTGTCCAGGAAATCGAGACCGAGAGTCAAAAGCTGGCTGATGTCGACGTTGACGTGATCATTTTTCCAGCGACCGCCCCTTCGTCGCGCAACGGCATTGGATACGACCAGGAACTCATCAAGCGAATAAGCGCGGCGAGCGGCAAGCCAGCCACCACGGCCTCAACCGCCCTGCTCGAAGCGTTCCGTGTGCTTTCCGTCAAACAAATCGTGCTCGGCGCGCCTTGGAGCGCTGCGGTTAACCAGACCGTTGCAGCCTTCATCGAAGCAAACGGAGTCAAAGTCCTCGCTCAAGAGGCGCTGGGGTTGACCCGCAATCTCGATATCGGACTCCTCGATGCGCAAACCGCCTACGATGTCGGGCGCCACGTGAACAGGCCGGGAGCAGACGCGGTCATGTTGGCGTGTGGCAACTGGAGTACGTTCAGCATCATCGATCAGTTGGAGCATGATTTGGGAAAACCAGTGCTGACGACGAACCAAGTCAGTTTATGGCATGCCCTCAAGATGATGGGCATGCGGCCCCTCGGCGGGCTTGGTGTTTTGCTGCGCGATCATCTGGGCGACGAAGCAGCGCGATATGCTGTTCGTGCAGGCACTAATTGACCAGAAGCGGTCGCCCGCTCTCAGTTTTGGCTTGTGATCGGCGAAAGTTTCCACCGCAGCAGATCAACATGGAGCAATGGCGGCATGTCCGCTTGTGGCACGAAGCGTCCATTGTTGTGCCGCAACACCGGCCACGTCAGGCCTTCTTCATTGCAAGTACGTCGCGCACGCGCTCCGGTGTCAATGGGTATCGCGTAAGCCGAACACCCGTTGCATCGAAGAACGCATTGGCAATCGCCGCCCCCGCCGCGCCCATCACTTCCTCGCCGGCACCGGTCGAAGGCTCGTTGATCCTTTGAACGACCACCGGCGTGCAGTTCGGGTGCTCCGCAAAGCGCAGCACCGGGTAGCTCACCCAGTCGACGCTGGTGACTCCTGTGCTGTCGAAGGTCACTTCCTCCTTCAGCATCCGGCTCGTTGCTTGAACCATCATGCCGACGATCTGGTTCTCGACCAGGGCCGGATTTACGGCCAAGCCGCAGTCGAGTGCACCATACAGCTGCTTGGCGACGATATTGCCGGTGCGCCTGTCCACTTCGATATCGGCCACAGCAGCGCCGTAGGACACGTGGTGCGTCCCGACGGCAATACCTCTGCCAGTCACGACGTCGGCATTGGACAACTGCGAGGCTGCTACCCGCGGCGTCCAGCCGGCAGCCTGCGCTGCAGCCTCGAGCACGCCGAGCCAGCGCGAGTCCCCCATGTTTTTGCGCCGGAACTCTAGCGGATCCGTTTTCGCCGCATGGGCCAAATCGTCGATCGTCTGTTCCGATGCGAATGACAGCGCCATGTCGAGCGGCGACCGCAACGGTGAGCCCTTCAGCAGCCCGACCATCGGAATGGCATGGCTGACCACGCGGCGGTTCGGCACGCGATACATCGACCCGGTGCTGATACGATTGACGATGATCGAGAAGGACCCGGCTGTTCGTTCGGCCGGCGCGGTCTGCATTGCAAGCTCGGTTGAGGTTTCGTTCACGTGCCAGCCGTGCTGCCAACCGTCATAGGTGTAGGCAATGATCCTGCCGTCGGCATCGATACCGGCGCGCACCTGCGCCACCTGCGCCGGGCCGTAATTGTCCCAGCCGAGCTCGTCCCAGCGCATGAACTGCACGCGCACCGGCCGTCCTACAGCCTGTGACATGACTGCGGCGGCCTGAGGCGCGTCCTCGTAGCAGCTGTGGCCGTAGGTGCCCGAGCCTTCGTAGTACTGCACACGCACGCGATCGGCAGGCATTCCAAGCAGGGTCGCGAGCATCTTGCGGGACGCGTAGATATCCTGCGTCGAGCACAGCACAAGCGCCCGGTCGGGCCCGACATCCGCGATCGCACAGTTCGGACCGAACGGCGCGTGGGCCTGGTACGGGGAAAAGTAGGTCGCCGATGACACATAGGTGGCTTTGCCGAGGGCGGTCTCTGGATCCCCGATGTCCACCACAACAGTATCGGTGGACTTCCTGGCGCGCAGGATCTCCGGAAGTTTCACCATGTCCGGCAGCGAGGCCGTCTCCTGCCATCGGACGTCGAGCTGCTGCGCGGCGCGCACCGCGTCCCACTCGTTTTCGGCCACCACACCGAGAAAGTCGCCGCGGCGCACGATCCGTGCTCCCGCGATATCCTTGATCGAGGCTTCGTCGACGGCGAGCGGCGCAGCGCGAGTGCCGTAGGCACGCTGACCGCGCGGGCGCACAACCCGGCCGTGGAGCATGTTGGCGACACGCACGTGTTGCATATGCGTGTAGATGCCTGTCACTTTGTCCGGAATGTCGACCCGCGGCACCCGCGTGCCGACCAGCTTGTATTCGCCCGGAGGCTTGCGCGGTGCCGTACCGGTGAACTTGATATCGAACAGTTTGTCGCCGACCAGTTGGCCATAGCTGACCGACCGGTTTGGTTCGCCGTCGATCGACACCACCCCGCGCGCGACGATCAGGCTGCCGATCTGGACGCCGAGGCGTGGCGAAGCTTTCTGCAGGAGCGCCAGACGCGCCTCGGCCGCCGCGGCTCGCACCTGCGGCCCGCCGCGCTCGATCGAGGAGCTCGAACTGGTGGCGCCCTGCTCCGGCGTCACGTTGGTATCGAGCCGCACGCTTGAAAGCTGGCTCATGTCCAGGTCGAGCTCTTCGCCGGCGATCTGCAGCAATCCCGTTGTGTTGCCCTGCCCCAGCTCGCACTTGCCGAAGTACAGCGTCGCGGTGTTGTCGGCGTGGATTGCGATCCACGTATCGATGGAATTCGGATCCGGCGGACCGGCGGCCTCGCCGCGCGCGGGACCGGCAGGTGCGGCCGTCGCAGGTCCACCGGCGAGACTGAAGCCGACGATCAGCGCACCGCCGGCCTTCAGAAGGCCCCGGCGGGACAGCGGCAGGTTCCTTTCGGGCGCGTTCATGGCGCGTCCCCCGAAACGGTCCGCGACGCGACCTGGATCGCCTTCATGATCCGCGGGTAGGTCCCGCAGCGGCAGAGGTGACCGTTCATCGTGCGGCGGATTTCGGCTTCGCTCGGCTTCGGATTGTTGGCCAGGAGCTCGGCGCCCTTGATGGTCATGCCGTTGTAGCAGTAGCCGCAGTGGAGCGCCTGCTCGTCGATGAACGCCTGCTGCAGCGGATGCAGCGCCGGAGCGTCCTTGAGGCCGTTCTTGCGTGCGTACCAGGCCGGCAGGCCCTCGAGCGTCGTGATGGCGCGATCCGCCACCGTCGCGACCGGCGTGATGCAGGAGCGGATTTCCTTGTCGTCGGCAAGGACCGAGCAGGATCCGCACTGGGCCAGACCGCAGCCGAAGCGCGGACCGTGCAAGTGCATTTCGTTCGTCAGGACGTAGAGCAAGGGCGTGTCCGGGCTCGACGCGACCGGCCATGCCTTGCCGTTGACGGTTATCTTGAGATTGGTTGCCATGCCCTGCCTCCGGCTGGATCTGTGCTCAAGGGCAATCGATGCCTTGAGCGTAGCCAGCGGAGGGAGACATCACAATGGGCGCGCTCGATCGCATTCCTTCCGAGAAAGGCGCTTATCGGAAGCGATGGCAATCGTCAGTCTCGCAAGGCAAGGTCACGCCCACCGGGCTTACCGACGGCGTGGACTGCGAATCAACTCGCAAGGATCAATCCGGAGCGCCTGCGCAAGCCGCCCCCGCCCGGTCACGGTTGCCAAAGCCGTCGCTCGTTCACTCGAGCCCAGATATCGAGCGCTCAGGCCCGCGCGGACGCCCCGGGTATCGTGGCGTGGCCTGCCTTGACTTCGCGTTGGCCCACGGTCAGAAAATTTCTCCAGAGGACGGTGCCGTGGGCCTTGCCTATGAAACGATCTTGCACCTGATCAAGTTGCGGCGCTCCGGCCGCCTGCCCGACCATGCGCGCGTGGTCGAGATCGGCGCGCAGCAATTGTCCAATTCGTTTCTGCGCGCCGACGCGGCATTGGCCGAGCTTTACGGCCTGTTCGGCCGCAAGCCGGTCGACCTTGGCGCGCCGCAGGAGGCCGTGACGGTCGACGGCGTGGAACGCCAAGCGGAGTCGGCGCCGGCCTCGCAGCCGTTCTGGGTATCCTTGGGTCTTTCCTACGACGCGGTGGAATATGGCGGCCACCGCGGCGTGACCTCGCTCGATCTCAATCGCGATCATGTGCCGTACCGGCTGCGATCGTCGTTCGATCTGGTCGTCAATGCCGGTACCACCGAGCACGTCGTCAATCAGGACAACGCCTTCCGCGTGATGCACGATCTCGCCAAGGTCGGCGGCGTGATGATGCACGAAGTGCCGGCGGGCGGCATGCTGACCCACGGCGTCGTCAGCTATAACGCGCAATTCTTCTGGCTGTTGTGCCGCGACAACAGTTACGAAGTGATCGACCTCACGGTATCGCACGCCGGCGACGCGCCGATCAGCAATGACGTGGTGGCGAGCAATGCGAAATACGCCCGCTCGCTCAACCCGATCCAAACCCAGCTCAATGTGCCTATTTTTCTCGTCACCGCGATCTTGCAAAAAAGCAGCCGGAAAGCCTTCGTGACGCCGCTCGACGTTCCCGCCGAAGCGCTGCGGCGATGAATGAAAGTGCTAGCGCAGCGTCGCCGGCGATAGCACTTCCGCCTACCGTCGCAGGGCGAGCACTCGCGCCATAGGCAGGGCCGATGGCCGCCCCCGCACCAAGCGCCGCGACGGACACGCCTGAGACAAACATGATCTGCACCGCCCGTTGCATTCGCTTGATTTGCGTAAAATTGCTCCCGCGTTCGCTGCTCCCGCCTTGTTCCCGTCGATGCCGTTAATGCAATGCAAACGGCGAAAGTTCCGCAACAGCGAAACCGCGGTTTTGGCGCACCGTTAGATCCCGGCGAATTTTTTTGCGCTGTCCGAGCATCGGCATGGAATGGTCATGGGGCTGCCACAGAGTGCACTTACGCATTGGCTTAGACGGGGGGTGATTTAGGGAGGAAGAATCATGACTCTGCAGACAGAGCCAGAGGTGCGTGCACGGCTGGTCACTTACGACAAGAACACCTGCCCGCAATGCCAGGCTTGGCTGCTTGCTCCCGACTGGTCCGAACATCTCGATGAGCGCTGTGTGCGCCACAGCTGGTCGTGCGAGGCCTGCGGCTACGAATTCGAGACCGCGGTATTTTTCTCCGCGGCCGAAGCGGCTGCCGCATAGGCGTGGCGCCGGCCGCAAAAATCCTCGATCACGGCGCCGTCCGCGCTGAGATAATTCGGCCCGATCGGCGACTTGCCGTAGCCGCCCGGAATGTCGAGCACGTAGCTCGGCTGGCACAGCCCCGACGTGCGGCCGTGCAGCGCGCGCAGCAAAGCCTGGCCTTGCGCGATCGTGGTGCGCAGATGCGCCGTGCCGGGCGCGAGATCGGCGTGATGCAGGTAATAGGGTTTGATCCGGCATTCGACCAGCGCGCGCAGCAACGCTTCCAGCGTCTGCGCATCGTCGTTGACGCCGCGCAGCAGCACCGATTGAGACAGCATGGGAATGCCGGCATCGATCAGGCGTGCGCAGGCGGCCCGGACCTGCACCGTGAGCTCGCGCGGATGATTGGCATGGAGCACGACGAAGGTCGCCTTGTCGGTGCGTAATGCGCGCGCTAACGCTGCCGTCACCCGCTCCGGCGCCGCGACCGGCACGCGGGTGTGCACGCGGATCACTTTGACATGGGCGATCGCGGCAAGCCGCGTCACCACGTCTTTCAGCCGGCGCGCCGAGAGCACCAGCGGATCGCCCCCGGTTAGAATGACTTCCCAGATTTCGGGGTTGCTACTGACATAGGCGAGCGCCCTGTCGAGCGCCGCCGGCGCAAGCCCACCCCGGCCCGGCCCGACCATTTCGCGGCGAAAGCAGAACCGGCAATAGACGGCGCAGGCATTCACCAGCTTGAGCAGCACGCGGTCCGGATAGCGGTGCACGATGCCTTCGACCGGGCTGTGCGCATCGTCGCCGATCGGATCGTGGCTTTCCTGCGGCTCCCTGTGCAGCTCGCGCGCATCGGGCACGAATTGCCGTGCGATCGGATCGTGCGGATCGGACGGATCGATCAGGTCGGCGAGCGCCGGCGTGATGGCGACGGCATAGCGCGCCGCCACCTGCTCCAGCGGTGCCAGCCGATCGCGGGGCACAAGCTGCGTCGCGGCCAGAGCGGACGGCGTGCGCAAGGTTTTTCGGGCGGTTGCGCTCATGGACGGCCTCGATTCAAAGGGTTGGGCCCCTTATGCTTGATGCCGTGCCCTGCAAGCAAGGCATGACCTGCAACCCCTGGCATTGTTGCTGAAGACGCATATTCCGTGTTTCGCTGGCGCATAATGCCGAGGCAAAGGATAGAGCAATGAAAAACTACATGGACGGCGGGGAAGCGATCCTGGAAGCGTTCCGCAAGCTCAAGATCGATTACATTTTGTCGTCGCCGGGATCGGAATGGTCGCCGGTCTGGGAAGCGCTGGTGCGGCAAAAGACCGGCAACCACGCCGGCCCGGCCTATATCGACTGCTGGCACGAGACGCTGGCCGTCAATATGGCGACCGGCTACACGCTGATGACCGGTCGGGCGCAGGCCGTGCTGGTCCATGCCGGCGTCGGCCTCCTGCAAGGCTCAATGGGCGTGCACGGCGCGCTGCAGTCGGAAGTCCCGATGATCGTGATGTCGGGCGAGTCCAATACGCTGGGCGAGGATCCGTCGCTGCCGATCGAGCAGCAATGGTATGGCGGCTTGAGCGTCGGCGGCATCGAGCGCTTCGTCGAGAACATCACCAAGCAGGCGCGGCCGGTCACCAGCCCCTTCACGCTCCATGAGCAGGTGATCCGCGCCGGCGAGATGGCGCAGCGCACGCCCAAGGGCCCGATGTACCTCAACGTCGCGCTTGAGCACATGCTCCACGATTGGACACCGCCGGAGAACGACCGCGACGTGCCGTTCGCACCGCGCGTCGAACCCCATGCCGGCGAAGTTGAAAAGGTCGCCAGCCTTCTGCTCGCCGCAAAAAATCCGATCATCGTCGCCGAACAGTCCGGCCGCGATCCGGCGGCGTTCAAAGCGCTGGTCGAGCTTTCCGATCTTCTGGCGATCCCGGCGATGTGGGGTCGCGTCGCCAACTTTGCCAATTTCCCGACCGATCACCCGCTCTATCTCGGGGTGGCTACCTACGAGCATCTCAAGGACGCCGATCTTGTCCTGTTGGTCGGCGGCCGCGCGCCCTGGTACCCGCCGCATACCAAGCCGACCAAGGGCAAGATCGTCTCGATCAACGAGAACCAGTTCAAAGGCCACATGATCTATCAGCAGCTGCACGCCGACGCTTATCTGGAAGGCGACATCGCCGCCGCGCTGCAGGCACTGACGAAATCCGTGCGTGCATCCAAGATCGACACCAACGCCGTGAAGAAGCGCCGCGAGCATTGGACCAAGCAGCACGACACCTTTGTCGCCGGCCTGAAAGCGGAAAAAGCCAAGGCCAACGGCGGCGGCAAGACAATCGATCCGCTGGCGCTCATCGCCACACTCGCCGAAGTGATGCCGGCCGACACCATCTATGTGGACGAAACCATCCTGCACGGCCCGACGCTGCGCCAGCATCTGCCCTTCACCACGCCGCAAAGTTTCTTCCGCGGCTTTGGCGGCCTCGGCCAAGGTCTCGGCACTGCGCTCGGCGTAAAACTCGCGGCGCGCCAACGCCCGGTGGCGCTGCTCGTTGGCGACGGCGGCTTTCTCTACAACCCGGTGATCCAGGCGCTCGGCGCTTCCAAGCAGCACGATCTGCCGATTCTGATCGTGATCTTTAACAATAAGGGCTACATGGCGATGCAGAAGGGCCACGTCCATCACTATCCCGACGGCGCCGCCGAGAACGCCCACATGCATCTGGGCTCGCGCCTCAACGGCTTCGATTACGATGCGCTGGGCGCGCATTTCGGCCTGCACGGCGAGCGCGTCGATGCGCCGGACAAGCTCAAAAGCGCGCTGCAAACCGGATTGAAGAAAGTGCAGGACGGCACCACGGCCATCCTTAATGTGATGGTCAGTAAGTAGTTGGATTCCACAACACCTGGTGGATCCGCGCCGCCCCCGTCGCCAGCATGACCAGGCGGTCGAGGCCGAGTGCGATGCCGGACGCTTCCGGCATCGCCGCCAGCGCGGCCAAAAAATCCTCGTCGAGCGGATAGCGCTCGCCGTAGATGCGTTCTTTCTCCGCCATCTCATGTTCGAGCCGTCGACGCTGTTCGGCGGCGTCGGTCAGCTCGGCGAAGCCGTTGGCGAGCTCGACGCCGCAGACATAAAGCTCGAAGCGTTCGGCGACGCGTGAATTTTTCCGCGACGTGCGCGCCAAAGCCGCCTGCTCGGCGGGATATTCGTCCAAAATGGTCGCGCGCCCGAGGCCGAGATTGCCTTCGATGCGCTCGACCAGCACGCGGCTGAAAATATCGCCCCAGCGGTCGTCGTCGGCGATGCGAATGCCCGCATTTTGCGCCGCGCGCGCAAACAGCGCGCGGTCGGGCTTGCCGTCCGGCAAGGTCGCCAACAGATCGATACCGGCGAATTTTTCAAACGCCTCCGCCACCGTCACCCGCTCCGGCGCGGCGAACGGATCGGCGGTGCGGCCGCGAAAGCTGAACTGTTTTGTTCCCGCAGCCTCCGCCGCCTGCGCCAAAATCGCGGCGCAGTCGGCCATCAGCGCCTGATAGGGCTCGCCTACGCGATACCATTCGACCAGCGTGAACTCCGGTGCATGCAGCGCGCCGCGCTCGCGATTGCGGAACACCTTTGCGAACTCGACGATGCGCCGCTCGCCAGCGGCGAGCAGCTTTTTGCAGGCAAATTCCGGCGAGGTACGCAGATAAAGCGGCAGTCGCGCGCCGTCTGGCGCCAAAAGCGCCGTGGCGAAGGCATACAGGTGCATCTCGTTGCCGGGCGAGACCTGGAGCGCGCCGGTCTCGACCTCGATAAAATCCGCAGCCGCAAACCAGGCCCGCAGCGCGCCGACGATCCGGCCCCGCGCCAATAGCGCCGGCCGGCGGTCGGCATGGACCTTTGGGTCCCAAAACGGCGAGGAAGGGGTGTCCGCCATGTCCTTGTCCGCGGCGTTGCGAGAAAATAACTAGCAGGAAGCCTGAAGATCGGTATGGTGCGGCCAGATTCGAGCCCGAAAACGTTGAGGAAGCCGTGAGAGTCATCGCCAGTTCGCTGCGTAAAGGCAATATCGTCGAAATCGACGGCAAGCTCGGGGTCATCGTAGCCGCCGAGAACATCCACCCCGGCAAGGGCACCCCGGTGACCCAGATGGACGTTCGCCGCATTGCCGACGGCGTGAAGATGTCGCTGCGGTTCAAGACCACCGACCAGGTCGAGCGCGCCTTCGTCGAAGACCGCAAGCACCAGTTCATGTACCAGGACGGCGAAGGCTTCCACTTCATGAACATGGAGAGCTACGACCAGGTCACGCTCCAGACCGACATTGTCGGCGATCAGGCCGCCTATTTGCAGCCCGAGATGGAGGTGACCATCGCCATGCACGAGGGTGTCCCGGTGTCGATCGAGCTGCCGGCCAAAGCGGTGCTCGAAGTGGTCGAAACCGAGCCCACCATCAAGAGCCAGACGGCGGCCTCCTCCTATAAGCCCGCGGTGCTCTCGAACGGCGTGCGCACCATGGTGCCGCCCTTCGTCTCGACCGGCACCAAGATCGTGGTCATGACCGCCGACGGCAGCTATGTCGAACGGGCCAAGGATTGACGCGCCGCGGCGCATGCCTTGCACCGTATTCTGAACATCCATTCATCACCGGCGCCCTGACCGTAAATCCGCCGCATGGCAGAAACGCCGCTCGGTCGTGCCCAAATAACAGGGCACGGCCTTGGCAGGACGCGCGTTGATAGCGATAGTGCGCAAGCATTGAGCTTGGAACCCGTGCCGCAAAACGTCCGTTGCATGTCGCGTATGACGCCGGCCGTCGCCGCCCTGCTTGCCGGCGCAATGCTGTGCGCGTCCGCACAGGCGGCGTTGAGCCAGTCCTGCATGCCGCACCGGTCGTTGCCGACAATCGTTCTTAAAAATATGGGCGAGTGCGACTTCAATCTCGACGCGCTCGAATATCGCGGCACGCCGGTCGAGCAGGCCAAGTGCCTGATGCGCGGCCTCGATCAGACGCGCAATCTCGGCCCGCCACTCGACAGCCTGCCGGACGCCTTGGCAAACCGCATCGGCCGAGACACTGGCCTGCCGTCGCGCGAGATTTTGAGCGCTTATCTGTCGAAGCAGGATTTGGAATGGGATTTCGCCGCGCATCTGTGGCAGCCGGTGTCGCGCGCCGAGGACAACAATCCGGAGGCGCCCGCGGCGCGCTATTTCGTCATCCACGACACCAGCGGGCCGAACTACGGGCACCGCTCGTTTCCGGAAGACGTCGATTCGACGGCGAGGTTCAATAATCTGAAAAACTACTACTGCCCCGACGGCTGGGGCAAAGCTCACGTCGTCGTCAATCGCTCCGGCGACATGATCGTGGACCACGATTTCGGCATCCCCTGGCGCGAGACAAAATTCGAGCGCGCGGTGGATTTCGTTGGCACGCTGAAGGGGTTGTTCCTGCACATCGAGATGATCCAGCCGCGGCGCAGCGCGCCGGGCTACAGCCGCTATAACGACGCGCAGCCGCCGAGCCCAAGCTTTACCACCGCGCAATACGACCGGTTGGCGCTGCTTTACACCGTCGCCAGCGTTCGCGCCGGGCACTGGCTGGTTCCGGCATTTCACGCCGCCATCGATGCCGACATCCGCAACGGTCACGACGACCCGAGAGGTTTTGACGTCGACAGCTTTGCCAACAGCCTGACCTTGCTCATTGAGAAGCTGCGCGGCGGCGAAACGGCGCAGGCGGCGCACGAGTAAAGCGCAAGGTTTCGGCTCCATGCGCGAAACATTGCAAGCTTGCTGTCTCATCGGTCTTACCTTCGTTTCGCCCGCCGCGGCGCAGAACGCGGCGCCCGCCGAGATGCAAGCCCCTCGCCTGTCGGCGGCCGACGTCGATTGGAGCGCGGTGCGCACGGCGCTCGCCGATCTCGAGCCGCTGAAATCCGGTAGCGACGGCGGCACCGTCGCGGCGGACGTGCTGACACGATTGAATTCGGCGGTCGCAAAAGTCTTGCCGAAAATCGCCGCAAGCCCGGTTCCGGTCCTGCTGCCATTCGATACCGCGGCCTATCTGCACGACGCGGCGCTTGGTGCTGCGGGCGACGCCGGAAAATATTTGTCGGGCTTTTCCGCCGCGACATTGTTCTTTCCCGGCCCATCCGGATTTGACGCCGTGCTGTCGTTGCCGCCGCAGGGCGCGCCGGACCTCGATCTCACCTTCGCCCGTCCCGTCAACGTGCAGATTTCCGGCTCGGCGCTGCTCTACGAGCTCGACGGTTCCGTCGTTGCCGACGAGACGGCGGTGCCGCAGCTCGACGGCCAATTTCCCGGCATCCGCCGCGTGTTGATCGAGAGCCATCTGCGCTACAGCTTCGTGCGCTACGGCGTGCCTTATTTCGTCTCGATCGAATGTTTCGACGGGGCGAACAGTTCGCGGCGGTTGTCGTGCCGCGAGGCGGACAAGGTCGCCATGCGCTTCCTCAAAGCCCTCAACGTGGTCGGCGGCGCGCCGCCGGCCAAAGCGGCGAGCCTTGCGCAGCAACCGATCGAGCGGCCAGAGCAAGTGTCGCCGGACTTCACCTATTACGCGCCGGGCGACATTTTGCCCGGCACCGGCTCGCGCGGCCAAAGCGGCCGCGCCGATTTCACCGTCTATGCAAATATCCGCTTTCCCATGGCGCAAGCGCCCGCTTACGCCAACTCGCAATCGTTCATGAATTGGGGCAATTGCGATCTCACCGGGCGTATCGGGCTCGGCGGCCGCGACAAGAGTGCGGCCTACCGCTGCCGGGTCAACGACAAGACGCTGCTCACCGATGAATCGAAGAATTACGCCTATCCGTGGCGCGATAATTTTTGCGAGCACCGCGGTTATTACGTCGGCCAATGTCCCGCGGGGCTCGGCCACCAGGGCCAGGATATCCGGCCGGGTTATTGTTTGGAGCATGTCGAGGGCGCCGGCCGCTGCGATCCCTATCAGGAAGACGTCGTCGCGGTCGCCGACGGCGTCATCATGCGCTCGCCCGGCGATCGCTCGCTCTACCTCGTGGTCGACAAGCCCGGCGAGCATATCCGCTTCCGTTATCTGCACATGAACCCGCAGATGCTCGATGCCGCCGGCATGGTCAGCGGCCGCGAAGTCGCCGAGGGCGAAGTGCTCGGCGCCGTCGGCAATTACGGCCGCGCTCCAGGCGGCACCACCTATCATCTGCATTTCGACGCCCAGGTGCCGACCCGCGACGGCTGGGTCTTCGTCAATCCGTATATGACGCTGGTCGCCGCCTACGAGCGCCTCATCGGCGCCCGCGGCCAGGTCGTCAACGATGCCATGTTCGCGCCGGCGCCGGCTCCGGTCGCGGCCGACGGACAGGCCCCCGCCGCCGATACTGTTGTCGGACCGCGCGCCGATGCGAAACGATCGATCGACGACTCGCTGAAAATCGAAAGCGAGCCAAAAAGCGAACCCAAGCGTGCGAGTGAGCGCAAAGGTGCCGCCGCCGAGCATTGCACAACGTACGTGCATCACGGCCATCGCCGGCAATTTTGCCGCAGCGGCATCGCCGAAAGCAGCGCGCGCGAAAGACACACCGTTCGATCAGGGGGGCGGCGGATATCGCGGCAAGGCCGCGGCGCACGGCATCACGGCTGAGGGGCGCGTTATGCGGCCGACGGCCATGCCGTGACTTCTCGCCCGGTTGCGTAACGGCTCGTGATCCGGTTGGATGCGGCCCAACCTGCCGCCAAAACCCCAACCGTTGAGGAAATGCCCGCCATGACGCCTCCCCAATCCGCGACCGCACGCGCCAAAACCAATGCCGCCGACCCCGCGGTGGCGGGACTCGAGCGCCCGACGCCGGCCGGCGCCAATGCGCCCGGCTTCGGCTCCGACGTGATCGCCGATGCGTTGCGTTCCCTAGATATTCCCTATATCGCGCTCACGCCTGGCGCGAGCTATCGCGGCCTGCACGACTCGATTGTCAATTACCTCGGCAATTCCTCGCCGCAGATGCTGCTCTGCCTGCATGAGGAAGCCGCCGTCGCCATTGCGCACGGTTATGCAAAAGTTACCGGCAAGGCCATGGCCGCCGCGGTGCATTCCAATGTCGGACTGCTGCACGCCTCCATGGCCATGTTCAATGCCTGGTGCGATCGCATGCCCATGCTGGTGCTCGGCGCCACCGGCCCGGTCGATGCGGTCAAGCGCCGGCCGTGGATCGATTGGATCCACACCGCGCGCGACCAGGGCGCGCTGGTGCGCGAATACACCAAATGGGACGACCAGCCGGCCTCGCCCGGCGCCGCACGCGAAGCGATCCTGCGCGGCACCTGGATTTCCAACACGGCGCCGCAGGGCCCGGTCTACATCAATTTCGACGCCGAATTGCAGGAGATGAAAGTCTCCGAGCAATTGCCGGCGATCGACGTCGCCCGCTTCATGCCGCCGGTCTCGACCGCGGCGCCGGCCGATCTGATCAAGCAGGCGGCGGCGATGCTGAAAGGTGCCAAGCAGGTGCTGATCCTTGCCGGCCGCGCCTCACGCAGCGAAGAAGCCTGGAATGCCCGCGTCGCGCTTGCCGAGGCGCTCAATGCCCGCGTCGTCAGCGATTTGAAAATCGGCGCAACTTTCCCGACCGATCATCCGCTCTATCTCGGCGCGCCGCGCGCGGTCTCGCCCGAGAGCGTCGAGGGCTTGAAGAACGTCGACGTGGTGTTGAGCCTCGATTGGGTCGATCTCGCCGGCGCCCTACGCTATGCCGGCCCTAATCCATCGGCGAAAGTAATCCAGATTTCGCTTGATCATCGCATCCACAATGGCTGGAGCATGGATCATCAGGCGCTGCCGCCGGTCGATCTCATTTTATCCGCCGATCCCGATCTGGTGGTGCCGGAGCTGGTCGCGGCCATCGGCAAGAGCACAAAACCGCATGCGCTGCCGAGCGCGCGCGCGATGTCGGACAAGGAGCCGTCAGGCTTTACCAACGAGCACATCGCGCGCGCCTTGCGCAAAGTGTTGAAGGATCGCACGGTCACCTACACCCACTTGCCGCTGTCGTGGGACGATACCTGGGCGACATTCAAGCATCCGCTCGATTATGTCGGCTCCGACGGCGGCGGCGGCGTCGGCGGCGGTCCCGGCATTTCGGTCGGCGCGGCGCTGGCGCTCAAGGGCTCCGGCCGACTGCCGATCGCGATTTGCGGGGACGGCGATTTTCTGATGGGCGTCACCGCAGTGTGGACCGCCGTGCATTACAAGATCCCGCTGCTATTCGTGCTCGCCAACAATCGCTCGTTCTATAACGACGAACTGCACCAGGAACGGATGGCGCGCATGCGCAACCGCCCGGTCGAGAACAAGTGGATCGGCCAGCGCATGTCGGAGCCCGAAGTCGATCTCGCCGCCATGGGCCGCGCCCAGGGCGCCGTCGGCTTCGGCCCGATCACAAAACCCGCCGATCTCGCGGCGGCGCTGGAAAAGGCGATTGCCGAAGTCGATGCCGGCCGTGTCGCCGTCGTCGATGTACGAGTCGAGCCGGGCTATACCGCCGTCATGACGCAGGCGATGACGCGCGCAGGAAATTAAGACGCCGATGGGCCAAAACATGGCCGCCGTGTCGACGAGCAATCGCGTAATGCCGCTGCAGCAAGCGGACAGCGGACCTGCGCTGCTCGTCGTCGACGACATCGTCATGCGCTTCGGTAGCGCCGAGGACGGCGTCACCGCGCTCGACAATGTGTCGTTCACCGTTGCGCCGGGCGAATTCCTCGCCGTGATCGGCCCGTCCGGCTGCGGCAAGTCGACCTTGTTCAACATCATCGGCGGCCTGCTCGGCGGCTATGACGGGCGGGTCGCCGTGGCGGGCGAAAAGGTCTACGGTCCGCATGCCTCGATCGGCATGGTGTTCCAGGAGGAATCGACATTTCCCTGGCGCAACGTGGTCGACAATGTCGCCTTCCCGCTGGAAATTGCGGGCATACCGAAGCGCGAGCGCATCGAGCGGGCGCGGCATTTCGTGTCCATGGTCGGGCTTGACGGTTTCGAGAAGCGCTACCCGGCTGAGCTTTCGGGCGGCATGCGCCAGCGCGTGTCGATGGCGCGCACGCTGGCGTCTGAGCCAAAAATCTTGCTGATGGACGAGCCGTTCGCCGCGCTCGACGAGCAGACCCGGCTCTTGCTCGGCGACAAGGTGTTGCAGATCCAGCAGCAGTTGAATCAGACGATGCTGCTGATCACCCACAACATCACCGAGGCGGTGCAGCTTGCCGACCGCATCCTGGTGATGACCTATCGCCCCGGCCGCGTGAAACGCATGGTCGACATCAAGCTGCCGCGGCCGCGCACGTCCGAAATCGTGTCGAGCGAAGCCTTCGGCCGTTATGTCGCGCAGATCTGGGCAGATCTGCGCGAGGAAGCGAGCCGCGGGCTCAACGACGACGAGTCGCGCGCGCTGCGTGGCGGCGAACACCAGGAGGACTGACCATGGCCTTGTTTTCCTGTGGCTGCTGCATGGGACGCCGCCAATTCCTTGCCGGAGGATTGGCCGCCGCGACCACCCTGCCCGCGCGCCGCGCCTTTGCGCAGGCGCCGGCGGTGAAGCCGGCCGCCAAACGCATCGACGTGCATCATCATTTCCTGCCGCCGCAATACATGAAGGAGGAGCACGAGCGGATCAATTTCGGCCACGATAGCGTTTCAGCCAATCAGCTCCTCGCCTGGTCGCCGAGCCAATCGATCGAGATCATGGATCGCAACGGCATCGCAACCGCGATCGCGTCCATTACGACGCCAGGCGTCTGGTTCGGCGATGTCGCCGCCGCTCGCCGGCTGTCGCGGATGTGGAACGACTACGCCGCCGAGGCGATCCGTAATTATCCCGGCCGCTACGGCCTGTTCGCCGTGGTGCCGCTGCCCGATACCGAAGGCAGCCTCAAGGAAATCGAATATGCGCTCGACACGCTCAAAGCCGACGGCATCGGCTTGTTGAGTTCCTACGACGGCAAATATCTCGGCGACCCGGCCTTCGCTCCGGTCATTGCCGAGCTCAATCGCCGCAAGGCCGTCGTCTATGTCCACCCGACAGTGCCGGCGTGCTGCGGCAGCGTCATCCCTACCGTTATTCCGCAGACGATCGAATTTCCGTTCGACACCACGCGCACCATCACCAGCCTGTTGATCAACGGCACCATCGTCAAGAACCCGGATATCCGGTTCATTTTCTCCCATGGCGGCGGCGTGACGCCGATGCTGGCAGGCCGCATGGCGGAAATCCTCGATCACCGCCCCAATGCCGCCGAAGTGACGCCGAACGGCGTTTTGGGCGAACTGCGCAAATTTTATTACGACACCGCAAATGCCGGCAGGCCGGCGCAGCTGGCAGCGTTGCGCGCCATGGCACCGATGAATCACATCCTGTTCGGCACCGACTACCCGTTCGTGAAAGTCGCCGCAGACATCGAGGAATTGGAACGGACGCCGTTGCCAGACGCCGACCGCGAGGCGATCGATCGCGGCAATGCGATTGCGCTGTTGCCGCGGCTCGGAGCGTCGTAATGGCTTCTGCCGGCGCCCGCCGTTTTCTGCCGTCCGTTGTCGGATTTTCCTCGATCGTGCTGATCCTCGCCGTCGTGGAAATTCTCATCCGTGTCGGCTTGATCAACCGCTTCATCGTACCGCTGCCCTCCGACGTCGCCAAAAGCTTTGGCCGGGTCATCGTCGAGGAAGATATTTTGCACCGCTTCCTGCTCACCGGCTGGGAGTGCCTGGCCGCCGGCATATTGCTTACAGTGTTCGGCGTCGCCATCGGCGTGCTGCTGCATCAGATGCCGCTGTTCCGACGCGCCTGCGAGACCTGGGTCGCGGCCATGGCGTCGGCGCCGCTGGTGCTGGCCTATCCGCTGTTCCTGGTGCTGTTCGGCCGTAGCGCGCTGACCATCATCATGCTCGCGTTCATCGCTGGCCTCGCGCCGGTCATCCTCAAGACCATCGAGGGGCTGTCGGCGACGCGGCGCGTGCTGATCGATGTCGGGCGCAGCTTTAATCTCACGCCGGCGCAGCAGTTCTGGAAAATCTACTTTCCTTCCGCGCTGCCGACGATTTTCGTCGGCATCCGGCTCGGATTGATCTTCGCCCTGATCAACGTGGTCGGCGTCGAGTTTTTGATCAATTTCGGCGGGCTCGGCCATCTCATCAACGAGCTCGCCGAGCGCTACGATCTACCCGGTACCTACGCGGCGATCTGTTTCGTCGTCCTGGTCAGCGTCGTGTTCTTTATGGCAACGGAAAGGGCCGAGCGATGGCTGACATCGGCCGCCTGACCCGCGCCCACGGTGCCACGCCCTGGCTGACGCCAGTGACGCTGGTACGCGTCGTTATCGTGCTGTCGGTGCTGGTCGTCTGGCAGATCTTGGCAGTTTCGGGCTGGTTCTACGGCGACGTCGTGCCGACCTTGCGCATCGTCGCCGTTGCGCTCTTCAAACTGCTATCGGGCGGCGATTTTTATTGGAATCTTTGGGCGACCATCGAAGAGGTCGCCATCGGTCTCGCCATCGGCGGCATCGCGGGCATCGTCGCTGGCCTCGTCGTCGGCGCCAACAAATTCCTTGCCAAGGCGTTCGAGCCGTACCTGTACTATCTCGGCCCGACGCCGAAGATCATCTTCTTTCCGGTCATGATCATGTGGTTCGGCACCGGCTATGGCTCCAAGATCGCGATGGGCGCGGTGTCCTGCTTCTTCCCGATCGCGCTCAATGTCGCCGCCGGCATGCGCCAGATCGACCAGGTGCTGATCCGCGTCGGCCAAAGCTTTCGTGCCAATCCCTGGCAAATGGCGCTGAAAATCTATCTGCCGGCCATGCGCCATCCGATCATCAACGGCGTACGGCTCGGGCTTGGCGTGGCGCTGATCGGCACGCTGCTCGCCGAGACCAAAATCTCCAACCGCGGCATCGGCTTCATGGTGATCGACGCCTATACCAAGTTCGATATGCCGCGCATGTACGCCATCCTCATCGTGCTGTTCGTGCTGGCGATCGGCGCCAATACGCTGGTCGCGCGCTTGGGCGGCCTCGACGACATCAAGCAAAAATAGTGAGAGCCGGCGCGCGCCGGCTTTGTAAGGAGGACACCATGAACGAAGCAGTCCCGCTCAAGACGCTCAAGACGCAGCCACTCAATCTGCCGAAGAACCGCGACGCTTTTTATGGCGGCAAGTGGCACGCACCGATCTCCGGCCGCAGCGCCGACGCCATCAATCCGGGAACGAGTGAGTCGCTCGGCCCGGTGGCCGACTGCGGCACGGCCGATATCGATGCCGCGGTGAATGCGGCCAAGGCGGCGTTCCCGGCCTGGCGCGACACGCCGCCGCTCGAACGCGCGCGCGTGCTCAAGCGCATTGCCAACGTGCTGCGCGAGCATGCCGAGGAACTGGCGATGATCGACGCCGCGGACTGCGGCAATCCCTATACCGAGATGGTGCGCGACGCCACGGTCGCGGCCGCGCAGATCGAATTCTACGCAGGACTCGTTACGGAGATGAAAGGCTCGTCGATCCCGATGGGCCCGGGTGTGGTCAATTTCTCGGTGCGCGAGCCGCGCGGTGTCGTCGGCCGCATCATACCGTTCAATCATCCGTTCATGTTCTGCGCCGGCAAAAGCGGCGCGCCGCTGGCGACCGGCAACACCGTGGTGATGAAGCCGCCGGAACAGGCACCGCTCTCCTCGCTCCGCCTCGCCGAGCTGATCGGCGATATTTTGCCGCCGGGCGTATTCAACGTCGTGCCCGGCGGCCGCGAGGCCGGCGCGGCGCTCGCTTCGCATCCCGACGTCGCCATGATCGCCCTGATCGGCTCGGTGCCGACCGGCCGGGCGGTGATGAAGGCGGCGTCCGACACCCTCAAGGCGGTGATGCTCGAATTGGGCGGCAAGAACGCGCTGATCGCCTATCCCGACGCCGACCCGGACGAAGTCGCCGACGGCGTCATCGGCGGCATGAATTTCACCTGGTGCGGGCAATCCTGTGGCTCGACCAGCCGCGCCTTCATCCATGAGAAAATCTACGAAGCCGTGCTCGCCAAGGTGAAGGCCAAGATCCCCCACTATAAGCCCGGCGTCGCCACCGACCCGGCGACCACCATGGGCTCGATCATTTCAAAAACCCAGTACGAGCGCATCTTGGGTTTCATCGACAGCGCCAAGCAGGAAGGCGGCCGCCTCATCTACGGCGGCGGCCGGCCGGCCGATCCGGCACTGGCGAAAGGCTTCTTCATCGAGCCGACGGTGTTCGCCGACGTGCAGCCGAACATGCGTATCGCACGCGAGGAGATTTTCGGCCCCGTGCTCTCTGTTTTCAAATGGAGCGACGAGGCCAAAATGCTCGAACAGGTCAACGCCGTAGAATATGGCCTTACAGCCTCGATCTGGACCAACGACCTGTCCACCGCGCATCGCACCGCGGCCGCGGTGCAGGCCGGCTTCGTCTGGATCAACGAGGTGTCAAAACATTTCCTCGGCGCGCCGTTTGGCGGCTTCAAACAGTCCGGCATCGGACGCGAGGAATGTTTCGAGGAGATGCTCGCCTATACCCAGGAGAAGAACATCCACGTCAGGCTCAGGCCGGCCAAGGCGTAACGGTTCGCTGTTCACAACGGCCGCCGAATAGAGCAACATGAGCGTGGGAGATGTCCCATCCGCTCCAACGAGCCAATCAAACCGGACGGCGTCGCGGGACGCCGAGCCGTCGGGAGTGAAGCCATGAGGAAACGCAAAGGCGGCGGCGCGCCGCCGCTCGAATTCGTCGCCGGCAACGGCCTGATGCATCGCCGGGCGCTATTGCAAAGCGGAGTGATGTTTGCCGGCGCATTGGGCTCCGGCGCAACGCTCACCAGCGCCGCCGCGGAGCCGCTCACCGAACCGGAGTGGAGCCTTTATCCGGGCGCGGTCACGCCGGTGCTGCAGACGCCGTCCAAATACGAAAAGGACGTGGTGCGCACGCTCAGCAATCCGAAGGGCGACGCCCGCACCCAGCACGCGCGCGCGCCGCTGCAAAAACTCAACGGCACCATCACGCCGAATGCGCTGCACTTCACCATCAACCATTCCGGCATTCCCGACATCGATCCGGACAAGCACGTGCTGGTCATCCACGGCATGGTCAAGCAGCCTCTGGAATTCACCGTCGACGCGCTGATGCGTTACCCGATGGTGACGCGTAAGCATTTCGTCGAATGCGGCGGCAACAGCGCGCCGATGTTCTCGCCGGAGCCGATCCAGGCGCCGCTGCAGGCGCTGCACGGCCTGGTGTCCTGCGCGGAATGGACCGGCGTGCCGGTGTCGACTCTGCTCGACGAGGCCGGCGTCGATCCGAAGGCGACGTGGATGCTGGCGGAAGGCGCCGACTCGCTTGCAGTGAGCCGCAGCGTGCCGCTGAAGAAGGCTTATGATGACGCCATCGTCGCGCTCTACCAGAACGGCGAGCGTATCATGCCCGGCAACGGCTATCCGATGCGGCTCCTGCTGCCCGGCTACGAAGGCAACATGAATACCAAATTCCTGCGCCGGCTGAAGGTCGTCGATCAGCCGGCCATGACCTACTACGAGTCGCGCAACTACTCGCCGCTGTTGCCCGACGGCAAGGCCTACAAGTTCTACTTCGTCAACGAGGTGAAATCGTTCATCACCCAGCCGTCGTTCGGCTACACCATGAAGGGGCCCGGCTTTTACGAGATTTCCGGCATCGCCTATTCCGGCACTGGACGCATCGAGAAAGTTTTGGTCTCCGCCGACGGTGGCAAGAGTTGGGGCGAGGCGGCCGTGGAAGGCCCGGTCAGCCCGAAGGCCTTCACGCGCTTTACGATGCCATGGCGCTGGGACGGCCAGCCGGCAATTTTGACCAGCCGAGCGTGGGACGATTCCGGCGCCATGCAGCCGCTGCGCGCCGATTTCATCGCGGTGCGCGGCGAGGCCAAGAAAGTGCCGAACGTGCTCGGCTTTCCCAACCAGCACTATAACAGCCTCACCGCGTGGGGGATTCAGAACACCGGGGAGATCAAGCATGTCTACGTTTAAACCGCACGGAACCGCGCTCCTCGTCACGCTCGCTTTCGCCTCCGCCGCGGCATTCGCTGCCGATAGCCCACATCTCGGCAAGCCGGTCAGCGAAGCCGACGTCAAAGCCTGGGACATCAGCGTGCTGCCGGACGGATCAAATCTGCCACCGGGCAGCGGCACGCCGGCCGAGGGCGCAAAACTCTATGTCGACAAGGGCTGCAACCAGTGCCACGGC
>JBEKKM010000027.1:0-51716 GCA_050010715.1 Xanthobacteraceae bacterium | reverse complement strand
CGGCGCGGTGTAGAAGATATTGACCTTGTGCTTGTCGATGACTTCCCAGAACCGCGAATTGCTCGGATAGTTCGGCACGCCTTCGAACATCAAGGTGGTGGCGCCGTTCGCCAGCGGCCCGTAGACGATGTAACTGTGGCCGGTGACCCAGCCGACATCAGCGGTGCACCAAAAGATGTCGCCGTCGTGATAGTCGAAGACGTATTGGTGCGTCATCGCCACGTAAACGAGATAGCCCGCGGTGGTGTGCAGCACGCCCTTCGGCCGTCCGGTCGAGCCCGAGGTGTAGAGGATGAACAGCGGATCCTCCGCGTTCATCTCCGCGCACGGGCATTCCGCCGTGACCATTTCGGCGGCCTCGTGGTACCAAACATCGCGCACAGGATCCATGTCGACCGGCGCGCCGGTGCGCTTGACGACGATGACGTGATCGACACCGCCGGCCTTGGCGATCGCCGCGTCGGTGTTGGCCTTGAGCGGCACCTTGCGGCCCCCGCGCAAGCCTTCGTCGGCGGTGATGACGACGTTCGACAGGCAATCCTCGATGCGGCCGGCCAGCGAATCCGGCGAGAAGCCGCCGAACACCACGGAGTGGATGGCGCCGATGCGCGCGCAGGCCAGCATGGCGTAGGCGGCTTCCGGGATCATTGGCAGGTAGATGGTGACGCGGTCGCCTTTCTTGACGTTGCGGTTGCGCAGGATATTGGCGAAGCGGCAGACCTCGTCATGCAATTGCCTGTAGGTGATGTGCTTTGAGTCTTTCGGATCGTCGCCTTCCCAGATGATGGCGGTCTGGTGGCCTCTAGAGTGCAGGTGACGGTCGATGCAGTTGTAGGCGATGTTGGTTGCGCCGTCCTCGAACCACTTGATCGAGACGTTGTCTTTGGCGAACGAGGTGTTCTTGACCTTGGAGAAATGCTTCGTCCAGTGGATACGTTTGGCTTGCTCGGCCCAAAAGCCGTCGGGATCGGCCAGCGACTGCTGATACATTTTTTTGTAGTCGGCGTCCGTGATGTAGGCGCGCTTGCTCCACTCGGCGGGTACTTCGTAGATCTTATCCGACATACTCTCCTCCACTCCGTGCGCGACCGCGCGCGCATTCTGTCTGTTTGGCGCCCATTATTGACGTCCCTCCCGCAACCGACAAGCGGGCCAATAGTCTCAATGGCCGAGGTTTTCCGCCCCTTTTGCCGTAGGGCACTCGGCAGGGCGCGGCCTTGATATGCATCAAGGCAGCCGCGCCCGCGAAGACACGCGACTCCATGCCTAGTGTTGCGGCTTGAATTCCTGGTTCGGAAACGCCGATGCATCGGCCGGTTTGATGACGACGTAGGGGTGATCGAGCTCCATGTGGCAGGCGTTGCAGCCTTGGCTGAGCTGAGCGTAGGCGGCGGCGAATTTTTGCGGGTCCTGCTGCTTGATGGCGGTTTCGACGGCGTTCAACGGCGGCGTCAAGGCGACGTCGACCAGATCGCCGACCGGCATTCCGGAAAACTTCGGCTTGGCGCTGACGATATTGGCGAAGGCGGCGCGCAGCTGATCGAGCGCGTATTTGGCGAGCGGCCAGTTCTGCGCCTGTCCGGCCAGGCCGAGCTTCAAATGGCGCGGCTGCACCAGCGTGTTCATCAAGTCGCCCATGGTCATCACCACCGGCACGGCGCTCGGCGGCGCCGCCGGCGCGGTTTGCGCAAATCCCGCTCCGCCCGCGCCAGCGAGCAGTGCGGCGGCGAATGCGGCGTGCAGCACGATGGGCTTGGTCATGGATTCACGTCCGGCCGCTGCTTTCGCTAAACGCCCATTTTGCTAAACGCCCATTTTGCTAAACGCCCATGGCGCCGATCACCGCGCCCATCACCACCAGAACGATCAGCCAGTTGCCGAGATCGATCAGCAGCAGGCGCTTGTCGCGGCCGGAGAAGCAGAAATTCACCACCATGGTGGTGAGGATGAAGCCGAACCACAAGAACGCGCCGGAGATGACCCCATTCTTGAGCGTCACCTGGCCGAGATGGCCGAGCACACCGGCCAGCATCCAGGCGATGACCAGGTTGCCGATGAAGGCGTAGATGAAAGGCAGGAACGCGCCCGGCTTTTTCATCTCCTCCTTGCACTGTTCCGGCGTCTTGCCCTGTGCCGCTTGGTAGATCTTGCCCAAGCTCATGTACCAGCCGGCGCTGGCCAGCCAGGCAACGACAGCGGCGATCAAGACGGCGAGAAAGTTGATTCCGGCAAATGTCACGACGTTTCTCCTGTTATCTGTCATTCCGGGGCGCGGACGAAGTCCGCGAGCCCGGAATCCATATTCACGATTCGTGGTTATGGATTCCGGGCTCCTCGCTGCGCTCGGCCCCGGAATGACGAATCCAATTCATCCCTTCACGCCACCCATTTTGCAGATCAGCGCCCACTCGTCGGCCGCCACCGGCTGCACCGACAGGCGGGTGTTGTTGACGAGCACCATATTTTTCAAACCCGGCACGGTTTTGGCCTCGACCAGCGTCACCGGCTTCTTGAATGCCTCGATCGCCTTGACGTCGACCGCGACCCACGGCTCGCCGGGTTTGGCGGTCGGATCGGGATAGTGCTCGCGGATCACCTCGACGATGCCGACGATCTCTTTTCCTTCGCCGGAATGATAGAAAAGCGCGCGCTCGCCCTTTTTCATTTTCATCAGGTTGAGCTTGGCCTGATGATTCCGTACGCCGCTCCACGGCTCGCCCTTGGCGCCGCGCTTGACCTGATCGTCCCATGAGAACGTCCCCGGCTCGGTCTTCATCAGCCAATGCGCCATCGTCATTCCTCCGACTTCAGCGGTCGCGTCAGCAAAGATTTTATCGCCTCATCCAACGTCATCGCCTCGGCCAGCAATGCCGCGACGGCGGCCGCGATCGGCATGTCGACCGAGCGCTCGCGCGCCATCTCAAGCAGCACCGGCGCGGTGAAGGCACCTTCGGCGAGGCCGGTGCTGATCGTGCCCGGTTTTTGGCCCCGGCCGAGACTGACGCCGAACTGAAAATTGCGCGACTGCGGACTGGAGCAGGTCAGCAGCAGATCGCCGAGGCCGGACAGGCCCATCATGGTCCGCGGCTTGGCGCCGAAGGCGTGGCCGAAGCGCGTGAGCTCGGCGAAACCGCGCGTGGTCAGCGCCGCGCCGGCGCTGGCGCCCAGCCCGCGTCCGGCCACGACGCCCGCCGCGATCGCCAGCACGTTCTTGGTGGCGCCGCCGATCTCGACGCCGCGCATGTCGGTGGAGTGATAGGGCCGGAAGCTCGCCGAGCCGATCGCCTGGGCGAGCTCTTGGGCAAGCGCACCGTCACGCGCCGCCAGCGTCACCGCGGTCGGCAGGCCGCGCGCCACGTCGGCGGCGAAGCTCGGTCCGGACAGGATCGCCGGCGTCGCGTTCGGCGCGCATTCGGCGACGATCTCGGTCATGAATTTTTTGGTGCCGCGCTCGATGCCCTTGGCGCAGACGATCACGGGCGTGCGCGCTGCGAGCGATGACGCGAGAGATTTCGTGGCACGGCGTACCGCCTGCGCCGGCACCACCAGCAGGATCGCCCGCGCCCGCGCGGCGTCGGCGAGGTTTGCGGCAATGGTGATGCCGTCGTCGATGCGCACGCCGGGCAGGAACAGGCTCTCGCGCTTATTGACGAGCTGCGCGGCGTTGGCGGCATCGTGCTCCCACAGCGTCACCTGCCGTCCGGCGCGCGCGCAGGTCAGCGCCAGCGCCGTGCCCCAGGCGCCGCCGCCGATGACCGCGATGTGATCGAACGCCATAGTCCCAGAACTCATGCCCGGCTTTATAACACTTCGCCGCGCAGCAGTTTGGGCACTTCGCCGACGAGGCCGGCCGCCTCGCGAATGAACAGACGCTTCAAATTCGGCACCCGGTCAACCAGGCCGAGCCCGACATCGCGCACCAGGCGCAGCACGTCGGAGCGGTTGGAGAACAACCGGTTGAGGCCGTCGGTGGCGATGCCCATGGTCACGGTGTCGAAGCGGCGCCAGCGCTGATAGCGCTCGAGCACGGTCGGCGAACCCGGATCGAGCCCGAGCCGCGCCGCGTCGACGATGACTTCGGCGAGCGCGGCTACGTCCTTCAATCCCATATTGAGCCCCTGCCCGGCGATCGGATGGATGAGATGGGCGGCGTCGCCAATGAGCGCGATGCGCTCGGCGATGAACGAGCGGGCGACGAAAAAGCCGAGCGGATGCACGCGGCGCGCGCCGACCGTTTTGATCTCGCCGAGATGCAGCTTGAAGCGCTTTTCAAGCTCGTCGTGGAACGCATCGTCTGGCAGCGCCACGATGCGTTTTGCCTCGTCGGTCGCCTCGGTCCACACGATCGAGGAGCGGTTGCCCTGCAACGGCAGGATCGCGAACGGACCGGCAGGAAGAAAATGCTCCTCGGCACGGCCGCGATGATCGCGTTCGTGGCCGACGGTGGTGACGATCGCCGACTGATCGTAAGTCCAGCCGTGTGTCGCAATGCCGGCGCTCTGGCGGATTTGCGAGCGCGCGCCATCGGCGGCAACAAGAAGCCGCGCTGCCACCACGCTGCCATCGGCAAACGCGACGTCGAGATGTTGTGACGAACCGGACGGCGCCTCCCCCTCCAGGGCAGGGTAGGAGAAACCCGCGACCGCTGTTGCTCGCAGCTCGACGCCGAGCTCGCGCGCCTTCGCGGCCAGCGCGGCGACCAGATGGCGGTTCTCGATCATATGGGCGAACGGCTCGCCCTCTTCGACCTCGCCGGCGAAGGTGAGAAACACCGGGCGCATCGCGTCGTCGAGCCGGCTGTCGGTGACCACCATGTCGAGGATCGGCTGCGCCTGTCCGCTGACGGCATCCCAGACACCGATCGTTTCGAACAGCCGCCGCGCCGCGGCGACGATGGCGGAAGCGCGTTCGTCGGCGGCGTGACTTTTGCCCAGCGCCGGGTCGGCCACGGTGACGGCAAACGACGGCCCGAGCGCTTGGCGCAGCGCAATGGCAAGGGTCAGGCCGGCAAAGCCGCCGCCCGCGATCAGCACATCGACATTCTCACGCGCCATGGTCCTATTCTATCACGCCTGCGTCGGGCTTGACGACGGACGACGGACGACGGAGGACGGAAGACGGATAAAGAAGTACTTAGCTGTCGTCTGTCGTCCGTCGCCCGTCGCCCGTCCTCGGAGCAATCATGCCCTCCGCCGTTCAGGAAGTTCTCGACATTCTCGATCTCGAGCCGCTGGAGGTGAACCTGTTCCGCGGCCGCTCGCCGCAATCGCGCTGGCAGCGGGTGTTCGGCGGCCAGGTCATCGGCCAGGCGCTGGTCGCCGCCTGCCGCACCGTCGAGGACGTCACGGCGCGGCCGCCGCATTCGCTGCACGCCTATTTCCTGCTCGGCGGCGATCCCAAAGTGCCGATCATCTACGAGGTCGACCGCATCCGTGACGGCAAGAGTTTCACCACTCGCAACGTCAAGGCGATCCAGCACGGCCACGCCATCTTCTCGATGTCGGTCTCATTCCACCTCTCCGAGCCGGGCCTAAGCCATCAGGTCAAAATGCCGGACGTGCCGAAGCCGGACGAACTGCCCAGCGACGAGGAACTGAAAGACCGCATCTATCCGCTGTTGCCCGAACCGGCGCGGCGCTACTACGAGCGCGAGCGGCCGATCGAATTCCGCCCCGTGGAGTTCAGCCGCTATCTCGGCGAAAAATCCGAAAATGGCCGTTTCGATATCTGGATCCGCGCCACCGGCCGGCTGCCCGACGAGCCGGCGATCCATCAATGCGTGCTGGCTTACGCCTCCGACATGATGCTGCTCGACGCGGCGCTGATCCCGCATGGCCGCAGCGTGTTCTCCGAAGACATCATGGCGGCGAGCCTCGACCACGCGCTGTGGTTCCACCGCCCGTTCCGCGCCGACGAATGGCTGCTCTATGCCCAGGACAGCCCGAGCCTCGCCGACTCGCGCGGCTTTTCGCGCGGCCTGATCTTTGCCAGCGACGGCACGCTGGTCGCTTCGGTCGCCCAGGAAGGCCTGCTGCGGCAGCGCCGGCACGCGAAATCGTGAGTTGTGAACACGATAGCCGCGGCGATTGTCTATGACGGCTTGGCGTCGCTATCGTTCACCCGATCGAGAGGGGTTGCCATGGGAATGGGTGCCAGCACCCTGCCGCTGCTGATGGCGCTGAAACGGCGGGGCTACATTCCGAACGGCTCCGCCGTGATCGAAATCGGCGCCCAGCAGCTCGATGAATCTTTCGTCGGCGCGACCGAGGACATTGCGGCGACCGGCCGCTTCTTCGGCGTCACCGGCCCACCGCCGGCATTTGCCTGGAGCGGACCGCGCAGCGACACCAATGTGCTGGCCGGAGCGCCACTGGCGCGCGAGTTCTGGACCTGGCTTGGGCTCAACTACGCCTCGATCGACATCGACGGCTCGCCCGGCAGCATTCCGCTCGACCTCAACTACGACGAGGTGCCGACGGAGCTCGTCGGCCGCTATGACATCGTCACCAACTTCGGCACCACCGAGCACGTCGCCAACCAGCTGCAGTCCTTCAAGATCATCCACGATTTGGCGACCGCGGGTGCCATCATGTTGCATGTGCTGCCGGCCAGCGGCACGCCGAACCACGGCCTGGTGTCCTACAATCCGAAATTCTTTTGGATGCTCGGCCGCAGCAACGGTTACAAGATTGCTTTCATGACCATGGGCCAATCCGACCGCGATGCCGGCTTGCCGGATGACCTGGTGGAATTTTTGGCGCTTTACGAACCGCAGGCGAAATCCGAATTTGCCGCTTACACGATGCCGGTGACGTCTCTGGTCGTCGCCCTGCAAAAGGTCTTCGACACGCCGTTTGTCGCGCCGCTCGACGTGCCGACCGGCACCACGACCGAGCACGCGGGCTTGCGCGAGCGGTACTGGTCGGTGCTCAAGCCCGACCTTTCCTTTCAAGCGCGCGAGCGCGACCTGTTGGCGCGGATCAGGGAGGTCTACAGCCGCGAACAGTCTTTGGCCGCGAAGGAAGCCGATATCGAGCGACGCAAGCGCGACGTCTTCGAGCGCGAACAATTTGTCGCGGCACGCGAATGGACTGCGCATATGCTCCTTGCGCCGATGAGGGCGATGTACAAGCTTCGCCGCCAGCTGCACGCCCGGGCGCCGCGATGGCTGATCTCAGCGAAGCGCAAAATGTTCGGCATTGCGGGCGCAAAATCCGACGGCACACGATCGCGGGGAACTTGATCGAAGGCGTCGCCGGCTTGCCATTCATATCCTCGACGCAGTGGAGTATTCTCCCTTCGCGCGCGAGTGCGCGCTAAGAGGCCGTCCATGAAGCTCGTCATCGCGATCATCAAGCCGTTCAAGCTCGAAGACGTGCGCGACGCGCTCTTGGCGGTCGGCGTCCACGGCATGACCGTCACCGAGGTGAAGGGCTATGGCCGGCAGAAGGGCCATACCGAGATCTATCGCGGCTCCGAATACGCGGTAAATTTCCTGCCGAAAATCCGCATCGAAGTCGCGGTCGCGGCCGACGAGGTCGAGCGCGTCGTCGAAGCCATCGGCAGCGCCGCCAAGACCGGACAGATCGGCGACGGCAAAGTCTTCGTCACCCCGATCGACCAGGCCATCCGCATCCGCACCGGCGAGACCGACGCCGATGCGCTGTGATTAACCTGCGGCTGCAGCACCGCAAAATCCCTCAGCCTAATTTTTAAGCAGCCCGGCTACTTTCTGCCCGGTAGCCAAGGTCCGTGCCGACAAATGCTGCCGTCTAATCGAGCATCCTCCTGAAAAGCGATTAATGATCAGATCGTTAGAGCCAACCGCCGAGTTGGCACGGCGCTTGATTGCTGCCGCCCGGTACCACCGCAAAGGGGGCGAGTTCCCGCGCGGTTTCAAGCTTCGTTGCGTCCGCCCAATCGTCGCAGCACGAACGGGCGAGAGGGGATCACATCACATGAAAATCGTCATGGCCGTCATCAAGCCGTTCAAGCTCGACGAGGTCCGCGACGCGCTGACCAAGGTCGGCGTTCAGGGACTGACCGTCACCGAGGTGAAGGGCTACGGGCGTCAGAAGGGCCACACCGAAATCTATCGCGGCGCCGAATACGCCGTGAGCTTCCTGCCGAAAATCAAAATCGAAATCGCCTGCGCGTCCGACCAGGTGGACCGGGTCATCGACACCATCACGGCGGCGGCGAAGACCGGACAGATCGGCGACGGCAAGATCTTCGTCTTCGGCCTCGATCACGCGGTGCGCATCCGCACCGGCGAGACCGACGCCGCCGCGCTTTAGAGCATGATCCGGAAAAGTGGATACCGGTTTTCCGAAAAGATCATGCTCCACGAAAATCAACTCGCGCACCAATTCCACGGACAGGAGTGAAGCCATGTCGTTGAAGACGTTCTCACGCGCGAGGCTTTTGGCGCTCGCCGGAGCGATTTTGTTGGGGCTCGCGTTGAGCGCCCCGACCTTCCATCCGTCTTACGCGCAAGCGCCGGCAGCGACCGCGCCGGCACCCGACGCCGCGGCGCCGGCGGCCGATGCCGGACCGCAAGCCTGCGACGGCGTCAAAATCACTGAAAACTGCACGCCGAATTCGGGCGACACCGCCTGGATGCTGACCTCGATGGCCATCGTGCTGATGATGACCATTCCGGGGCTGGCGCTGTTCTACGGCGGCATGGTGCGCAAGAAGAACGTCGGCGACACCGTGATGACGAGTTTTGCCATCACCTGCCTGATCAGCATTCTGTGGCTGTTCTGCACCTACAGCCTGGCGTTCCGCGGTGGCACGCCGTTCATCGGCGGGCTCGACCGCGCCTTCCTGCAGAACATCGTCAGCAACACTTTCAACAGCGCCGGCGTGGCGCAGAACATCGGCACGCCCAATGCGCTGGCGCCGACCATTCCTGAATCCGTCTATTCGATGTTCCAGCTGACGTTTGCGATCATCACCGCGGCGCTGATGGCCGGATCGTTCGCCGAACGCATGAAGTTTTCGGCCATGCTGTGGTTCGTCGGGCTGTGGGCGATCTTCGTCTATTCGCCGGTGGCGCATTGGGTGTGGGGACCGGACGGCATCTTCAACTCCGCCAACGACAAGGCCTGGGTCAAAGTGCTCGATTTCGCCGGCGGCACGGTGGTGCACGTCAATTCCGGCACCGCCGGCTTGATGGCGGCGCTGATGCTGGGCAAGCGCAAGGAAACCGGCCCGCCACACAACATGGTCATGACCTTGATCGGCGCCTCGCTGTTGTGGGTCGGCTGGTTCGGCTTCAATGCCGGCTCGGCGGTCTCAGCCGGCATGCAGGCCGGCATGGCGATGCTGGTCACGCACATTGCCACCGCCACGGCCGGCTTCACCTGGATGCTGGTCGAGTGGTTCATGCGCGGCAAGCCGACGGTGATCGGCATCTGCTCGGGCGCGGTCGCGGGCCTCGTTGCGATCACGCCGGCCTCGGGCTTCGTCGGCCCGATGGGCGCGTTCGCCATCGGCGTCGCCGCCGGCATCATCTGCTACTGGGGCTGCACCGGCCTCAAGCACACGTTCGGCTATGACGACGCGCTCGACGCCTTCGGCGTGCACGCCGTCGGCGGTGCGTCAGGCGCCATCCTCACCGGCGTGTTCGCGGTCGCCGCCTACGGGGGCACCTCGGGCCTGATCGAGGGCAATGCCGGCCAGGTGCTCAACCAATGCATCGGCGTCGGCACCGTCTTCGTCTACGACGTGATCGTGACCTTGATCATCCTTAAGCTCGTCGATCTCGTGATCGGCTTGCGCGTCAGCGAAGAAGTCGAGCGCGACGGCCTCGATCTCGCTCTACACGGGGAGACGGTGCAGTAGTTAGAACACGATCCCGAAAAGTGGATACCGGTTTTCGGAAAAGATCATGCTCGAATAAAAAGTCCGTCTACGGTCGGGACGGAAACCCGGCACTGTCCCGATCGTCGAGAGGCCCCGGCGCAAGCCGGGGCCTCTTTTTTATGGCGCAACCAACAACGCCACCTCACAGCGCAAAGATCGCAATCCCGAGTGCCTGCGCGCCAGCAACAAGTCTTCGGTCAAAGCTTGCCAACTCAATATAGTCGCCTCCAGCACGCAGATGCTCGATCGTGGCAAGGTGCAATCCGTCGAGCGTGCGGACCGAGACTGGAAATGGCTTGAGGGCGCGGGCGAGAACTGAGGGCGAGACATCGATCAGCAAAACACGCTCGAGAACAGCGTGCACTTCATCGGTATGCGAGCGGGTCAGCCCGCGCGCATGAATTCGATTCCAAATCTCATATTCCAGCAGGCGGCTCGAAACCAACGAATCTTCGGTGATTGCTTTTGGCAGCGGACGATTTTCCGCCAAAAGCTGCGACAGGACGACCGAGCTATCAAGGTAGATCACGATCCTCTCGAGATTCGTCGAGATCTTTCATTAACTCCTCGAACGACATGACCGGCTTGCGCGGTAGCGGATCAGTGCTCGGGTTTTTAGCAGGCGTAATCCAACCCTCCCGAATACCCCGCGTAAGGATATCCTCCTTGGTCAAATCCAATTGGCGGCCGGGCTGCGGCGGTACGATCTCGGCAACAACGCGGTTGCGATCGGTGACCAGGACAGGCTCGCCCGACGCGGCTAAGCGGATGTATTCGCTAAGCTTATCCTTGAGTACTTTGAGGCCTACAGAGCGCATGTCGGCAAAGTAGCTACTGGAAGCTACTTTGTCAACTTGCGTTGTCCTTTTTTTATTGACATATGTCCTAATTTATGAGACAAGGAAAATCCCCGCTCACCAAGGGACGCCTTCCGGAGGCAAGCCGTGAGGTGGAGCGGGTGCGGTTCCCGCGGGCGGATTTGCAGTCCGCTCCCGGGCGGCTCCGGGCATCATGCTCGCCGGCATTACGACCGGTGCGTGGGGTGCTGCCACTGGACTGGGACAGGAAAGCGCGGGTAACGCCCGTGAGGACCAAGTCCCAGGAAGCCTGGCCTGGAGCTGAGCCGAGGACTGCCATGTCCTCTGGCAAGCGCCGCGGTGGAACGCCGACAGGCGTGCGCGCTCCGCTGAGCGCGCGCCGCATCCGATGATGCGGCGGTTGGATCTGCGTCTGTCGGCGTTCTGCCTCCCCTCTTTGCAGAGGGAAGAAAAAAGCAAGTGGCGAGTGGTAGATAGCGAAGCGAGCTTCTCCAATTCACGCCTCGCCATTGATAAAACTCCGACGCGGATCGCGTTGTGAGAACGCTGGCTCTTTCCGCCCCCGCTATCGCGGGGGCGGATGAAGATGCCGCTTCGCGGGGCGGAAAAGCCGATGGTTAAACGGGTCTTAACCTCGCCAAACCTATGCTATGGCGGTCGCCAATGCGGCGGGCGGCCCCGCTGTTGATCGATGTACAGGATGACCGGCCAGTCTGCCCCCTCGCCAATTCCGGCAACGGCCTCGCGCGCCACCGGCTCGCGCTCGCCGTTCGTGCGGCTGCGCGAATTGATCGACCGGTTTCCGCCGGGCCAGTCGGCGATCAGCCTCGCGGTCGGCGAGCCGCAACATCCGATTCCGCCGTTCGTCGGCCCGATCATCGCCGCGCATGTCAACGAGTTCGGCCGCTATCCGGCCAACAAGGGGCTCGACGAATTCGGCGTCGCGGTCGCAGGCTGGCTCGGCCGCCGCTACGACCTGCCGCGCCCGGTCGATCCGGCCAACGAAGTGCTGGTGCTCAACGGCACCCGCGAGGGACTGTTTCTCGCGGCGCTCGCCGCCAAGAACTGGGTGACGCCGCGCGCGGGCCCGCCGGCCGTGCTCATTCCCAATCCGTTTTACGCGGCTTATGCGGCAGGCGCGATCGGCGCCGATTGCGAGCCGGTCTATCTGCCGACCACGCGCGCGACCGGCTTCCTGCCCGATCTCGACGCGCTCGACGACGCGCTCCTGGCGCGCACGGTGGCGTTCTACATTGCCTCGCCGGCCAATCCGCAGGGCGCCGTCGCCGACCGCGATTATCTGTTGCGCCTGACCGCGCTGGCGCGCCGCTTCGGCTTTCTGATTTTTTCCGACGAATGCTATTGCGAGATCTATAGCGACGCGCCGCCCGCGGGCATGCTGGAAGCGGCCGGCCCGGATTTCGCCAATGTCGCGGTATTCCACTCGCTGTCGAAGCGATCGAGCCTGCCGGGGCTGCGCATCGGCTTCGCCGCCGGCGACCGCTCCTTCATGCAAGCCTATCTCGAATTGCGCAATGTCGCCGCACCCATGGTGCCGACGCCGATGCAGCACGTCGCCATCGCCGCCTATAACGACGAGAAGCACGTCGAGGAGAACCGGCGGCTCTATCGCGAAAAGTTCGATCTCGCCGACCAGATCATCGGCGACCGCTACGGCTATCGACGCCCGGCCGGCGGATTTTTTCTCTGGCTCGACGTCTCGGCGCAAGGCGGCAGCGAGGCGGCGGCGCTAAAACTGTGGCGCGAAGCCGGCTTGCGCGTGGTGCCCGGCCGTTATCTGGCGCGCGAACAAGACGACGGCAGCAATCCCGGCGCCGACTATATCCGCGTCGCCATGGTGCAGAACAACGCAATCACCGCCGAGGCGCTGCACCGCCTCGTCGCGGTGCTCGGCTGAGCGGAGCCAGAGCATGATCCCGAAAAGTGGAAGCCGGTTTTCGGAAAAGATCATGCTCAAACTGAGATCAATGCGATGTCGATGATCGATCGCAGCCTCGACGGCATGGCCTCACTCTCCGGCCATCTCGGCGCTTTACTGAAGCGGCGCTTGCGCGAGGTGAGCGGCATTGCGCTGCTCAGTCTCGCCATGATGGCGGCGCTCGCGCTCGCCACCTGGTCGGTGCAGGACCCGTCGCTGAGCCACGCCACCGATGCGCCGGTGCGCAATCTGCTCGGCCATCCCGGCGCCATCACCGCCGATCTGTTGATGCAATTGCTCGGGCTTGGCGCGCTGGCGCTGCTGTTGCCGATCGCGATCTGGGGCTACCGGCTGCTCGGTCACCGGCCGCTGAGCCGCGAGAAACTGCGCATGCTGCTGTGGCTGTTCGGCGCGGTGTTGGCGGCGGCATTTGCGTCCTGCCTGCCGCGCAGCGCGCATTGGCCGTTGCCGTGTGGGCTTGGCGGCGTCATCGGCGACGCGGTCTTGCGGCTGCCGATGGTGCTGTTCGGCGTGCCCATGGTCGGTGCCAATCGTCTCGCCGCGACAATCGTGCTCGGCATCGCGGCGCTCGTCGCCTTCGCCGGCGCGGCCGGCATCATCTGGCACGATGCGGCGGAGGACGAAGAAGACGATGCGGAGGAGACCGCCGCAGCCGACGACGAAGGCGGCTGGATCTCGCTCGGCTGGCTGATCCATGAGGTCTTGAGCATCCGCGCCCGCATCGCACGCCTGTTCCGCCGCCGCACCGTGACGCCAGCCGCGGCGCGTTCCGCGGCGCCGCGGCGCATCGAGCCGCGCTTCAACGCGCCGCCGGTGCAATATGCCGGCGACGAAGCCGGCGACGCGGCCGAAGAGATCGATGCGGCCGACGCGGCCGAGCCGCGCGCACCGCGCAAGCCGCGCGCCCCCAAGCCGCGCCGCTCGAACGGCGGCTACACGCTGCCCGCGCTCGAACTGTTGACGCAGCCGAGCAAGATCGGCCGCTCAACCGTGAGCGCCGACACCTTGCAGGAAAACGCCACTGCGCTCGAAAGCGTGCTCGGCGATTTCGGCGTGCGCGGCGAGATCATCAATGCGCGGCCGGGTCCGGTGGTCACGCTCTACGAGCTCGAGCCGGCGCCCGGCATCAAATCGTCGCGGGTCATCAGCCTGGCCGACGATATCGCCCGCTCGATGAGCGCGCTCTCCGCGCGCGTCGCCGTGGTCTCCGGCCGCAACGCCATCGGCATCGAATTGCCGAACCCGACCCGCGAAAAAGTCTATCTGCGCGAGCTTCTGGCGTCGCGCGATTATGGCGACACCACCCACCGGCTGCCGCTCTGCCTCGGCAAGTCGATCGGCGGCGAATCCGTGCTGGTCGATCTGGCGCGCATGCCGCATCTGCTCATCGCCGGCACCACCGGCTCGGGCAAATCGGTTGCCATCAACACCATGATTTTGAGCCTGCTCTATCGGCTGCACCCGGATCAATGCCGGCTGATCATGGTCGATCCGAAAATGCTGGAGCTTTCCGTCTATGACGGCATCCCGCATCTGCTCACCCCCGTCGTCACCGATCCGCGAAAGGCGGTGGTGGCGCTGAAATGGGCGGTGCGCGAGATGGAGGAGCGTTACAAGAAAATGTCAAAACTCGGCGTGCGCAATATCGACGGTTACAATGCGCGCGTCGTCGAGGCCAACGGCAAAGGCGAAAAACTCACCCGCACGGTGCACACCGGCTATAACCGCGATACCGGCGAAGCGATCTATGAGCACGAAGATCTCGATCTCGAGCCGCTGCCCTATATCGTCGTCATCGTCGACGAGATGGCCGACCTGATGATGGTCGCCGGCAAGGACATCGAAGGCGCGGTGCAGCGGCTCGCGCAAATGGCGCGCGCCGCGGGCCTGCACGTCATCCTGGCGACGCAGCGGCCGTCGGTTGACGTCATCACCGGCACCATCAAGGCGAATTTCCCGACCCGCATCTCGTTCCAGGTCACCTCCAAGATCGACAGCCGCACCATCCTGGGCGAGCAGGGCGCCGAGCAGCTGCTCGGCCAGGGCGATATGCTTTACATGGCGGGCGGAGGCCGCATCAGCCGCGTGCACGGGCCGTTCGTTTCCGACGAAGAGGTCGAGAAGGTCGTGCGCCACCTCAAGACGCAGGGCACGCCGGAATATCTCGAAGCGGTCGTCGCAGAGGAACCGCAGGACGAGGACGGCAATCCGATCTTCGACGCCACCGCCATGGGCGGCGCCGAAGGCGGCGACCTCTACCAGCAGGCGGTGCAGGTCGTGGTGCGCGACCGCAAGGCCTCGACCAGCTACATCCAGCGCCGGCTGCAGATCGGTTATAACCGCGCCGCCTCGTTAATGGAGCGCATGGAGCAGGAAGGCATCGTCGGCCAGCCCAATCATGCCGGCAAGCGCGAAATCCTCGTCGAAGGCGCCGACGAGGATGCCTATTGAGAATCGACGCATTGGCCTTTATTCGGTGCTGGTAGCCGCGAATTCGCCATAACGCGCGATTAGCGGATTGCGGCGGGGCGTATCCAGTAGAGCGGGAGAAGACTATGGCGGGACGGCGCGCGACGACGATCCTCGCGGCGGCACTATGCACCGCGCTCGCTATTGCTTCGGCGTCCGCCGAGAACGTGCCGCTGCCGACGCCGGCGCCGCAGCCCAAATCCGGCGCAGCGCCCGGCAGCGCGCCCACCCCGCCCGCGGCCATTCCCGGTCCGCCGCCGGCCAGCGATGCCGCACCGTCGCGCCCGGGCTTCTTTCCGTTCTCGTTCATGGACAAGAGCAACCCGGCGCCGCAGACGACCACCGCCTTCGACGCCAAGCAACGCGCCACCCTCGACCGCATCAGCCTTTATCTGTCGAGTGTGCAGACCATGGTCGGCAATTTCGTCCAGATCGGGCCCGACGGCGGGCGCACCCAAGGCACCTTCTACATCCAGAAGCCCGGTAAGGTGCGGTTCGAGTACAATCCGCCGACGCCGATCGACATCATCGCCGACGGCTCCTCGGTGGTGGTGCGCGACCGCAACCTGGCGACCCAGGATCTGTATCCGCTGTCGCAGACGCCGCTGCGCTACCTGCTCGCCGACCGCATCGATCTTCTCCGCGACACCGACGTCGTCAGCGTGTCGTCCGACGACACTTTCGTCACGGTGGTCATCGAGGAGAAACAACTGGTGGTCGGCACCAGCCGGCTGATGATCATGTTCGACGCCAAGGATTTGGCGCTCAAGCAATGGACCGTCACCGATCCGCAGGGCCTCGACACCACCGTCGCTGTGTTCAATCTCGACGCGACCAAAAAGCCCGATCCGAACCTGTTCGTGATCAATTATCAGCGCAATACGGGCGCGAACTAGGAGACGGACGACGGACGACGGAGGACGGACGACGGACGACGGACGACAGATTGTGGATAGGGAGTGTGATACCCATATAGTTTTGCTTTTGGTGATCTGATAAGCGATCTCTAATTCTGGCATCCGTCCTCTGTCGTCCGTCATCTGACCTCTGGTCCCCCGTGAAGCTCAAACTTACGACCTGGAACATCAATTCGGTGCGGCTGCGCATCAATCTGGTCGCCAAATTCATCAAGGCGGTTCGTCCCGATATTCTCTGCCTGCAAGAGACGAAGTGCCCCGACGACCGCTTTCCGCTCAAGCGTTTCAAGCGGCTCGGTTACGAGAGCGTCGCGCTCAACGGCCAGAAGGGCTATCATGGCGTTGTCGTGCTCTCGCGCCTGCCGTTCGAGAGCTTCAGCGTGCAGAGTTTTTGCGGCAAGACCGACTGCCGGCACGTTTCCGCGGTGTTCGGCGAGCGCGCCGGATTGCGCGACCCGATCACGATGCATAATTTCTATGTTCCCGCCGGCGGCGACATTGCCGATCCCGCGGTCAATCCGAAATTCGCCCACAAGCTCGCCTTCCTCGACGAGATGCGCGATCACGCGATGCTCAGGCCCAAGGCCTCCGAGCGTTCGATCCTGGTCGGCGATCTCAATGTGGCGCCGCTCGAGCACGACGTCTGGAGCCACAAGCAGATGCTGCGCGTGGTGTCGCATACCCCGATCGAATGCGAGAAGCTCGTCGCCGCGCAGAGCGCCGGCGGCTGGATCGACAGCATGCGGCAGCACACGCCGGAGCCGGCGAAGCTCTACACCTGGTGGAGCTACCGCTCGCCGGATTGGGCAACCGCCGACAAGGGCCGCCGCCTCGATCACATCTGGACCTCGCCGATGCTGGCCGACCGCGTCTCCGCCATCGGCATCGCCAGGATTTATCGCGGCGCCGAGCGCCCGTCCGATCATGTGCCGGTAACCGCGACTATCGAAATATAACTCCCGGCCTTCCGGGCACCTCGCCTATTATCCGGAATTGCTTTAACCGGGTACTCGCCTGGCAAGGTGATGCCACGTCAATCCGACATGCCTGGTTAATTATTGAGCGAAAGCGGTAGATCACCATGCTCGGCGTCTCGACTACGGGCAACGCGACCCTCATTGCCTATGACGACAAACCGATCCTCGCCACCGATCCCTGGTTCGGCGACGAGAACCCCGCCTATTTCGGCAGCTGGGGCCTGAGCCACCGCATTCCGCCAGCGTGCAAGGATGACATCTTGAACGCCAAATACATCTGGTTCTCGCACGGCCATCCGGACCATCTCAACGGCGACAGCCTGCTTAAGATCCGCGGCAGGCACATCCTGCTCGCCGCTCATGTCGGCGGCCGCATTGAGCACGAGCTGCGCGCGCAAGGATTTGCGGTCTCAATCCTGCCCGATCGGCAATGGGTCGAGCTTTCGCCGCGGGTGCGAGTGTTCTGCATCTCGACCATGATCCAGGACAGCATCCTTCTGGTCGACGTCAACAAGCGGCTCTTCGTCAATCTCAACGACGCCGGTAGCCGCGATTGCACGATGCTCATCCGCAAGATCGTCGCCGGATACGAGCACAGTTACATGATGTGCCTGTCGGGCTACGGCGACGCCGACATGATCAATTTTTACGACGAGAGCGGCATCTTTATCGCGCCGCCCGCCGGTTTGAAGCCGCCGCCGGGACGACAAATCAGCTTGCGGGCGCTTTCGCTCGGCATCCGCAATGCCCATTCCGTTCAGCTCGTTCCACTCCTATCAGCGCACCGATTCGATCTGAGCGCAGAACTACGTCACGCCGCTTGCCGATTATGCGCGCGGCTTCGACCACAAGAACCATAATTTCGTTCCGGCGTTCTCGCACATCGATTGCGCGACCGGCGAGGTCATTCCGCTCAATCCGCCGAGCATGGAAACCGTGATGCACCCAGCGGAAGATTTCGGCGACAATTGGAGCGACAGCCTCGAACGCGGCGATCTCGCCAAGCTGGCCGACTATTTCCGCAGCCGGGAGTTGGTGCGCGATTATCTGTCTTTCATCAATTTCTGCGTCGGCGGCAGCGACAATATCGTCTCGCTCGCCGGCACCAAGGGCCGCGGCATCACCTTCGAAGTGCCGCGCAATAGCCTGATGACGGCCGTCGACTATGAGATCTTCGACGATCTTCTTATCGGCAATTTCATGAAGACCACGCTGCACAAGTTCAACTCGCTCTATGACGGCGACTTCAACTTCGCGGTGACCAAGTTCGGCGACAACGGCCGGGCCAAGACCCACCGCGAGGTCGATGCCTATCTGCGCGAATACCGGCTCCGCGCCGGCGCCGATTGGTACTATCACCGGCTCTACGAAAATACGCTCGACCGCGTCCGCTCGAAGGCGATAGCCTATCTGCCGCGCGAATCCTCGACCTGGCGCGTGGCCTATCAGATGTACCGCATGCTGGTCGCATCCCGGCTGAGCCGCGATCACACGTCGCTGATCGCGCTCCTTGCCCGTCGTCGCGCGCTATTGCCAAGGTTCTGTTGCGGCACCGGCGCCACGCGCTAGGATGCCGCAGCAGCGCGAGGCGACCCTGATGCGTTCATTGAAGAAATCCTGGATTCGCTTTCTCAAATGGCAGGAGCGCTCGCGCGAGCCCGGCCTGTCGGCGCTGCTGCTGATCGAAGTGACGCTGATCTTCGTCATCATTCCACTCGCCGGCATCGGCAAGATGCCGGATTTCGTGCTGCCGTCCATGTTCATTTTGTTCGTACTCGCCACGCTGGTGGTGACGTCACGCAGCCGTTTCGCCGCCGCGGTCGTGGTGATTGCCGTCGTGCTGAGCCCGGCCGGCGCCTTCGTTCACGCCGAGCACCCCTCATCGTTCACCGAGTGGGTCAGCCTTTTGGCGCGTCTGCTCGCGCTTTCGGCCGTGAGCGTGGTGATCGCACGCGCGGTGTTCGGCCCCGGACGCGTGACCTTGCATCGGGTCCAGGGCGCGATCGTGCTCTACCTGAACATCGCGCTGGTCTTCGTCACGCTCTATCGGTTCCTGAATACGCTGGTGCCGGACGCGTTTCACGGCTTGCCGCCGAGCGGCAGCGAATACGGTTCCGGCGCGGCGCTGCTCTATTTCAGCTTCTCAACGCTGACCACCGTCGGCTATGGCGACATCTACCCTCTCTATCCGCTGGCGCGCAACCTCGCCAATCTTGAAGCGGTGATCGGGCAATTGTTTCCGGCGACGCTGTTGGCGCGGCTGATCAGCCTTGAGATCGAGTACCGCCGGCACTCGAAGAGCAGTTGAGCGGCGCGGCGATGGATGCGCGGCCGAGCCAGAGGACTTCGTCGGGCCGAGCGGCGTTAGGTCATATCGCGGCGCTGTCATGCTATCTCTGCGTTGCGCTCGGACCGCCATGCGCGCTCGCGCAAGGCGCGGGTTCGACGCTCACGGAGATCGCCTCCTATGCCGGTCCCGACCGCATCGCAAAACTCCTCGCCGGGGCGAAAAAGGAGGGCGCGGTCAATGTCTACACTTCCGAAACGGTCGAAGACGTTGGCGCGCTCAGCCGAGCATTCGAGGCCAAATACGGCATCAAGCTGAACCTATGGCGCGGCAGCTCGGAGGATATTCTGCAACGCGCCGTCGTCGAGGCGCGCGGCGGCCGGTTCGATGCTGATGCCTTCGAGACCGGCGCGACGGCGATGGAATCGCTGCATCGGGAGCGCTTGCTGCAGCAGGTCGATTCGCCGGCAGCCGCCGATCTGGCGCCCGAGGCAATCCAGCCGCATCACGAATGGATCGGCACGCGCTACAACATTTTTGTCGCCGCCTATAATACCCGGCTCATTGCCGGCGCCGACTTGCCGAAGAGCTACGACGATCTGGTCGACGCCAAATGGATGGGCAAGCTCGGCATCGAGGCCGACGACAGCGACTGGTTCGGCGCGGTGGTCGAGGCGCTGGGCGAGGAGCGCGGCCTAAAACTGTTTCGCGACATCGTGGCGAGGAACGGCGTATCGGTGCGCAAGGGCCACACGCTATTGGCCAATCTCGTGGTTTCCGGCGAAGTGCCGCTGGCGATCTCGACCTATTTCTACAAAGTGGCGCAGTTGAAGGGCCGCGGCGCTCCGATCGATTCGCTCTTGATCGCACCCGTGGTGGCGCGCTTTGAAGGCGCTGGCGTTGCCAGCCGCGCGCCGCATCCTTATGCCGCCGTGATGTTCATGGAATTCATGCTGACCGATGCGCAGGGCATTTTGGCCAAGCGCGATTTTTTTCCGGCGGACGTCAGGGTCAAACCGATGCCGGCGGGGCTATCGTTCCTCGATCCGGCAAAAGCTCTGGATCAAAGCCAGAAATGGAGTAAGTACTACCGCGATATCGTGACCCATCCGGTACATTAGGTGCCGAGGCGGCGAAAGCGAAACAGGAGCTGACATGGGCAAGCGCCAACACGACCCGGATAAGGAACGGGTCTTCGTTCGCCCCATCACCGGTGCCTATAGCCTCACCGACGAGCTCAAGCGCCTGCGCGCCATGCCGCGGGTGATCAAAGGCAAGGAGACCAAGCTCGACGGCGGGCCGCAGCATTTCAGCCGTCACTATGTCGAGCCCGAGGACGGCCTGTGCCAGACGCTGCACATCCATCTCGAGGAATATGCGCCGGGCGGCACCACCCAGAAGCACGGCCACGTCAACGAGGCGGCATTCTACATCCTCGACGGCGCCGGCTACGAGATCCACGACGGCGTGCGCTACGACTGGAAGGCCGGCGACGTCGCCATCGTGCACAACAATTGCGTCCACCAGCACTTCAACGCCAGCGCCCGCGAGCCGGCCCGCGCCTTGGTCATCAAGACCAAGCCGATGTACCTGTTCATGAACATGCTGTTCCAGCACACCGTGATCAAACGGCCGAAGACGCCGTCGTCGACGCAAGGCAATTTCGTGCCGCGCGACGACGAGGAGGATTTCAATCATCCCTCGGGCAAGGTCGAGGAAGAGGTCTGACATGGCGTGGGACGAAGCAAACGCCTGGCTCGCCGGCGCCGCCAACAAGGCGCTCTATCAAAACCTGCTCGACGACGCGATGGCGCGGCCGTCCCGGGTCGCGCTGCGCAAGAAGATCGTGCATCCGGACGAGATGCCGTGGGAAATGTCGCGGCAGGGCCTGCTCAAACATCTGCTCAACGAGCAGATGAATACCCGCATGGAAACCGTCGACGCTTATATGCAGGTGCTTCCGCCCGGCAGCCGTTCGGGAAAACATCGGCATCTGGCCGAGGAATGCCTCTACGTGGTCGAGGGTTTCGGTTACGACCTGCACCAGGACTGCGACGTCGAGATTACCGACAGCTACGAATGGAAGCCGCAAGACGACATCAAGCGCTACGACTGGGAAGCCGGCGACGTCATCTATATCCCGCCTTGCACCATCCATCAGCATTTCAACGCCGATCCGGCACGGCCGGCGCGGCTGATCTCCTGCACCAATCGTATCTACAAGAATTCCGGCCTCAACGATCTGGTGCAGATCGAGAACGCGCCGGAATACGACCCGAAAGTGGTGCTCACGGCGGAGCTGATGCGGGACTATCTCGAAGGCTGCATCGAGAAGATTGCCTGAATTGCCCGCCAGCGCGGTTTGGCAAAAGGCTACTTTTTCTCCATATCGCCGCCGGAGAGCGCCGCGCGGACGTTCTCGATCTCGCGCGCCCATTGATCGGTCCGCGAAGCGAGCAGGTCGCGCAGCCGCTGCGCGGCATCCGGGTAACCTTCGAGCATGCGCAGGAACATCGAGCGCGAGATGCGCAGCACGATCGAGTCTTCGCGGGCTCTCGCCGTCGCCGGCCGTTTGGTTTCCGCGATCAGCGCCGTTTCGCCGAGCAGCGTGCCCGGGCCCGCGACGATTTCGGCTTGGTTGCCGCGTTCGGTCGAAAGACCGAACGAGCCGCGTTGAACGATGTAGCCGCCGTCGGCGGCTTCGCCGACGGTGAACAACACCTGGCCGGCTTGCACGCTGTAGCTTTCGGCGCCGATGGCGACGATGCGCAGCGCGCCGGAGCCGAGCCGGCGGAAAATCGGAATCCGTTCCAGGAACGCGATGTCGTCTTCGATCGTCATGCTGGCCGCGGGCTACGGCACCAATTTATAGCCGCCGGCTTCGGTGACCAGGATTGAGGGCGCGGCGGCGTCCTTCTCGATCTTCTGTCGCAAGCGGTAAATGTGGGTTTCGAGCGTGTGGGTGGTCACGCCGGAATTGTAGCCCCAGACCTCCTGCAGCAACGTCTCGCGCGACACCGGCCGCTGCCCGGCGCGATAGAGATAGCGCAGGATCGCGGTCTCCTTCTCGGTCAGGCGGACCTTGTTGCCCTTGGGGTTGAGCAGGATTTTCGAGCTCGGCCGGAACGTATAGGGACCGATGGTGAAGACCGCGTCCTCGCTCGCCTCGTGCTGGCGCAGCTGCGCCCGGATGCGGGCCAGCAGCACGGCAAAGCGGAACGGCTTTGTGACGTAATCGTTGGCGCCTGACTCCAAACCGAGAATGGTGTCGGAATCGGTGTCGTGGCCGGTCAGCATGATGATCGGCGCCTTGAAGCCGTTCTTGCGTAGGATGCGCACGGCTTCGCGGCCGTCAATGTCGGGCAGGCCGACGTCCATGATGACGAGGTCGATTTGCCCGGCCTTGGCGGCTTGCACGCCCTTGCTGCCGTTTTCGGCGCCGACGGCTTCGAACTCCTCGTGCAGCGACAGCTGCTCGGTCAGCCCCTCGCGCAGCTCGGCATCGTCGTCGACGATCAGGATCTTGCGCGTATTGGGCATTCAGTCGGACCCCCGCAGCCGCTTTGCCGCGCCTGAAGGCGCGAAGTAGAAGGGGCAAGATACAAGAGCCATCGCACCTTGGGAATCGGCGATCGGGCCAAGAATCTGACAAAGAAACGGACCATGAAACGGACCGCACTCCGCTCGATCCGCGTCAGCACCCGGCCGGGCCGCAAATCGCAGGGCTGGCTGTTTGCCGGCCCGTTGACGGCGCCCGTTGCGCTCGGCCGCACCGGCATCAAGGCCGACAAGCGCGAAGGCGATGGCGGCACCCCGCGCGGCCGATTTCGACCGCTGCGGCTGTGGTGGCGCGCCGATCGCCTGCCGCGGCCGCGGACATTGCTGCCGGTCCGCCGCATCGGCCCCGACGATGCCTGGTGCGAGGATCCGCACGACCGGCGCTACAACCAACCGTTCCGGCGCTCGGCCAATGAACCAGGCGACCGGCTCCGCCGCGGCGATAATCTCTACGACATGATCATCGAAATCGACCACAACGCCCGGCCGCGCATAGCCGGCCGCGGCAGCGCCGTTTTCATCCACGTGGCTCGGCCGGGTTTTGCGCCGACCGCGGGCTGCGTCGCATTGCGGCCGCGCGACCTCAAAATGCTCTTGGGCCGCATGAATTCGAAGACCCGAATATTGATTCAGTCTTAGTGGCCTGAACCGCGCGCGCCGAAAATCGCTCTGCCGACCCGCACGTGGGTGGCGCCAAACGCGATCGCGATCTGGAAGTCCGCGCTCATACCCATGGAGAGCAGGTTTAGCCCGTTGCGGCGGGCGATCTTGGCCGTCAGCGCGAAATGCGGCGCCGGCGCTTCGTCGGCGGGAGGGATGCACATCAGGCCCGCAATCGTCAGCCCGTAGCGGTCGCGGCAGGCGGCGAGAAAGCCGTCAGCATCCTGCGGCAGCACGCCAGCCTTTTGCGGCTCGGCCCCGGTATTGATCTCGGCGAACAGGATCATGCCCCGGCCCTGCTTGGCAATTTCCTTGGCCAGCGCCTCGGCGAGGCTTGGCCGATCGACCGAATGGATGGCGTCGAACAAGGCCACCGCCTCCTTGGCCTTGTTCGACTGCAACGAGCCGACCAGATGCAGTTCGAGGCCGCCATCGCGCGCGCCGTGGCGCGCGATCAGCGGCGGCCATTTGGCCTTGGCCTCCTGGACGCGATTCTCGCCGAACACGCGCTGGCCCGCGGCGATCACCGGCTCGATCGCCTCGGCGCCGAAGGTTTTGGAGACCGCGACCAGCGTAACCGTCGCCGGGTCGCGACCGGCATCGCGGCAGGCCGCCGCGATCTGCTCGCGCACGGCGGCAATGCCTTCCGCTCGATTCATGGTTTTCATCCGGTCAACGCCCGCAGAAAAAGATTCAAATTTTAGCGAAGCCTCGAAGACCACTTTTACGTGTGTTCAGTACTGTGGAACTCGGGGTCGAGGGTGCATGATGCTGGACAATCACGCAAAGGCGCGCAAGCCGTCGTCGTGGCGGAGCAAGCCTATTTTGAGCATCCGGGCCCGCTTGCTCGTGCTCGCGCTTTTGGCCATCGCGCCGCTGGTATTCGACCGCATCCAGGGACTGGAATTGGCCCGCAGTCATCGCATCGACCGCGCCCGCGCCGAAGTGGTCGATCTGGCGCGGCGTGGAACGGAATCGCAGCGCGAGATCATCTATTCCGTCCGCGCGCTGCTGCAGATCATCGCCCGCGCCTATGCCAAGGTGCCGACCGAGGCGGCAAACTGCAATCAGTACCTGACCGCACTCACCGGCAACGTGCCCTGGATCCGCGGCTTGTCGGTCGCCGGCGCCGATGGCCGCATCACATGCTCGACCGAATCCGACGTCATCGGATTGAACGTGTCCGACCGTCCGCATTTTCAGGATTCGCTGCATTCCCGCGATTTTGCGCTGAGCGATTACCTGGTCAACCGGATTCATCAGTGGCCGAGCCTGATCGCCACGTTTCCCGTGATCGGCGACGACGACAGCGTCAACGGCGTCGTGCTGGCGGTGATCAACCTGCAATGGGTCGGCGAGCTGGTATCGACGGCCACGCGGCGCTCGGGCGCTTCCGTCCTCCTGCTCGACGGCGGCGGCACGCTGGTCGCCGGCTCCGCCGATCTGGACAATCTCATCGGCAAGCCCTTCGCCGCGCAGAGCCTGGCGCACGACATGCTCACCCGCGACGAGGGCACGGTGACGACCGAAGGTTTTGACGGCATCCGGCGTATCTTCGCCTATGTGCGCGTGCCGTGGACGCAAGCCCGTCTCGCCGTCGGCCTCGACGAGCGCGCCGTGCAGGCCGGCATCGACCATGAAACGACCGTCGCCTACCTGCAGCTGGCGCTGTTCAGCATCTTCGTCCTGATGGTGGCGTGGTTCGGCGGCGAGCAGCTTATCGTCAAGCCGATCCGCGCCCTGGTGCGCGCCGCGACCCGCATCGGGCACGGCGATTTCCGTGTGCGCACGACGCAGGAGAGCTGGATCGCGGAATTCGAGCCGCTTGCAGCCGCGCTCGACGACATGGCGAAGAAGCTTGCCGAGCGCGAGGAGGAATTGCGCATCGCCAACGAGCACCTCGAGGAGCTAGCGAGCCTCGACGGCCTCACCGGGCTCGCCAACCGCCGCGGCTTCGACCGCCAGCTCGAGCAGGAATGGCGGCGCGCCGGCGAGATCAACGAGCCGGTGGCGCTGATGATGATCGATATCGATCACTTCAAGCTCTACAACGACCGTTACGGCCACGTCTCCGGCGATACCTGCCTGCGCTCGGTCGGTGAGACTTTGTCGCTGGTGACGCTGGAAAACTGCGTGCTGGTCGCCCGTTATGGCGGCGAGGAATTTGCGCTGCTGTTGCCCGGCCTCGATCTGCCGCGGATCGCTTCGCTCGCCGAAGAGGCGCGACGCTCGATCGAGGACCTCCTGATCACCCACGCCGAAGCGCCCTGCGGTTTCGTCACCATCAGCATCGGCGTCGAATCCGTAGTGCCGCAGCCAGGCCAGACCGCCGCCGATCTGGTCGAGGCCGCCGATCGCGCGCTCTATACCGCCAAGCGGCGCGGCCGCAACCGCGTAGACGCCGCTGCTCCAACATTGGTGAGCACGTCGGAGCCTTCGCCGCGGGCTGTCTACGAGGCGTCGCCGCTGGTCGCCTAGCGGCCAGTCTCGCTAGCGCTTGCGCTTACTCTTCTTCGGCGGCTTCGGCGGCGCCCAGATCATCGCTTCGAGCTTCATGCCGTCGGGATCGGTGAAATAGACCGCGTAATAGCTGTCGCCGTAATATTCGCCCGGCGGATCGACCACCGTCATGCCGTTCTTTTCCAGAAAAGCGCCGAGATCGTCCACCGCCTTGCGGCTGGCCAGCTCGAAGGCGTAGTGGTGGAAGCCGATATCGCCTTTGCGATATTTGTGCTTCCGCCCTTGCGCGTCGGCGGCGGCGATCCAAAACAAGGTCTTGCCGTTGCTCCAGCCGGCCATGTCGCCGTATTCGTGCTTCAACTTGAAGCCGAGAAATTTTAACAGTCTGTCGTAAAACGCCTTCGAGCGCGCGAAATCGCCGACGCTGAGAACGAGATGATCGATGCCGACGACGCGAGGCATGGAATCGGACGTATGGTTCTGTGCGCTTGCCTTGAACTCTTGGGCCGCCCAAGATAGCACAAACCTTTGGCCCCGGGACCAACGCCATGCCGCGCACTTTGTTCGACAAAATCTGGGATTCGCACCTGGTCGGACAGCGCGCCGACGGCCGCGACCTGCTCTATATCGACCGCCACGTGCTGCATGAATTGCATGCGCATCATGCATTTACCGCGCTGGAGAAACAGGGCCGGCCGATCCACCGGCCCGATCTGACTTTCGCCGTGCAGGACCACACCGTCGCCACCAAACCCGGCCGCGATGACGACACCAATCCCTCGGGTACCGCGTTCTTGCGGGCGATGCGCGACGGCACGCGCAAGAACGGCATAAGACTTTTCGACATCGACGATCCGGAGCAAGGCATATCCCACGTGGTGGCGCCGGAGCTCGGCATCGTGCTGCCGGGCGCGACGCATGCGGTGCCGGACAGCCATGCCAGCACCGTCGGCGGCGTCGGTGCGCTCGCCTTTGGCTGCGGCACCAGCGAGATGACGCACATCCTCGCCACGCAGGTGATGGCGCTGAAGCGGCCGAAGCGCATGCGTGCGCGCCTCGACGGCAAGCTTGGGCAGCACGTTAGCGCCAAGGACGTGGCGCTGCGGCTGATCGCCGAGCTCGGCGTCTCGGGCGGCCGCGGTTACGTCGTCGAATATGCCGGCTCCGCCGTTCGCACCATGCCGATCGAGCAGCGCATGACGTTGTGCAACCTCAATATCGAGATGGGCGGACGCTCAGGCTTCGTTGCGCCCGACGACGCGACCTTCACTTGGCTCGCCGGACGGCCTTATCTGCCGCAGGGCGCGATGTGGGATCGCGCGCTGGAAACTTGGCGCTCGCTCGCGACCGACGACGACGCCGAATTCGATCGCGAGGTCACGCTCGACTGCAGCACACTGGAGCCCCAAATCACCTGGGGCACCGATCCTAGCCAGGTGGTCGGCATTTCCGGCCGCGTGCCCGACCCGACGGCGCTCGATCCGAGCCGGCGCGCCGCCGCGGAAGGCGCGTTCGCCTATATGGGGCTCAACCCCGGCACGCCGCTCGCCGGGCTTCCCGTCAATCGCGTCTTCATCGGTTCCTGCACCAATGCTCGGCTGCCGGACCTCGAAGTCGCAGCCGCTGTGGTGCGTGGCCGTAAGGTTGCCGATGGCGTTGTTGCGATGGTGGTGCCGGGCTCGTCGACGGTGAAACGGGAGGCGGAAGCGGCGGGGCTCGATCGCGTATTCCGCGATGCCGGTTTCTTCTGGGGCGAATCCGGCTGCTCGATGTGCGCCGGAGGCAACGGCGACCGCGGCGAGCCGGGCGAACGCTGCGTCTCGACCACCAATCGCAATTTCGAAAACCGCCAAGGCCCGAAAGTGCGCACCCATCTCGCCAGCCCCGCGACGGCGGCAGCGACCGCGATCACCGGCCGTATCGCCGACGTGCGGCAATTGCTGCCGGGAGCGGCGTGATGCAGCCGTTCACCAGCCACACCGGCGTCGCCGCGCCGCTTCTGAAAGACGACATCAATACCGATCAGATCGCGCCGGTGCGGCACTCGCGTAGCCTCAAGGAAGATTACAAGACGACGCTGTTTTATCGCGCCCGCCAGCGCGACGATGGCAGCGAAGATCCGGATTTCGTGCTCAACAAGCCGCAGTTCCGCAGCGCCGGCATTCTGGTGACCGGGCATAATTTCGGCGCCGGCTCGTCGCGCGAGTCGGCGGTGTGGAGCATGATCGCCAACGACATCCGCGTCATCGTGGCCAAGAGCTTTGCCGACATCTATCGCGAGAATTGCCTGCAGAACGGTCTTTTACCGATCGTGCTCGCCCCGGACGAAGCGGAAGCCTTCACCACCCGCGTGGTGCGCGTCAACGGCGAAGCCCCGTTCACGGTTGATCTCGTGACGCAACGCATCACCGGGCCGGGCGGCGCCGACGTCGCCTTCGATATCGCGGCGGCCGACCGCATGCGGCTCATCGAAGGTCTCGACGATATCGGGCTGACGCTCAAGCAGATGGACGACATCGTGCAGTGGGAGCAACGGGCCGCCGCGGCACAGCCATGGCTGCAAACGGCGCGGGATAGCCGCTAACAGACACATCAGGAGATGCGCGATGAGTGCACGTAAAAAGCTTCGGGCCATCATGGCCGGCAAGCGCCTGGTGCTGATGCCCGGCGCCTATGACGCGCTGTCGGCGCGCATCATGGAAGCGGAAGGATTTGAGGCGATTTGCGCCGGCGGTTATGCGGCCATCGGCTCGATGCTGGCACAGGCCGACATGGGCCAATCCAACATGCGCGATTACGCCGACCATTACGCGCGCATCTGCGGCGCCGTCGATGTGCCGGTCTATGTCGACGCCGATACCGGCTTTGGCGGCGTCAACAATGTGCGGCAGATGGTGCATGCCTTCGAGGCGGCCGGCGTCGCCGGCGTCTTCATCAGCGACCAGGTGTTTCCCAACCGCTGCGGCTACCTGCCGGGCAAGCAGGTGATCCCGGTCGAGCAGATGCTGGCCAAGGTCAAGGCGGCGCTCGACGCGCGGCGCGATCCGGATTTCTTCATCGCCGCGCGCACCGATGCCGCCGGCGTCGACGGTCTCAATGCCGCCATCGAGCGCGCGCGGCTGTTCATGGAGGCCGGTGCCGACATGGCCAAGCCCATGGGCGTCGATACCGTCGAGGACATCAAGCGCGTCCTGCGCGAAGTCGGCGGCCCGCATATGGCGACGCTGTCGCAAGCGGCGGGCCTGAAAAAGCGCAGCCTCGAGGAGCTCGAAGCTGCCGGCGTGGTCGCCGCGACATTCCCCTCGATCGCGCTGTTCGCCGCGGCGAACGCGGTGCGCAATGTGCTGCGCATCCTCAAACGGGAGAATTCGCTTAACTCCACGTTCGATCATCTGCTGCCGCTCGACGACTATTACGAGCTGGTCGGGCTCAAAGCGATGCTGACGCGCGAGGAAAGCTACGATAAGGCGGCCGAGGCGCTGACTCATAAACGCGCCGCCGAATAGCCGCGCATGACGTGCAAAGCCGCGATTGCGCTTGCGCTCCTCGTCGCCGCGTCGTCTGGCATTTCCGGCGCGCGCGCGGAGGATTTCTACAAGAACAAGCAGCTTCGCTTGATCGCCGGTTTTCCGGCGGGCAACGACTACGATCTCGGTGCGCGGCTTTTGGTCAAATATCTGCCGAAATACATTCCCGGCCAGCCGACCATCATCGTCCAGAACATGCCGCAGGCGGCGAGCGTCGCGGCCGCCAACTACCTCTATACCCAGGCGCCGCGCGACGGCACCGTGCTGGGTTCGTTTTCGCGCAACATCGTCAACGACGCGCTGACCGCACAGCCCAATGTCGAGATTGATCCTCGGCGCATGAACTGGCTGGGCGCCACCTCGCGGCCGGCGCGGGTCTGCGTGCGCTGGTACACCGCGCCGGTGCAGACGCCAGCCGATCTGTTCACGACGGAATTCATCGTCGGCGCCGCCGGCGCCACGTCCTCGCTCGCAATCCTGCCGACGGTGCTCAACAAGGTGCTCGGCACCAAATTCCGCATCGTCCAGGGCTATCAGGGCATGGGCGATTCGATGCTCGCGGTCGAGCGCGGCGAGCTGCAGGGCCTGTGCGCCTCATACCAGCAATTCCGGGTCAACGAGCAGCTCATCAAGGACGGCAAGCTCACCTTCCTGCTGCGCGCCGAGGAGGCGCCGATCGCGGCCATTCCCGACGTGCCGTCGATCTTCGACTACGCCAAGACCGACGCGCAGCGCCAGCTGATGCGGTTCGTGTTCTCCTCGACCGAATTCGGCCGGCCCTATGTGTTCCCGCCCGAGGTGCCGCAAGATCGCGTCGACGTCATGCGCAGGGCGATTGCGGACGCGGTGCACGATCCGGAACTGGTCGCCGAGGCCACGACCATCAAAATGGACATGACCTACACGCCGCCGGAGCACCTAGTGCAACTCGTCGAAAAACTCTACCAAACACCGCTGGCCGTGATCGAAACCGTCAAATCGCTGTTGCCGAATGAAAAGTGAGGTCGACGGCACGGACCGCTACGCAATTGCGACTCGGCGGTAAGTTTTGTTATTGTTGTTCGCAACGAACGGAGCCACCTTGCGGACAAAAATAAGCAGCGCGATTGCAGTACTTGCCACGAGCATAGTGCTCGCTGCCTGCGCAGCGTCGCCACCCGCCGACCAGCCCGCAGCAAGCGCCGCTCCGGCGACAGCACCCGCGGCTGCCGCCGCCACACCGGCGTCGCAACTGCGCGATCTCACGCCGCAAGAGAAGAAAATCATTGTCGACGCGGTCGCGCCGTCGCTCAAGGAGCCTGGAGCGGCGAAATACAAATGGACGAAATTTCCGATCGTGCCGCCGTCGGACGAGGTCAGTTATTGCGCAACGGTGGACGCCAAGAGCCCCTATGCGGCCTATAGCGGGCACCAGGCTTACATTGTCGACGCCAAGGTCAGCGGCGGACACATTACCTCGGCCGCCCTCGGTCTCATCACTGGCGGCAAGGATACGGCCATCGTCGCCAACATGTGCGCCACGCACGGCCTCGATCCGAACAGCGCTACGTAGAAGTTCAGGCGTGCGGCGTCCACTCTTCGGCGCTGGCGCCGGCCAGCGACAGGACGCGCGACTCGTCGGCGGCGAGTTCGCGCGCCGGGCCGGAATAGACCACCTGGCCGTCGTCGAGCACATAGGCGTGGTCGGCGATTTCAAGGCTCATGCGCACGTTCTGCTCGACCAGCAGCACGGTGATTCCTTGCGAGCGCATCTGCGCCACGATGCGGAACACTTCACGCACGATTAGCGGCGCCAGCCCCTGCGACGGCTCGTCGAGCATCAGCAGCTTTGGATTGAGCAGGAGCGCGCGGCCGATCGACAGCATTTCCTGCTCGCCGCCGGACAGCTGCCGGCCGCGATTGGATTTGCGTTCCTCGAGCCGGGGAAACAGCTTGTAGACGCTGGCCGGCGTCCACGGGCCCGGCCGCACCAGCGGCACCATCAGGTTCTCGTCGACGGTGAGATTGGGGAAAATCTTGCGGCCTTCGGGAACATAGCCGACGCCAAGTCCGGCGACGCGAAATGGCGGCATACCCGTGGTCTTGGTGCCGAAAATCGTGACCTGGCCCTCGCGCGGCGGCGTCAGCCCCATGAGGCTGCGTAGCGTCGTGGTCTTGCCGGCGCCATTGCGGCCGAGCAGCGCCGTCACCTTGCCTTCGGCGGCCTCCAGGCTGACGCCGTGCAGGATGTGGCTCTTGCCGTAGTAGGTATGAAGCCCTTCGGCGACCAATGCTGCGGTCATGCGGCCTGACCCAGATAGGCGGTCTGCACCGCCTTGTTGGCCGCAATCTCCGGCGGCGTGCCTTCGGCGAGGAATTTGCCCTGGTCGAGCACCATGATGCGGTCGGCCAGATGGAACACAACGCGCATATCGTGCTCGATCAGCACGATCGTCAGCTTGCCGTCCTTGTGCAGCCGGCGGATCAGCTGGGTGATGTTGTAGGTCTCTTGATCGCCCATGCCGGCGGTCGGCTCGTCGAGCAGCAAAAGCCGCGGCTTGAGCGCCAGCGCCATCATGATCTCGGTGGCGCGCTGGTCGCCGTGGGCGAGCTCGCCGACCAGCCGGTCGGCGCTCTGGCTCAGGCCGCTCACTTCAAGGAGCTCGACGACCCGCTTTTTGACATCGGTGTCGGCTTCTTCCGATTGCCACATGCGCAGGCGATAGCCGCTCGCCACCTCGACGGCGATTTTCAGATTTTCCCGGATCGTCAGCTCCGGGAACACTTCGGTGATCTGGAAGGTACGGGCAATGCCGCGCCACACCCGGCGCGCCGGCAGCAGCCCGGAAATATCTTCGCCGTCGAAGATGATCTGGCCCGAAGTCTGGGTGAGGAAGCCGCTGATCAGGTTGAAGAAGGTGGTCTTGCCGGCGCCGTTCGGGCCGATCACCGCGCGCAATTCGCCGGGCGCGACTGTCATCGATACGTTGTCGACGGCGATCAGGCTGCCGAAGTGCTTCGAGACGTTTTCAACCCGCAACAGAGTCACGTTGTCGCCTTTCGCCGAATGATGCCCAAAACGCCGCGCGGAAAGAATAGCACGACGAGGACGAAGAACAGGCCGATGAACGACATCCAGTTCTGCGTCTCGCTCGAAATGTAGTCTTGTAGCACCAGGAAGATCGCCGCGCCTATCAGCGGCCCCCAGAAGCTGCGCATGCCGCCCAGCACCGCCATGATAACGAAATTGCCGGACTGGTCCCAGCGCAGCGCGCGCGGATCGACGAAGTCGTTCATCAGCGCGAACAGCGTGCCGGCGATGCTGACGAAGAAGCAGGAAACCACCCACGACATCCAGATGTGCTGGTCGACCGGAATGCCGAGGAAACGGGCACGGCGCTCGTTCTCGCGGATCGCAAGTAGCGTGCGGCCGAACGGCGAGCGCAGCAGGAACGCCATGGCGGCCGCCGAAACCGCGAAGACCGCTAGCACGAAGTAATAAAACGCCTTGTTGTTGTTGAGGATGTCGAGCGTGGCAAAGCCGAAATTAAGCGGCACGCGATGCCAGGCGCTCACCCCGTCGTCGCCGCCGGTGAGCGAGAACCATTGGAAGGCGATAAAGTAGAACACCTGCCCGAAGGCGATGGTGCACATGGCGAAATAGACGCCGCGCAGCCGCACGATCATCGGGCCGATGATTGCGGCGGCGACGGTGCCGAGCACGATGCCCGCGAGCATGCCAACCGGCGTAGAGGGCACCAGATATTTGATGGTCAGGGCGGTACCATAGGCGCCCAGCCCGAAATAGGCGGCGTGGCCGAACGACAGCACGCCGGTGTAACCGAGCAGGAAATTGAGCGCCATGGCGGCCAGCGCGTAGATCACCACGCGGGTGCCGAGCTCGACATAGCTGCCGGCCAGCGGCAGCCAGAACGGCGCCGAGAGCAGCAGCGCCCAAACCAGAATATCGCCGGCGCGCTTGTCGAATTTCATCAGAAGCGGCCCTCCTCGCCCAACAAGCCGCGCGGCCGCACGATCAAAACCGCCGCCATCATCACGTACATGACGGCTTCGCTGGCGGCAGGCAGGAACACCGTAGTGACGCCGGAGACAACGCCGATCAGGATTCCGCCGACGAGCGTGCCCGGCAGCGAGCCCAGGCCGCCGACGATGATGGCGATGAAGCTCGGCATAATCAGATTGTCGCCGATCGTCGGCTGCAATCCGAGCATGCCCACCGCGAGCACGCCGGCGAGCCCGGCCAAGTAAATGCCGAGGCCGAAATTCAAGTTGCGCAACACGCGGGTGTTAACGCCGAGCACCGATACGGTTTCAAGATCGAGCGTGCCGGCGCGGATACGGATGCCGAGCCGCGTATAATTGAGGATCAGAAAAAGTCCGGCGACGACCGCCGTGACCAACAGCACCATAAAAAGTCGGTAGCCGGTGAGAAAGAAGAACTGCAGGCTAAGCGGGCGCGAGAGCCAGCTCGGGATCTGGTAGGGCAGGCTCTGCGCGCCCCAGATGAAGCGGGTGCCGTCCTCGATCATGAAGGCGAGACCGAAGGTCAAGAGCAGGCTGTAGAGCGGGTCGCGGCCATAAAGCCTGCGGATCAGCACCCGCTCGACCGCGATGCCGATGAAGGCGACGAGAAACGGCGACGCCACCAGCGCGCCCCAAAATCCCAGATAGGGAATGAGCGTGTAGGCCAGATAGCCGCCGATGGCGAGAAAGCCGCCGTGGGCGAAATTGATGACGCCGGACAGATTGAGGATCAGCGACAGCCCAAGCGCCATCAGCGCGTAGAACGCGCCGATGATGAGACCGTTGAAGACGTTGAACAGCAGCAGCTGTGTCATACGCGAAACAACATCATCGCCGCCCGCAGATCACGCCGGCCGCCGGCGGTGCGTAGGCGATCCCCATTCCCCGACATCGATGTTTACAACCCCCACCCTGGTCTTAAATTCCAGGCGCCGCGCCTAGAGCGCGCGGCGCCCAGTTTATACAGCGATCAGGCCGGCCAAGTCATCTTGCATCCGGTGCCTTCGACCGAAAGGGCGGCTTCGTCGCCCTTGACCAGCTGGGTGACCTTGAACAGGTCTTCTTTGTCGCCGCCGGCCGGCGCCGGTTGCGACTGGCCGACGAACAGCGTCGGCATCAGCTGGTTGTCGCCCTTGCGGTAATACGGTGTGTTCGGCATCAGCGCCACTTCCGGCGGCAGCTCAAGTCCCTGCATGGCCTTGGCGAGCGCAACCGAGTCGAGCGACTTCGCCTTCTCGGCGGCGAGCTTGCAGGTGTGGATCGCCGCGTAGCCGAACCAGGTGCGCGCCGTCGGCACGTTGCCATTGGTACGCTTACGGATATTGGCGACGAACTGCTCGACGTGCGGGATGCCGGGCTGCTTCCAGTACCATTCGAACACCCAGTCGCCAAACAGCGCTTCGGGCGGCAGGCCCTTGTTGACTTCGAGCTCCTGCTGCGCGCCGGCGATGTGGATCTTCTGGTTCAGCCCGAACTGCACCGCCTGCTTGAGGCAGTTGATCATGTCGTCGCCGGCGAGCAACAAGATGATCGCGTCTGGATTGGTGGACTGCGCCTTGATCAGATTGGCGGAGAAGTCGGTGGTGCCGAGCGGCGTGTAATCAGCGCCGAGCTCGGTGCCGCTGGCTTCCTTCAGGCTCGCTTCAAAGCCGGCTTGGAGCGCGTGACCGAAAGCATAGTCCGTGGTGATGAAGTACCACTTCTTGCCGTACGAGGTGAGCAGCAGCTTGGAGACCGAATTGGTTTCCATGCGCGTGGTGTTGCAGACGCGGAAGACGTTCCAATGGCACTGCGTGCCGGTAACACTGTCCGTGTGGCCGCCGGGCACGATGTGGAACTTGCCCTTCTGATTGCTCTCGTTGGCCATCGCCTGGGCCAGCGCCGAGTTGATGTTGCCAATGAGGAAGTCGACCTTGTCGCGGTCGATCAACTTGTCGGCCTTTTGCACCGCGGTCGCGGTGTCGCCGCTGGTCGAATCCTCGACCAGGAGCTCGACCTTGCGGCCGAGAATGCCGTTGTTGGCGTTGATCTGGTCGAGCGCGAGCTGGGCGCCGATCAATTCATTCTTGCCGAGCGCGGCGAACGTGCCGGTCAGCGGATTGTCGAGGCCGATCTTGACCGGCTCGTCGGCAAGCGATTTCACCACGAACGGGCTGGCCACTTGCATGGCGCCGATCGCGAGACCGGCCTTGAGGATGGTGCGCCGCCGGACTGGGCAGCCAATCAAAGTTTGATGCATTACGTCCTCCCCTGGGGGTTTTTGATTTCTGAAGGCCCAACGTTTATGTCTATTTCCTATCGCCCGATCAATCAAACGAATGTCGAATAACTGTCTCATAACCGTAAAAAATGCAACGCGAATGCCGCCACCCGGCGCGGCCGCACGCGCCATGACCGCCTACGAGATTTCGCTATTTCGCGGGTACTTTCGGCTCTGCGACAAGGAATTTGTCCCAAACGGCTCGCAGTTGGGCCAGCGCCCCGTCGAGTGGTGAGACAAAGAGCCGCTCTCCTTCTCGCCGCAGCAGGCCCAAGTGTTCGAGCTTGTCGAGCGCGCCAGCAACCGCGAAATGAACATTCAGGCCAAAGCTCTCTCGCAGCCACGCCTCGATGCGGACGTTGAGCTCGGCGGCTGCCAGCGGCGCGGCCGCTGTGTGCAGGAAATGGTAGGCCAGGAACACTTCCTTGCACTGCTGGTCCTCAGCGGTCCCGATCAGATAGTCGAAGATTCCGACATTGTTGTTGATATTGCGGAAGTAGACATTGTCGGTGAGCTCGGTCTGATGGCGCAGCGACCGCGCCTGATATCTGATCCATTGCTGCATGACGAAGCCCCCGAGCGCCACCAAGCCGCCTAGCGCAGCGAGCGCCGTCGCCATGTCTTTCTGCTCGACGCTCGGGTTTTGGCCCAGATAAAACGCGATCACCAGGAACAGAACGGTGATGGTCGCATAGACCTTGAGCAGGATCGGGACACCGCCGGCAATCGCGGGCACGACAAGGGTAAGCTTGTCCTGACTGCTCATCACGACGCGCGCATTGGGGAACAACGCGTTCAGCGCGCTGGCGGGGATATTGCGAAAATATTTGAGCAGCACGGAGCCCGGGATGGTCTTACGCCGCGTAAGCCTGCGCAGCTCGCTCCGTGAGCCGACTTCGTGAGCCGCTTTCACCGCCACCATGAGGACGACGTCGTCGTAGACCTCGGCCTCGACGTCACTGCGGCTCAGCCCAAACCATCGGGCGACTTCGAATGTCTCCGTGTGCCGGCCACGCCGCCAAAACCGCACTTCACGAAAATCGTCGAGCGGCGCTGCAATCCTGACCCGCAGCCCGGTGCGGCGCCGATGCGCCTCGCGGATGTCGGCGTGGGGAATCTCCGTGAAATTGGCCTCCTCCAGCACTTCTTCGAGCGAATGCCTGAGATTGGCGTAAGCGCGGTCGTGCGCGTCGCGGTCGAACGCGGCGTGGGGCGCGACCTCGGGGCTGAAATAGTAGTAGTCGCCGCGCAGGTGTTCGAGTGTCTTGAAGTAGTGGTAGTGAGCGATCGCCGCCAGCATGTCGCAAAGCCGGCTGAACTTGTCGCGTTCGTCGTCGCTCTTGAACGCGCCCTGCTTGAGCAGCGAGGCGAGGATGTCGCTCTTGCGGACCGGAATGAACTGATCGAGGCCGTCCTTCGCCGTGCGATCCGCAACGTCGGTCATGGCAGCGTGTACATGGTGCGCGCGTCGGCGGTGAAAGCCTTGCGGGAGTCCGGGTAGAGATAGAACATGTGGCCGCCGCGATAGAGTTTGAGCTGGGTGCGCTCCTCGCCGTCGACCGGCGGCAGATGGTCGAGCACGTAGCGGCTCACCGCGTAAGGCGTGATCATGTCGCTGTAGCCGTGCGCGATCATCAGATGGAACGACGGCGTCAGCGCCAGCAGTGCGCGCAGATCGTCGGCGACGCTGGGCTGGCTGCGGCTCGACCCCTCCCGCCACTGCCATTTGCCGGAAATATCCGAGGCGAGGAGCGCGTAGGTCATGTCGGTCTTGAAGCCGAGCTCATCGCGCGCGTAGGCGACGAAGGCGCCGCCGTAGGCACGCACGACACCGTCAAGGATCGGATCGGGGCCGTGTGAGGTGGGCGATTCCGGATAAGGATCGTCGGACGCAAAGGTCGCATCGTATTGGCTGACGATCTTGTGGCCGCCGATGGGGAGATCCTTGGCATAGTCGTCGGGAATGAAGCCGCGCGCTTGGGCGATGACATCCACCGATAATCCGGTCATTTGCGCGACGCGCCCATAAAAGTTCTTTGCCGCTTCACCCTGCAACGGCGGTCCGGCAAGCGTCGACAGATATTCGGTCAGCGCAAAATGCTCGGCCTGGGCCAGCGCATCCTTGCTGAACGTGCCCTTGCGTTCGAGCGCCGCCGCCGCCAACGACGGCAGTTGCAGTGCGGCGCCGAGCGCGAAACGACCGCCATCGAACTGGAACGATGCTTCCAGCATCGGCGACAGCATCAAAATTCCCGAAATCACGATGCCCTGGTCGCGCTGTACGAAAGGCGCCGTAGCTTTCGCCGAGGATGAATTTCGGCGAGCTGACGCGGCCGTTCTTGGCGACGTAAAGCGCGATCACCTTCGCCATCGACTCGGCGTCGCTGCGCACGCCCCAGAACGCGCTACCGCCGTCGGGCTTGGCCGCGCGGCTCCAGCCGGTGCCGACCGGATCGATCAGCACCAGATCGGTGAAGGCAAGCCAAGTGTCCGGATTGTCGACCAGGCGGACGTCGGCGCCGTCGTGGCCAGCCATGCCGAACTGGGCGAGCCGCGGACCCACCACGCCGAGATGGAGGAACGCCGAAGCCGCGCCGGGCCCGCCGTTGAAGACGAAGGTCAGCGGCCTGGCCGCGTGATTATCGGTTTTGACCACATAGGCGGTGTAGAATATTGCAGCCGAGCGCTCGCCCGATTGGTCGAACAGCGAGAACGTCCCGGCGGTCGCCGTATAGGTGAGCTTGCCGCTCGGCGTGTCGATACTGTGCTCGCTGACCGCATCGCCCGGTAGCAGCGAGAGGACGCCCGGGCCGACCTGCTCATGGTCGGACCCGCGTTGCTGGCTTTGTTCCTGGCGGTTGGGCCGGTCGCCGCCGCCTCGTCCCGGACGATCCTGGGCGGCAGCGGTGCCGGCCACGGCGACCAGCATGAAGGCGACAACAACACGACGTAGATCGATCATGTTCGTTTCCCGGAAATATGTCGCTCGCCAAGTCTTGCTGGCCAAGTCTTGCTCGCCAAGTTTTGCTTACCAAGTCTTGCTTAAAGGGCAGCGCCTCACTCGAGCTCGATGGCGCCTTCGATCTCCACCGCCAGGCCGATGCCATCAACGGTGAGGACCACTTTGGCCGGCAAAGCCTCATTGCCTTTGAGCTTGCCGCCGCTGACCGCGGCCCGCACCGCTTGCTCGATCTCGCGCTGTGAAGTGATGCCGACCTTCTTGAGAAATTTGCGCACGCTGACGTTCAGTACATCCTCGTTCATGATCGCCTCGTGAAAGTGCCGGAAAGATGGCTGTCCTGGCTAACATTTTATCCATGTCGGCGCGCCAAAACGACGGCCAAAACGCCCGTCGGGAGACGGTAGACAACGGCGATCAGATCGGCAAAGTTCTGGCCCTCCGGCCCTATGGTTACCTTTGCGGCCGGCAAAAATTCCGCCGGCGGCTGCAGAGCCTGCGGAAAACTGGCGTTGGAGGCGCCCGCAATGCCATTTCCCCGCGCTTCGAAGGCGCTAGCGCGCTTCACCGTGCTCGATTTGACCCGCGTGCGGTCGGGACCGACCTGCGTCCGCCAGCTCGCCGACTGGGGCGCCAATGTCATCAAGATCGAGACGCCGCCCGGCCTGGAAGAGCCGATGGGCGGCCCGCGCGAAGGCGGGGACTTTCAGAACCTGCACCGTAACAAGCGCAGCATGACGCTGAACCTGAAGGCGCCGGAAGGGCTGGCCGCGTTCAAGCGCATGGTGAAAAAGGCCGACGTCGTGGTCGAGAATTTCCGTCCCGACGTGAAGAAGCGATTGGGCATCGACTACAAGGCTTTGGCCAAGATCAATCCGCGCATCGTCTATGCCAGCATTTCCGGCTTCGGCCAGGACGGCCCTTACGCCAACCGGCCGGGTTTCGATCAGATCGCGCAGGGCATGGGCGGCTTAATGTCGGTCACCGGTCTGCCAGGGCAAGGCCCGGTTCGCGTCGGCATTCCGATCGCCGACCTCAGCGCCGGACTGTTGGCGGCGACCGGCATACTGGTCGCGCTGTTGGAGCGCGAGAAATCCAAAAAAGGCCAGCAGGTCGCGACCTCGCTCCTGCAGGCGCAAATTTTCATGCTCGACTTTCAGGCCGCCCGCTATCTGGTGCAGGGCGAAGTCGCCAAGCAGGCCGGCAACAACCATCCGACCAGCGCGCCGACCGGCGTCTACAAGACCGACGACGGCTACATCAATATCGCCACCGCCGGGCAGACCATCTGGAAACGATTCTGCGAGGCCATCGGGGCGCCTGAGCTGGTAAAAAATCCGGACTATATCGACGGCGCGGCGCGCTCGAAGAACCGCGACGCACTCGACGTCGAAATCAATCGCCGCCTCATCGGCCGCGACAGTACCGAATGGATCGAGCGCTTGAATAAGGCCAGCGTGCCGTGCGGGCCGATCTATGCCATCGACAAGATGTTCGCCGACCCGCAGGTGCAGCACCTCGGCATCGCGCAGAAAGTGAACAAGAGCAACCTGCATCTGGTCGGCCAGGGCGTGACGCTGTCGCGGACGCCGTCGAAGCTCGCGGCGCGGCCGCCGGACCTCGGCGAACATACCGACGCGGTGCTCAAGGAATTCGGTTTCAGCAAGCGCGACATCGCCGCGCTGCATAAGGCGAAAGCTGTATGAACGTATTGTCATGCCCCGCGAAAGCGGGGCACCCAGTAAGCGTAACGCATGAAATCAATCTCGACACACGGTGATTACTGGGTCATCCGCCTTCGCGGATGATGACACGACAAATGACAGGAGTTCAGCCATGACCGACAAGATGCTCTCCCGCAAGGACGGGGGCGTCGGCATCGTGACCTTCAACAATCCCGAGCGGCTCAATGCCGTGTCGCTCGACATGTGGGAGGCCACCAAGCGCATTCTCGACGATTTCGCCGCCGACAACGACATCCGCGTCGTGGTGCTCACCGGTGCCGGCGGCAAGGCCTTCGTATCCGGCGCCGACATTTCAAAGTTCGAGAGTGAGCGCGCCAATCTCGAAGCCGCCCGCGCCTACGGCGCCAAGTCCGAAGCCGCCTATGCCAGCATCTACGAATTCCCGAAACCCACCATCGCCATGATCCGCGGCTATTGCATCGGCGGCGGGCTTGGGCTGGCGACCTGCTGCGACCTGCGCATCGCCACCGATAATTCCCGCTTTGCGGTGCCGGCCGCCAAGCTCGGGCTGGGTTACGGTTATGTCGGCTTGAAGCGCCTGGTCGACGTCGTCGGCCCGGCCTTCGCCAAGGAAATCTTCTACACCGCGCGCCAGTTCGACGCCCAGGAAGCGCTCGCCATGGGGCTGGTCAACCGCGTGGTGCCATCGGCCGAGCTCGAAACCTACGTCAAGAGCGTCACCGACATGATCTCCGCCAATGCGCCGCTCACCATCAAGGCGGTGAAATACACAGTCAACGAAATCGTCCGCGAAGAGTCCAAGCGCAACGTCGCCCGCACCACCGAAATGGTGGAGACGTGCTTCACCAGCAACGACTACAACGAAGGCCGCGCCGCGTTTATGGAAAAGCGCAAGCCGGTGTTTACCGGCACCTGACCGCAGTCGTTCCGCTGAAACAGGCCCGCGTCACTCCACCTTCAAGCCCGCGGACTTCACCACCTTGGCCCATTTCACGGTCTCGTCGGCGACGAGATGGCCGAATTCGGCCGGGCTCATCGGCATCACTTCGCCGCCGAGGTCGTGGAAGCGCTCTTTGATTTTCGGGTTCGCCAGCACCGCGTTGATGGCGGCGTTGAGCTTGGCGACGATGTCCGGCGGGATGCCTTTGGGCCCGCTGATGCCGAACCACACCGACACCTCGTAGCCCGGCACGGTTTCGCCGATGGTCGGCACGTCGGGAAGCGATGCGACGCGTTCCTTGGTGGTCACGCCGAGCGCGCGGATGCGGCCGGCCTTGATCTGCTGGATCGAGCCGGGAAGGTTGTCGAACAGCACCGGGATCTGGCCGCCGAGCAGATCGGTCATCGCCGGACCGGTGCCGCGATACGGCACGTGGGTCAGCTTGATGCCGGTCATCATCGCCAACAGCTCGCCGGACATGTGCGGCGAGGTGCCGACGCCCCCCGAAGCGAAATTGATCTTGCCCGGCTCGGTTTTGGCGAGCGCAATGAACTCGGCAAGCGTTTTAGCCGGGAAATCGAGGTTCACCTCCATGACATTGGCGAGCTTCATGGTGCCGGCGATTGGCGTCGAATCGTGCACGAAGTCGAACGGGATGTGCTGGTAGAGCGTGGCGTTGATGGCGTTGTTCGGCGCCACAAAGCCGATGGTGTAGCCGTCGGGCGCCGAGGCCAGCACGTCCTGCATGCCGATATTGCCGCCGGCGCCGACGTGATCCTCGACGATGAATTGCTGGCCGAGCTGTTCCGACAGATACTGGCCAAGGATGCGCGCGATGGTGTCGTTGGGACCGCCGGCGGCGAACGACACGATGAAGTGCACCGGCCGCGTCGGATAGTCGAGCGCGAAGCTCGGACCGCCCGCGGCAAGAAGAGGCAACAGCATGGCGAGCAGGCGCGCTGCTCGGGCACCGAGACACATCATGACGTTTCCCCTCCGCAACCGTAGGACGGGCAACGCAGCGCCGCTCTACGGGATTTTCTTCACGACTTTCGTATCGAGGCCGAACACGCGCGCGGCATTGGCGCCCAGAATGTTGCGCTTGGCCGTTTCGTTGAGGAACGGCAGGTCGTAGATCACGCCGGGCGTGTCGAAATCCCAGTGCGGATAGTCCGACGACCACAACAGCTGGGTATCGGCCTTGATCATCTTGAAGGTCGCTTCGAGGATCGAATTGTCGTCCGGCTTCTCCATCGGCTGCGACGAGTAATACATTTCGCGCATGTATTCGCTCGGCTTCCGTTTCAGCGACGGACAGTCCGACGTGCGCATCATGTAGGAGTGGTCGAGCCGCTGCATCAGCGCGTAGGCCCAGGTCAGCCCGCTCTCGATCCACAACACTTTGAGTTTGGGGAAGCGCTCGGGCAGGCCGTTGATCACCCAATTGGTCATGTGGATCATGTTGAACCACATGAAGCCGAGCGAATGGACCGAGATGAACCGGTTGGTCATCTGCAGCGCGCGATCTTCCCAGCTATAGGCGGCGTGGAACGAGATCGGCTTGCCGAGCTCTTCGAGCAGCGCGTAGGTCTTCATATAGGCGTTGTCATGCACCGGCTTGTAGCGCGGCGACGTCACCATGAAGCCGACGACGCCTTTCTTGTCGCCGAAATCCTTCACCGTCTGGTAGGCGGCTTCCGGATCGTTGAACGGCAGGTAGAGCATCGAGATCAGCCGTGGCTCGACGGCGAGGATGCGCTCGCAGAGCCAGCGGTTATAGGCGCGGCACAGCGCCACCTCGATCTCGACTTGCGGATGCAGGCCGAGAAACAGCATCGGCGTCGGGAACATGCAGGCGTAATCGACGCCGAGCGAATCCATCCATTCGATGGTCATGGCGACGTCGCGGTGCCGGCCGTCGGCCGGCACCTTCTGCAGCCGGCGCAGGTTGGAGCGGGTGATGCGGCCGCCGAGATTTTGATTGCCGACCGACGAGTTGAGCAGGCCTGAGCGGCCGGGCCGCTGCGCGGAATCCATCACGTCGTGGCGGATCACCGGGCTCTCGATGTATTGGAAGACTTCCTTGTAGGACTCGTTCTCGTAGTGGTGCGCATCGACGTCGACGATCAAAAAATCCTGGTAATTGCGCGCCCGCGCCTGTTGCGCCGCGTGTTCGAGATGCTTTGCAGTCGAGTAATCGTCGAAGTTAAGCTTGCGGATTTCGTTCGGAGTTGTATCCATCATTCTCTCCCTCAGGCCACGACATAAATGTCGTCGCCGCGCCGCACCACTTCGAATTTCTTCAGCTTCAGCTTGCGATCGCCCACGCACTGGCCGGTGGTGAGCTCGTATTCATAACCGTGCCAGGGGCAGACGAAGTGCACTTCGTCGGAGAACGTCTGACCCTGATAGGTGCGATCCGGCGCGATCAGGTCCACCACCTGATTGATCAGGATGCCCTCGCAGGCCGGCCCGCCCGAATGGACGCAGTAATTGCTGTAGGCGTAATACGTGCCGCCGTGGTGAAAGACGCCGATCTCGTTATTGCCGGCGGTCACGATGCGCCGGTCGCCGTCGGGCAAGTCCGCTGCCTTGGCGACGAACCACTCTGCCATTGCGTTACGCTCCAGGGATGCTGCTGCCGCCAAGCGAGCGGCCATTCGCTGCGTGCCGGGCGAGTATAGGAGGCCGGCAATGCCGGCGTCAAAAGCGGAAATAGATGAAGGGATTGAAACTGTTGGCCGCGAGCAACAGGCACGAATAGACGAGGCTCAGGCTCGACAACGTAAGCTGCGATGCCATCACCGCGGGACTGTCGAAGCGTAAGCGTGCCAGACGATCGAGCGGTGCGAACGCGAAGAAAGTGCCGAGCGCCAGATAGAACATGACATCGGGCGTCAGCCCGGACAGCGCCGCGGTGATGCCGCCGGCCGCCGGCCCAAGCGTCGCCATGGCCGCCAGGTAATGGCCCGCGGCCGCAAGCGTCGGCGAACGGAACAGCACCCAGCCGATCATCAGTAAGATGAAACTCGAAGCGATGCCGAATATACCCGACGGCCGCCAGTTCCACTGCGTGTGGGCGAAGCGTTCGAGAACAAGCAGCAGGCCGTGGTAGAGACCCCAGGCGATGAAAGTCAGGCCGGCACCGTGCCACAGGCCGCACAGGAAAAACACGATCCACAGATTGAGGAAGGTGCGCAGCCTGCCGTGGCGGTTGCCGCCGAGCGGAATATAGAGGTAGTCGCGGAACCAGCGCGACAGCGTCATGTGCCAGCGCCGCCAGAATTCGGTGATGTTCGCCGAACGATAGGGTTGATCGAAATTCTCCGGGAAGTGGAAACCGAGCAGACGGCCGAGACCGATCGCCATGTCCGAATAGCCGGAGAAATCGAAATAGATCTGCAGCGCGTAGCAAAAAATGCCAAGCCAAGCATGGCCGGCGTCGAGCTGCGCTGCCGGCAACGCGAAGGTCGTGTCGACGACGGTGCCGAGATTGTCGGCGATCACCATCTTCTTGCCCAGCCCGAGACAGAAACGATAGGCGCCCTCGGTCAGCGTCGTGCGGTCGATGGGACGTTGCTGCAGCTCAAGCTTGATCTCGCGATAGCGCACGATCGGGCCGGCGATGAGCTGCGGAAACAGCGAGTGATAGGTGGCGAATTCGCCGTAGCTGCCGGCACTCGAGATTTCGCGCCGGTAGACGTCGACGAGGTAGGAGATGGCTTGGAAGGTAAAGAACGAAATGCCGATCGGCAGCGGGATCGCCGGCGCCGCGGGCAGCGGATGAAAACCCAGCGCGCCGGCGACGCCGCCGGCAAGCTGCCAAAGGAACGTGGCGTATTTGTAATAACCGAGACCGAAGAGATTGACCGCGACGCCGATCGCCAGCAGCGCTTTGCGGCGAGCCGGCGGCGCGGGCTCGATGCGCAGCGCCAGATATTGATTGACGAAGATCGAGACCAGCAGGACCAGCACCGTGCTGCCGGCGCCGATGCCGTAAAAGACAAGGCTCGCGACCAGGATCAGCCAGTTCTTGCGCCGATCGTCAATCAGATAATACAGCGAGAAAAATAGCGGCATGAAGCCATAGAGGAACAGCTCCGAGCTGAATACCATGGCGGCCTGCCGTCCGATCAATTCGCCGCGAGAAATTGTCTGAACAATGCCACGTCGTCCGGCAGCCATGGCTCGTAATATTCGAAGATGAAATATTTGGTATCGGCAGGCATGGTCTCATAGAACGTCTTGAAGCGGCTGATCGGATCGCGCGCCCGGCGGATGAAGCAGAAGTAACGCTGCAGGCCGAGCGCCCAATAGAGATCGCTGAAGGAATTGCCAAACAGCACCATGCCGGGAAGACGCGCGGCGCACAGCTCCGGCAGCGACTGGAATTCCCAATCGAACGGCCGTCCAACGCCGGCGTCGGCGCGATCGAACACGCCGGCATCGGGAATATTCCAATGCCCGTCAGGCTCCGTTGCGCCGATCGTATGACCCTCCAAATAGTACGGCGCTTTTTCGCCCGGTTGGGTCAGCAGTGACATGAAGCGCGCCCAGCTGCCGTTGTTCCAATGTGCATGGCTCAACGTGAATTTTTCGTCCCAGCGGACGTCAGGGCGATTTTCCATCTGCGCGAAACGAGCGACGATATCCTGGACGATGGGAAGATCCGCCACTTCGGTGACGTGCATATCGGTCTTGTAATACAGATGCTCCGGCGAGGTGGACTTCTGGCGCTTCATCGTCGCCTCGGCGTCAATGAACGCGAACTCGGATCGGCCGGCGAGGAATTGCCGCAGACGCCCGTAATTGCCGCCGGTCGGCGGTAGCGGCATTTGCAGCGGCGCCATTTCCGGATAAATCGCCGACTTGTCCGGATAGCCGACGACGAGCAAATGCACGCCTCTATCGTGCAGCCGCCGCGCCAAACTCACGAAACCGTCCTCCAGGGTCGCCAGCTGGGCGGTATCAAGGTCGACGATATTTTTGGGATCCTCGCGGTAGAACAGCCAGCCGTCGGAACCGATCCAGACTTTTTTGGACGTGTCGAAAAACGTGTAATCGATCTGATTCTTTGCGCGAATGAACAGGTCGCGAAAGCCGACGCGATCGTCGAACCACGTGTTGAGTGCCGCTGCAAAATCGCCGTTCGTTCCGAGTAGAAGCCGCAGCGGCGGAAACGGGCTCAAGACGCGCCGCTCCTCGAGCGGCGTCACGATCGTGCCGAAGACCGGATACAAGTTTTGCAGCAAAGGCAAGACAAGGCACAGCGCGGCGAAGCCGAGAAATGCGAAAGACAGGCTGCGCTCCAGATCCCGGCTTGCAGCGGGCCATGCGCCGCGCAACGTCGACTGCCGCCCGTCGAATATATCCGGCAGGCCGAACATTCACCCGTCTGCCTTCCAGTACTGGGCCATCGGCGGCACCTGCTGCGCGCGGCGGCTCTAGCATCCCTCAACCGGCGTTACCAGTCCGCGCCAAATTCGCGCGCCTTCCGTGCCTCGTGCGCAGACGATAGAACTGTGCAGCGACGCCGCCGCATTCTATGTTGCGCCAAAATCGCGATCCGAAACGGACAGAACGCCCATGGCGGACGCCGAGCCAAAATTGCTGCTGCCGGTGCTGCGGCCGTTCTACGACGCCGTGATCCCGCTGTCGTGGCTGATCGTCCGCGTCGCGGTCGGCTGGAATCTGCTGGTGCACGGCTGGGGTAAGATCATGGCCGGGCCGACACTGGCGTATCTCAAGGGTTACGGCGATATCGGCTTCAATCCGCCGGAGCTGTGGTTCTGGAGCAGCACCACGGTCGAAACAACCGCCGGAATTGCGCTCATCTTCGGCCTGTTCACCCGCTTCTTCGCCGCCGCGGCGGCGATCGAAATGCTGATCATCACGGCGATCTATTGGAAGACCGGCTTCGCCTGGACCCGGCGCGGCTACGAATACACGCTGATGTGGGGCTTGATTTGCTTCGCCATTGCGCTGCGCGGCGGCGGCCCGTACTCGCTCGATCGCAAGCTCGGGCGGGAGCTTTGACGGCGTGCGGCGGGGTCGCGCCCTTGTGTCCCGTCACCGACGCCGCTAGATAAACCCCCACAACGCTCAGGCCGTGTCGCAAGCTTGCGGAGAGGTGGCTGAGCGGTTGAAAGCACCGCACTCGAAATGCGGCATACGGGCAACCGTATCGGGGGTTCGAATCCCTCCCTCTCCGCCATCCCGCTCTCCGTAGTTTCTGCGCGGCAGGGCGGCACCTAGGGATGTCCGCAACGTCGGCTATGGAACCGGCTTAACCAATCCAGCGTTGTCATGGCGTGCTGGCGAAGGCTCGTTGAGCCGCGCCGAATCGTCGCCTTCCTGGCCGCATATTGCTCTGTTCAGACAATCCGCATTCACCCGGCGTACCGTTCATGACAATAGTCCCATTGCTGGCCCAATCGGCCTTCGACCCCGAAGTCATCGAGATCCTGGCCGCGGCATTTGGCGACGCATGGGCGGCGATCGAGAAGTCGGGAAGCTCGCTGGCATCGCCGCGCTACAAGCGGGTGGCGCAGGAAATCATGGCCAAGCGCATCATCGAGACGGCGCAACGCGGCGAACGCGACCGGCAGCGGCTCGCCGAGGACGCCGTGACTTATCTGACGCAATCGTACAAATAACTTTTACAGCGCTGGCGCGTGCCAATTCTCGCGTGGGCGCCTTTGCCACGTGATCATTTGCGTATAGTTTTCGCTCGCGCGCCCGCTTGGGCGCATGGAGCGGCGGAATTCATCGATGGTTGCCCGCGATCCGAACGGACGGGAAGTCCAGCGCGCCGAAAACGGCGCCGCGACAGCATGGCGCCATGCGGCCGACATGCGCCCGGTCATTTTCGCGCTCGTCGCCATCGCGGTCTTCGTCTATCTCATCAGGTTCATCCTGCTGCCGTTCGTGATCGCCGGCGTCATTGCGTATATCTGCACGCCGCTCTTGGATTGGGTCGCGCAACGGACGCGATTGCCGCGCGCGCTGTTTGCCGGCCTGCTGTTTCTGCTTTTGATCGGCATGGCGGCGCTCATTATTGCCATTGCGGGGCATCGGCTGATCGCCGAGATCGGCGCCGCAGCCGACGATTTGCACGGCACAATCGTACGCCTGCTGGGAGGAGCGACCGGCGACCAATCCATCCGCCTGTTCGGTCAATCGCTGGACGTAACGGACATCATCCGGTCGTTGGCGGACCGCATACGCGACTGGTTCGCGCAGCCGGATCTGCTCGTCCTCGTCGTGGGCTACAGCCTCGCCGGCATCATGGGCATGATCCTGACCGCCGCGCTTACTTGTTATTTCCTGGTCGGTGGCAAGAGCGCGGCGCGCGGTTTGTTCTGGATCGTGCCGCCGACCTACCGCCCGCTGGTGGCGCAAATCGGCCATCGCGTCGATCCGCTGCTGAAGCGGTATTTTGTCGGTGTGCTGGCGATCGTGATCTATGCGACCATCGCCGCCTATATCGGACTCGGCGTCGTTCTCGGCATCGACCATGCCGTGCTGTTGGCGTTGCTGACCGGCGTTCTGGAAATCGTTCCGATCATCGGCTCGACCGCGGCGGCCGTCACTGCCGGCCTCGTCTCGCTGCATACCGCGACCGGCGTCATGAGCCTTTTGGCTTTTGCGCTCTATGCTGTGCTGCTGCGGCTATCGATCGACCAAGTGGTTGCGCCGCTGGTGCTCGGCGGCGCCGCGCATGTGCATCCGGTGCTGATCATATTCTGCATCTTTGCCGGTGCCGTGCTGTTCGGGATTCCGGGCGTGATCCTTGCCGTGCCGGTAGCCTTGACAGTCAAGACGACGCTGGCGACGCTTTACGGTGATGACGAAAAAGTCGGCCCTGCCTGATTAATGCGCGTATGCGAGCTGAACCAGGCAAGCCCGGGCGGGTATCAGCGCTGGCCGGCCTGCAGCAAATCGAACTCGCCGCCGAGCACGAGATCGAGACGGCCGCTGCGCCATTGACCGGCGGCATCCCGCACCAGCGGCGGCTCCTCGCGATAGCGCCGCACGACATTGTTGGGCCGCGGCGCCTCGTCGATGGCCTCGATCGCCAGCCCGCGCTCCTTGGCGGCGGGCACGTCGCCGAGCGGTACCACCGCAAGGCGCACCCGCGCCGTCACCCGGTTTCCCGAACCTTCGAACGGCTCGAAGACGTGGAGGCCCGCTTCCGGCGCCAGGACGCGGTGCGCGCCGAAGCCGGAGATCAGCAGGATCGGCGTCTCCTTGTCTTTGCTTCTTGCGGCGACATCGCTGATGTGCATGCGGCGTTTATCGGCCCAGGCGCGATACATCGACGTCAGCTTGCGGCACCACGTGAGCGTCGCCTGCCGATCGCCGGCACCATCGAACACCGGCTCGACAGTTATCGCGAGCTCGATCGGCGCGTCGTCGATGGCGTCCGTGATGCCTTCCTTGATCAGGTGAAGTTGCAGCGCCAGGCGGCCACTGAGTTCCGCGGAATAAGGCCGCAACCGCCGGGAGCCTCTGGCAAGCCGCGTTCGCAGCGCGTCCGCAGTCTCCGTGGCCGACCTGACCCTGTCCATCAGAGCAAGCCGCGCCAGCGTGTTGAAGCGATCCGGACGTGACCAAAAATCGGACGACGACATTTCGCCTGAAAGACTCTCCTTGAGATTTTCCCATTCGCCGGATGCGAGCGTCCGCTCGATGCCGTCATATTCGGCTTGCAGCGCCGTGAATTCGGCCTGTGTTCCTTCCGGAGTGAGGATCATCGAGGCGAGCGCGGGCGAGACGGTGGGCGCGGCCGCCTGCGACTGATCCGCCGCCGCAACGTCCGCATCAGGGTCGACGAATTCAGCCTGAATGCCCTCGCCGTCGCTGCGCACGAAGAGAAACTGTTCGCCTTCGGGAAATCGCTTTTCCACGATGATGGCGGCGAGCGGCGCAACGAGATATTGGTCGATGGCGCGTTTCAACGGCCGCGCGCCCATTTCCGGCGAAAAGCCTTTCTCCAGCAGGAATTCCAGCGCCGAGGATTCCCATTCGATGGCCCAGGCGCGGTCTTTCAAGCCGCGCCGCTCCAGCAGCGCCGCCAATTCCTTCTTGAGAATGCCGCGCATCAGTTCGCGCGTCAGCGGCTGGAAAACGATGATCTTGTCGAGCCGGTTCCGGAATTCCGGCCGATAGGTCAGGCTGATGGCGCGCAGGACTTGGTCCTTGCTGAACTCGTCGGCCTGCGGCGCAAAGCCCAAGCCGATGCTGCGATGGGCGGTAGCGCCGAGATTGGACGTCATGATGATCAAGCAGTGGCGCAAATCGGCGACCTGGCCCATGGCGTCGGTCAGCCGGCCCTCGTCGAAAGCTTGCAGGAACAGGTCCCAGACATTGGAATGGGATTTTTCGAATTCGTCGAGCAGGACGACCGAGAACGGCTGCTTGCGCACGCGGCTGATCAGCGAGTCGGCCTCGATAACCGACACCGAGCTTTGGCCGAGGATCTTGCTGATCGCTTCATGAGTCTGGAATTCGCTCATGTCGAGGCGGATCAATCGCTCGACCGAGCCGAACAGAAATTCCGAGACCGCCTTGGCGAGCTCGGTCTTGCCGGTGCCGGTCGGCCCGGCGAACAGAAACACGCCGATCGGCTTGTTCGGATCGTTCAGGCCGGCCTTGAGCATGGCGATGCGCGCGATCATGGCGTCGACCGCCTCGTCCTGGCCGATCACGCGTGCAGTAAAAAAGTAGCGAATCGATTTGAGGTCGAGTTGCTCCCTGGTATCGAGCATCGAAACCGGCAGGCCGGAGAATTGCGACAGGGTTTCCAGCACCCGGCGCGCGGGAATCGACTCGCCTGTCTGCTCGGCGCGCATCGCGGTGAGCTTGAGCAGGAACAAGGCCGAGCCCGGCAGTCCGCTGGTGCCGAGATACTGGCTCGCGGTATCGAGCGCGACCTTGGCGCAGTCGGGATCGAATTGGATATTCGCCCAGCTATCCAGCTCGGCGATCACATCGCGCACGAGCGACAATGTCTCAGTCTGCGACAACGGCTCGAGCGTCACGGTTTCGAACAGGCCGCGCAGCGACGGCTTGAGCTGCACCAGCCGCGCGGTGCCCTTGGCCGTCGCCTCGCACCACACGATCAGTCGGCCGGCGGCGATCGCCGGCATGATCTGATCGAGCATGGTCGCGCTCTGGCCGGAATGCCGGCCGCTCATGGCGACCTGCACGATATCCGGGATGTACCAGATCAGCTTGTGCCCTTTCGCCAGTTCGTCCACGACCTGGCGAATGCGGTTTTCGAGCTGGCCGATATAGACTTGATCGGCTTGCAGATCGGCGCC
>JBEKKM010000026.1:0-38351 GCA_050010715.1 Xanthobacteraceae bacterium | reverse complement strand
GAGCGCGTGGAAATTCTTGTCTTCGCCGGCAATCACGGCGTGACCAGGCTCGGCGTTTCGGCCTATCCCGCCGAAGTCACCGTGCAGATGGTCGCGAACTTTGCCGCTGGCGGCGCCGCGATCAATCAACTGGCGCGCACCGCCGGCGCCGCGTTGCGCGTCGTTCCACTCTCGCTCGACGAGCCGACCGCCGACTTCACCGAGCAGCCGGCGCTCAGCGAACAAGAATTCCTCGCCGCGGTGACAGCCGGGTATGAGGCGGTCTCGCCGCAAAGCGATCTGATTTGCCTGGGCGAGATGGGCATCGGCAACACCACGGCGGCGGCGGCAATCGCGGCGGCCTTGTTTGGCGGCGGCGGGGAGCGCTGGGCGGGCCGCGGCACCGGCGTCGATGAGGATGGCTTGGCGCGCAAGCGCGCCGTCATCGACCGTGCGCTCGTGCGGCATGCCGCCGCGCTCGACGATCCGCTGGCGATCGCCGCGTCCCTCGGCGGCCGCGAGCTTGCCGCCATTCTCGGTGCCACTTTGGCGGCGCGGCAACGGCGCATTCCGGTGTTGCTCGACGGCTTCGTCTGTACCGCCGCCGTCGCGCCGTTGGCGAAGCTGCGAACCGACACTCTCGCACACGTGCACGCCGGCCACGTCTCGGCCGAGGCCGGGCACCGCATGCTGCTTGAAGAGCTTTCGCTTGCGCCGCTGGTCAATCTCAACATGCGGCTCGGCGAAGCGTCGGGTGCGGCAGTGGCGCTGCTGCTGTTGCGCGCCGCGCTGGCGTGCCACACTGGCATGGCGACATTTGCCGAGGCCGGCGTGTCGGATAAACCGGCTGACGACGCCGAACCTAAAGCCGCGAGCTAGGCCTGGGCCTGCAACGCATCGGCTTCGCGCACGCCCAGGACAGGTGTTTTCGGTGAATGAGAAAATCGGAGAGACCCCGATGAGCACTCCGGATTCAGGCTTGGTGACGCCATCGAGCGCGCCGCAGGGCGGCAGATTCGCCAAATTGCTGCATCCCAATTTTTGGATCAGGGAATTACCTTTCAGCCTGGTGCTGATCCTGACCACTGTAGGCGTTGCTTATACGAGCGTTTCGAAGCAGCCGATTACCGGCTACTGGGAGATACTCGCACCGTTGATCGCGCTGGTCTGCGTCGGCGCCGGATGGCAGACCGCTCATGACAAAGCTGCGCGGATGCGGTTGATAGTGACGCAGGTACTGCATTGGCTTGCGTTCTTGCTGGTGATGAACATGGTTCTGCTGGCGAGCGTCCAAAAGATTTTCAACGCCGGCGCTACGGGGCTTGCCATTTTCACCTTGCTGGCGCTTGGCACCTTTACCGCAGGCGTGCACGTGCTGTCTTGGCAAGTGTGTCTGCTTGGCTTCATCATGGCGCTTGGCATTCCGGCGATCGCCTGGATCGAAAACTCGGCTTTGATCGTCGTCCTCATCGTGGGAGTGGTGATTGGAATCGGGATCGTATTCTGGTGGCATTTCCGCGAAAGGCGTGTTCGCCAAGCCGTCTAAGCCGCATCCGTTGTCGCGATGGCGTGAAAGAATGTGCCGGTGACGCGGCCGCGCCGTCCACCGGCATTGCCGAGCGGGCGGCCTTCGCCATCGCAAAGGTCCGCGAAGGACTCATCGTTCCCGGCTGACGTCAGGGACGCGTAATGGAATTCGTGGCCACGCACGATCGCACCTTGGCGACCCAGCAAGGTGTCGGACAATAGCCGTGCGGTGCGGTAGCCGAGATGCAGCTTGCGTTTGGCGAAGCTGGTGGTATGGCCGAGCAGGCCGGTCATGGCGTGCGGTTGCCCTGCCGCATCCTCCAGGCTTTGACCCAAAACCATGTAGCCGCCGCATTCGCCATGCACCGGCCGTGTTTGCGCAAAGCGCCGCAGCCCATCGCCGAAACGCTGTGCCGCAGCGAGCGCTTCCGCATGCAGCTCCGGATAGCCGCCCGGCAGCCAGCAGCAATCGGCGCTTTCCGGGGGCGCTTCGTCGGCGAGCGGCGAGAACGGCGTAATCTCGGCGCCGGCATTGCGCCACGCCGCCAGCAGATGCGGATAGACGAAGCTGAAAGCCCGGTCGTGCGCCAGCGCGATACGCTGCCCCGGCGGCTGGATCGCGGCGTCGTTTGTCGCGGGATCGATCGTCAACGGCGCGGCGCTCGCCATGACGGCGTCGAGATCGAGATGACGATCGGCCATCGCGGCGAGGCGCTCGATCAGCGCTGTCAGGTCGGGATGTTCGCCGGCTTGGACCAGGCCGAGATGACGCTCAGGCAAAGCCAGCGCAGCCTCGCGCGGCACGGCGCCGAGGATTTGAACGCCGAGCGCTGCGATGGCGTCGGCGACGACGGTGCGATGGCGTTCGCTGGCGACGCGATTCAAGATCACGCCGGCGATGCGCACCGCGGGATCGTGCGCGGCGAAACCTCGCACCATGGCCGCCGCCGATTGCGCCTGGCGGGACACATCGAGCACCAGCACGACCGGAAACTTGAAATGCGCGGCGAGATCGGCGGTGGCGCCGCGTTGTCCGGCGGCACCGCTGGTACCGTCGAACAATCCCATGACGCCTTCAATCACGAAAATGTCGGCGCCGATTGCGGCCTGCGCGGCCATGGTGTCGAGCAAAGCAGGCGGCATCGCCCAGGAATCGAGATTGACGCTCGGCGACCCGGTTACAGCGGCGTGGAATGCCGGATCGATGTAATCAGGTCCAGCTTTTGCGGCGCGCACGGCGACGCCGCGCCGCTGCAACGCCGCCAATAGCGCCAGCGTTACGGTAGTCTTGCCGGCGCCGGAATGGGCCGCCGCGATGATGAGGCCGCGCGCCGTCACGGTAAATCCTTTGCAGCGCCCGCGGCTTCGCCGAGCAACTGCGACCGCGTCTCGACGATGTCGCCAATCACGACAATGGCGGGCGGCTCGAATTTTTGCGCGCGCGCGTCGGCGGCAAGCTTTTCAAGCGTCGAGACCAGAACTCGCTGTTTCGGTGTCGTCGCCGAGGCGATCACCGCGGCAGGTGTCCGCGCCGCGAGTCCGGCTTGCATCAACTCGGCCGCGATCCGCTCCAGATTGTGCATCACCATGTAGAGTACGATCGGCTGTCCGGTGCGGGCGAGCGGCGCCCAGTCGAAATCCTCGTCGGCGCCATGGCCGGCGGCGAAAATGACGGCGCGATTGGTGCCGCGCAGCGTCGCCGGGATCGCCGCAGCGGCGAGTGCGGCAAGGCCCGCGGTGACGCCGGGAATGACGCGGAACGGCACGCCGGCGGCGGCGAGCGTCATCGCCTCTTCGCCGCCGCGGCCGAACACGAACGGATCGCCGCCCTTGAGCCGCAACACGCGCTTGCCGGCGCGCGCCAGCGCGACCAGGCGCTGGCTGATATCGGCTTGCGTCGCCGACGGCTTGCCGCCGCGCTTGCCGGCGAATTCGAGCCGCGCCCCCGCGCCTGCCAGCGCCAGCACCCGTTCATCAACCAGCGCGTCGTGCACGACCACGTCTGCCTGGGCGAGACCGGCGAGCGCGTCGAGCGTCAAGAGGCCGGGATCGCCCGGTCCAGCGCCAGCCAGCCAGACATGACCCGGCGCAAACACGGGAACGCCGGCGCAGCGCGCGGCTAAAGCGTCCCACGCGGTCATGGTCCGCTCCTTGGTTTGCCGTGGTGACGACCGCGGCGGGCGGGACTAAAGGGAAGGGCATGGCCAAGCAGGAACGCCCTCTGCGCCGCGGTTGGACCACCGGCACCTGCGCCGCAGCGGCGGCCAAGGCCGCCTTCACCGCGCTGGTGGTCGGCGAATTCCCCGATCCGGTCGCGGTGACCTTGCCGCGCGGCGAGCGGCCGAGCTTTGCGCTCGCCATGACGCGGAAGGACGAAGGCACCGCGACCGCCGGCATCGTCAAGGATGCCGGCGACGATCCGGATGTCACCCATGGCGCTTTGATCTGCGCCACTGTCCGCGCCGGCCAGAGCGGCACGGGCGTGAGCTTTCGCGCCGGCGAGGGCGTCGGCACCGTGACCCGGCGTGGCCTTCCGATCCCGCCCGGCGAGCCGGCCATCAATCCGATGCCGCGTCGCATGATCCAAGATGCCATCGCCGAAGTGGCTCAAGCTGCGTCGTGCGCGGCCGATGCGGAAGTCGAAATCTCGATCCCCGGCGGCGAAGCGCTCGCCGCGAAAACCCTCAACGGCCGCCTCGGCATCGTTGGCGGACTGTCGATCCTCGGCACCACCGGCATCGTCGTGCCGTATTCGTGCTCGGCGTGGATCCATTCGATCCACAGCGGCATCGATGTCGCCCGCGCTGCCGGCTTGACGCATATCGCCGGATCGACCGGCGCGAGCTCGGAGGCCGCGGTGCGAAATCTCTATGGCTTCCCGGAGATCGCGCTGATCGACATGGGCGATTTCGTCGGCGGCATGCTCAAATATTTGCGCCGCCACCCGCTGCCGCGCGTGACCATCGCCGGCGGCGTCGCCAAGATGACTAAGCTGGCCCAGGGCCTCACCGATCTTCATTCCAGGCGCGGCGAAGTCGATTTCGCGACGCTCGCCGGATTTGCCGCGGCGGCCGGTGGTTCGGCCGATCTCTGCACGTGCATCAAAAGCGCCAATACCGCTGCAGAAGCTTTTGCGCCGGCGCAATCCCAAAACATCGCGCTCGGCGACACGGTCGCGCGCGCGGCGCAGGCGACGGCGGCGCGCGTCGTTGCCGGCCGCGACATCGCCATCGAGATCGTGCTGTTCGATCGCGAGCAAAATCTGGTCGGCCGCGCGCCGTTTTAGTCCTGAATTTCGGCTCATGGGGCGCCTCCACGGAACCGACGCCGATAATCGGCGTCATAGAGCGCGCTGTCGCGAAAATTTTCCGCACCAAGCGCGCGGCCGACCAGGATCAGCGCCGTGCGCTCGATCTTTGCCGCCGCGACTTTTGCCGCAATATCGGCGAGCGTGCCGCGCAGAACGCGCTGCGTCGGCGAACTCGCCTGCACCACGACGGCCGCCGGACAGTCGGCGCCGTAGAATGGCGTCAGCTCATCGGCGACGGCTTTGACGGCGTGGATCGCCAGATGGATGACAAGCGTCGCGCCGGTCTTGGCGAATGTCGCGAGCTTCTCGGTTTCCGGCATGCGCGAGGCACGGCCGGAGACGCGCGTCAGCACCACGCTCTGCGCGACCTCGGGGACGGTGAGCTCGCATTCCATCGCCGCCGCCGCCGCGGCAAAGGCCGGTACACCGGGGGTGAGCGTATAAGGGATGCCGTGCCGTTCGAGCCGGCGCAGCTGTTCGGCGAGCGCGCTATAGATCGAAAGATCGCCGGAATGCAGCCGTGCCACGTCGAGATTTTTGCTGTGAGCCGCAACGAACTCAGCCTCGATCTCATCGAGCGACAGCGGCGCAGTATCCACGATACGCGCGCCAGGCGGACAGTGCGCGACCAATTCGCGCGGCACGATGGAGCCGGCATACAGACAGACCGGGCAGCGCGCGATCAGATCGCGGCCGCGCACCGTGATCAGGTCGGCCGCGCCCGGCCCGGCGCCGATGAAATGTACGGTCATGGCACGGTCTCCGACGCCGCGACCGCGCAGGTCGCGTCGCCCATGACGAGGCGAGGGCTGATGAGCCGCGCCGACGGCCCGGCTGCTGCGAGCGCTGCGGCCTCCGCGACCGAATGCACGCCGCTGAGCGCGAACACGCGATCGGATCGGGTCGCGGTGCGGTCGTTCGCCGCTTGCAATTCGGCTTCCGGAATCAGAACGAGATCGACGCCGAGTTTTGTCGCGGCGGCTTCGATGCCGGCTTCGCCGCGTTTCGCCGCGGTCGTGGCGATGCAGCCGAGCGCGTGCGACGCCACGCCGGCGCGCTCGAGCGCGGCGCGGATCGCCGCTTCGATGTCGGGCGCCGGTGCGCCCCGCCTGCAGCCGACGCCGGCGACGATCATGGCTTGGTCCAAATCCATTGCGTCACCGGCATCGCGGCATGCCAGCCGGTTTTTTCGCCGATCGGATCGGCCCGCGAAATGGCGATGCGGATCAGCTTGCCGCCGAGCGCGGCGTGACGGGTCAAGAGCTGCGCCTCGCTGCCGAGCGTCACCGCATTGGCCACCAGACGGCCGGCCGGCCGCAGCGCGCGGGTCGCCGCGTCGAGCACGCCGGCTTCGCTCACGCCGCCGCCGATGAAAATGGCGTCGGGTGTCGGCAGCCCCGCGAGCGCGGCCGGTGCGGCATCTTCCACGATCTCGAGGTCGGGGACGCCGAACGCCGCGGCGTTACGGCGGATGCGTGCCGCGCGATCCCCGTGCCGTTCAACAGCAACGGCGCGCAACGACGGATCGGCCAGCATCCATTCGATGGCGACCGAGCCTGAGCCGGCGCCGATGTCCCAGAGCAATTCGCCGCGCCGCGGCGCCAGCGAGGAGACCGTGACGGCGCGGATTTCACGCTTGGTGATCTGGCCGTCGTGCTCGAACAAAGCGTCCGACAGACCGGGCGCGCGCGCGAGCACGCGGGCGTCGGCGGCGGCTTCGACTTCGATGGCGACCGTGTTGAGCGCGTCTACCGCGCCGAGATCGAAGGCTGAGGCGGGTGCGGAACGGATGCGCTCGTAGGATCCGCCAAGCGCTTCGAGCACCGTCAGGCGCGAGTCGCCGAAACCCGATTGGGTCAGGAGCTTTGCCAGTGCCGCCGGGCCCTGGCCGTCGGAGGTCAGGGCCAGGATGCGCGTTCCCGGCTGCAAATGCGGGCGCACCAGGTCGAGCGCGCGGCCGTGCACCGAAATGAGCGCGGTCTGCGGCAGCGACCAGCCGAGCCGGCCCGCGGCCAGGCTGAAGGCCGACGGCGCCGGGATGACGGTCATCTCACGGGCGTCGATGCGGCGGGCCAGCGCCGAGCCGACGCCGTAATGGAACGGATCGCCCGACGCCAGCACGCAGATCTGGCGGCCGCGATGATGCAAGACTTCATCGGCAGCGCCGTCGAACGGGCTCGGCCACGGCCGCGTCGCGCCGCGAATGAGCGGCGCCGCGAGGCCGAGATGGCGCCGGCCGCCGAACACGATTTCGGCGGCAGTAATCAGCCCGCGCGCCACCGGGCTCAAGCCCTCGACGCCGTCCTCGCCGATGCCGACGATGGACAGCCAGCGCGGCGATGCGGCAGTGTCGGGTGCGGTCGCATCGGATCGCGGCGTTCTACTAACAGACATGGCACGCATCCTCATTCTCGGCGGCACCGCTGAGGCGCGGCAATTGGCCGGCCGCCTCGCCGGACGCGCCGGCCTCGAGATCACGCTGTCGCTCGCCGGCCGCACGGCCTCGCCCGCCGCGCAGCCGGTGCCGGTCCGCGTCGGCGGCTTTGGCGGCGCCGAAGGTCTCGCGAACTATCTCGTCGGCGAGCGCATCGATGCCGTGATCGACGCCACCCATCCTTATGCCAATGTGATTTCGGCAAACGCTGTCGCGGCCGCGCGGCGCAGCGGCGTGCCATTGGTCGCGCTGCGGCGGCCGCCTTGGGTCGCGGTTGCGGGTGACCGGTGGATCGAGGTGAGCGATGTCCGCGAGGCAGTGCAGGCGCTTGGTCAAACGCCACGCCGCGTCTTTGTCGCGCTCGGCCGCAATGAGCTGGCGCCGTTTCGCGACACGCCGCAGCACTATTATTTGATCCGCAGCGTCGATCCGGTCGATCCGCCGTTGCCACTGCCCCAAGTCGGTTACGTCATCGGCCGCGGTCCGTTCAGCGAAGCCGGCGACCACGCGCTGATGACCGAGCATCGCATCGACGTTTTGATTGCTAAGAACAGCGGTGGCCCCGCGACCTACGGCAAGATCGCGGCGGCGCGCGTGCTCGGCGTCGACGTCATCATGCTGCGCCGGCCTGCCGCGCTCGACGCAGCCGCGGTTGCGACAATCGAAGAGGCGATCGCCTGGCTCGATCATGCACTGACCTCCGCGGCGGCGCGTGGCGTATAGACCAGCGGGTGGCGGCCGGGACGCGCGATGATGCGCGTGTCGCGCGAGCCAACAATCACGAGCGTCGCCATGTCGGCATTCGCCGCGTCCGCGACATCGAGCGTCACGACGTTTATTTGTTCATCCACCCGTCCGACCGCACGGCCGAAGATCACAGGCGTCGTCGGCGGCAGGTGCCGGCTCAGGCGCTCGATGGCGTTGCCGAGTTGCCAGGGCCGCGCCCGCGACACCGGATTGTAGAGCGCAATGACGAAACCGGCGCTCGCTGCCGCGTCGAGCCGCCGCTCGATTAACGGCCACGGCTTTAGATTGTCCGACAATGACATCGCGCAGAAGTCATGACCCAGCGGCGCGCCGATCCGCGCCGCCACGGCGAGCATCGCGGTGATGCCGGGAATGATGGCGACGTCGAGTGCGCGCCAGCTGTCCGGCCCGGCTTCGATTTCCTCGCAGATCGCGGCCGCCATGGCGAAGACGCCCGGATCGCCTCCGGAGACGACGGCGACGCGCGCGCCCTGTGCCGCATGACGCAGGGCGGTGGCGGCGCGTGCGCGCTCCTCGCGGTTGTTCGACGCGTGGCGGCTCTGGCCGGCGCGCACCGGCACGCGATCGAGATAGGGGCCATAGCCGTAAAGTGCTTCCGCGGCGGCGAGCGCTTCCTCGGCGTCCGGCGTCAGATAGCGCGGATCGCCCGGTCCGAGGCCAACCACGATGAGACGTCCACTCATGGCTTTTCTCCCGGCCGTCCGGCCCAGCCCGGCACCAAAACCACGGCAAAATAAGGCGCGTCGTCGTCGGGCTTGGCGGACAACGGAATCATTTTCGCATCCGCCATCGTGCCGCGCTCGACATAGATGGCCCTCGGAAGGCGGCCGCTGCGGTCGAGCGCGCGGCGCAATTTTGGCAGATGCCGCCCGACCTTCATCACCACCGCGGCATCGGCGTCGGCGAGCCGGCGCGTCAGTTCGCCCTCGGGCAGCGTCGCCGGCAGCACGGTGAAAACATCATCGCCCTGCGCGATCGGCATTCCCGCCGCCGACCAGCACCCCGACATGCCGGTGACCCCGGCGACGATCCCGGCCGAAAATCGCGATGCCAGCCGCGTGTGCAAATGCATGTAGGAGCCATAGAACAAGGGATCGCCTTCGCAGATCACGGCGACGATGCGGCTGGCATCGAGATGCGCGGCGATTTCATTCGCGGCGGCGTCGTAGAAATCGCCGATAGCATCACGGTAGCCGGCGCTGTCCTTGGGCAGTTCGGTGGTGACGGGATAGAGCAGCGGCAGTTCGATGACATCGGCGCGCAAGTGTTGCGCGGCGATGGCGCGCGAATGGCTTTGATTTCCCGCTTTGGCAAAATGCGCGATCACGTCGGCTTCGCCGAGCGCGCGCGTTGCTTTGAGCGTCATCAATTCCGGATCGCCAGGGCCGACGCCGACGCCGATCAGTTTCCCGGTGCTCATAGCCCGGCCCTCGCCAGCGCGTTGACGGCGGCTGCGCACATGGCGCTGCCGCCGATGCGGCCGCGCACAACGATGAACGGCACGCCGCGCGGATCGGCGGCGAGCGCCGCCTTTGATTCGGCAGCTCCTACGAAGCCGACCGGAATGCCGAGGATGGCCGCCGGTTTCGGCGCGCCGTCGTCGAGCATTTCGAGCAGGCGGAACAAAGCCGTCGGCGCATTGCCGATGGCGACCACGGCGCCGCCGAGCCGATCGATCCAAAGATCGAGCGCCGCCGCCGAGCGCGTTGTGCCGCGCTGCTCGGCGATACCGGGCGTGCGCGGATCGTTGAGCGTGCAGATCACGTCGTTGCGCGCCGGAAGCCGCGCGCGGGTAATGCCGTGCGCCACCATTTCAGCATCGCAAAAGATCGGAGCGCCGGCGGCGAGCGCCTGCCGCGCCGATGCGACGACGTCGCCGTTGAACACGATGTACTGCGCCACTTCGACCTGGCCGCAGGCATGAATCATGCGCACCGCCACCTCGGCCTCGTCCGCGGAAAACTGTGACAGGTCGGCCTCGGCGCGGATGATGGCGAACGAGCGCTGGTAGATCGCCGTGCCGTCGCGCAAATAGGCGGCGCGCTCAGACATTCTCATCCTCGTGTTTGTGGCGGCGCGCGATTTCGGCGATGGCGGCCGGCAGCTCATTCGTCGTAACGATCTTGAACGGAGCGTCGCGGGTCGAGCCGTTGGCGACGAGCGCGCATCCCGAAGCCGTGCCGACAACCGTCAGCGCCGCCGGGGCAGGAAGCGCACAGCCTTTAGCGCAGCCGGAAATGTGAATCTTGAACGCGCCGTCGAGATGCGGCGCGGCGGCCGCGGCGATCTGCGGAGCAAGGGCGCGCGCGGCGATGTCCGCCGACGCGCAGATCGGCGCGCCGGCGCAGGCGATAACATGCCGCCGCGGATCGTCGGCGCGCACGATGAAGCCGAGCGCTTCGGCGGCAGCGGCAAAGGACGAAACCGTCTGTTGCGTCAGGCCGATGATCATGAGCGTCCGGCCCGGTGCCGCGCGCATCCCACGCGCCCCTGCGGCCTTGGCGGCTTCGGCCAGTCGTTGCAGCGACATTGCATCGGCATGGCTGAACGCAAGGCCTACGCCATGGGCGAATGTACCGTCACGCAGCGGATGCACGCCGATCGGCTCCTTCCGCGCGTTCTCGCGCAAGCGGGAACCGGCAAAAGCAACGAGCAAATCCTCCACCGCGGGGCGGAACGCGGCGATGCCCTCTGCCGCAACAATGTCGCGCGCGCGCGTGTGGCGCTCTCGTCGCGCAATGATTTCGAGGAGGCGCGTGACGAATTCGACAGTGTCCCGACCGGCGATGCAGCCGAGGGGGGCCGCGCTCCGGCCGTCGCCACCGACGCTGGTGCAAAACGCTGCGGTGCCATTCACCGTTTCAGCGCGCAGGCGCACGTCACCGGCAACGTCGTCGAGATTGAGCGCTCCGCCGCCGTCAATCGTCACCGAGATTTTGGCGGAAAGTCTTTGCGCGAGCGAGCCCTGCGCAAGAGCGACGCGCAAATCGGCGGCGAGCGCCGCCGCGTCGATAATGTCGTCCAGGGCGAGGCCGGCCAGTTGGTCGGTCAAAACCGGAATGCCGTCCCCGGCGGCGATGCCGAGCGCGCTAATCGCCGATGCAAAACACGGCGCCGACGCCGCGCTTAAGCCGCGAATTTGGATGCTGCCGCGCGACGTGACTTCGATGATGCCGTTGCCATGCCGCCGCGCGGCCGCGCACAGGCCGGCGAAGGCGTCGAGCGCGATGGTGCCGATCGGCAGCAGGCGGACCAGCAGGCCGTCGCCCGTCGCCATCGGCACGGACAGGCCCGGACAAGCGCCGCGACGTTGCGGAGAAGCGAGCACGGGATCGGTCATGCCGTGACCTCTGCGCGCAGTAGCGACAGACCGGCGTCGACGTCGTTGCGCCGCGGATGCCAGAACCCTCGCCGCCGCGCGGCATCGAGCCGCTCGGCAATCACGGCGGCGGCTTGCGGATTTTCGCGCAGCAGAAATTCGCGCACATCGGCGTCGGCGACATAGGCGTCGTGCAGGAGATCGAACAACTCGCCGGCCACCGCGTCGGTCGTTTCGGCGAAGGCGACCAGGCGGTCGACGGTTTCGGCAAGCTCGGCGGCGCCGCGCGGGCCGTGGCGCATCTGCCCGGCGATGAAGCGCGGATTGATCGCCCGCGCCCGCACGATGCGCGAAAGTGCCGCCGACAGCGCCCGCGCCCGCGGCCGCTGCGGGTCGGTGACGTCGAGCATGATCAGGTCGGCTGAGCGGCCGAGCATTTTTGCCGCCGCGGCAAAGCCGCCGACGAAGGCCGCGTCCTCGCCGCCTTCGAGGAGATCGCGGCCGGGATCGTCGCTCGCATGCACGAGCGCTTCGGCGCTGGCGACACGCTGCTCAAATGCGCCGGGCGCCGCGTTGCCCTCGCCGTCGGCGCCGCTGTAGGCGTGTGACGCGGCGACGAGATAAGCCGCACCGATGGAATTCGTGTCCGCGCCGTGGCCGAGTAAATCTTCGACGCCCGAACCGTAGACACCCGGTGCGGTGCCGAAGATGCGATCGAGACGAACTGCGCTCTTGCCATTGGCTGCGCGACGGACTGCGGCAAGTGGATTTTCGTCACTGTCCTCGTCGCGCGCCGCGACCGCCTGCACGGCGGCATCAATGAGTGCGATCTGCGCCGGAAACAGATCGCGGAACAGTCCGGAAATGCGCCAAGTGACGTCGACGCGTGCGCGACCCATGACGGCGGTCGGCAGCACCTCGACGCCGGTGATGCGGCCGCTCGCCGGTTCCCAGATCGGCCGGCAACCCATCAGCGCAAACCCTTGCGCGATCTCTTCGCCGCCGGTGCGCAGCGTGGCGCTGCCCCATAAATCGATGACGACAGTGCGCAACATCTCGCCATGGGTCTGCAGATGCGCGCGTACGATCTCATCGGCGGCGAGCCGGCCAAGCTCCATCGCCGTCGGCGTCGGTAAGGTGCGCGGATCGGCGGTGTAGAGATTGCGGCCGGTCGGCAGCACGTCGCGCCGCCCGCGCGTCGGCGAACCGGCAGGTCCCGGCGCCACGCGGCGGCCGTCGAGCGCTTCGATCAATGCCTTGCGCTCCGCTTCGGCGCTCGTTCGCCACAGCGGATCGTCGGCGCCGGCGGGCGCGCGGCCATAGATGTGAAGTCCGTCCTTGATGGCGAGGTCCTTGAGATCGCACAGCCAAGCATCGATGCGGCGTAGCGCTTCGTCGGGCGCGAAGGCAGTGTCGACGCCGGCCTCGCGCGCCAGGCCGGTGCGCTGCGCGGTCTCGACGATCAGCGTTGCCAGCCGCTCGCGCCGCCGCCGGTCGAGGCCTTCGGCCTGCGCATATTCATCGACCAGCCGCTCGAGCTCCCGCGCGTCGCCGGAAAGGCCTCCGTCGACAAGCGGCGGCGGCAGATGGCCGATGGTGAGTGCCGCAATGCGGCGCTTGGCCTGTGCCGCTTCGCCCGGATTGCTGACGATGAATGGATAGATCGCCGGCAATGCGCCGGTGACGATCTCGGGAAAGCATTCCGCGGTGAGCGCGATCGCCTTGCCCGGCAGCCATTCCAGCGTGCCGTGCGCTCCCATGTGCACGAGCGCATCGACTTTTGCGACGCGTTGCAGCCACAGGCCGAATGCGACCAGCGCATGGCGCGGCGGCAATAGCGGATCGTGATAATCGGCGCGCCGTGCCGCTGCGCGGCCGCGATCGGGCGGCAGCGCGACCAAAAGCTTGCCGAATTTTTTCAAACGGAAGCGGAACGCGCCGTCGCGCACATCGGCGTCGTTCGCCGGTTCGCCCCAAGCCTCGTGCAGCCGCGCGACGGCAGCTTTTGGCACGCGGGCGCCGAGCAGGCGCTGGTAGTCCTCGATCGGGAGCGTCGCGTCATCGCCGCCCGGCGCAAGCGCATCGAGCAATTCTCGCGGCGTTTTCGGCGCGCCGCTCACGGCGTAGCCGGCGGCGGCAAGATCGTCGAGCAGCGCGATCACGCTCGCCGGCACATCGAGGCCGACCGCGTAACCGGTGCGACCCGGCGCGCCGGGATAATCCGGCATCAGGATAGCGATCCTGCGCTCGCTCGCCGGCAAGGCTTGCAAAACAACATGCGCGGCGATCCGATCCGCGACCATGGCGACGCGATCCGGCTCGGGCCGGCTTACGAACGCGCTGAAGGCAAGCCCGGGCTGCGGCGGCAGCGGGTCCTTGAATGCGATGGCGCCGGCCAGCACACGGCCGTCGAGCTCGGGCAGCACCACATGCATGGCAAGATCGGCGGCGCCAAGGCCGCGCGTACTGTCGCGCCACGCCGCCCGCTTGGTAATGGCGCTGACGACTTGGAACACCGGGACGCCGGGCGCGTCGAGCGGCGCCGTCTCGTCAGGGGCGCCGCCGGCGGCGAAGGCCGTCATGGTGACAATCAGCGAGGGTTTGAGTTGCTCGATTGCCTGGCGCAGAAACGCGCCTGCCTCGCGATCCTTCAGGCTGGTGACGAACAACGGGGCCGGCGCCAGGCCACGCGCGGCGAGATCAGCACAAAGCGCATCGACCGGTGCGGTGTCGGCGGCGAGCAGCAGCGCGCGGTAGAAGACTATCGGCACGACCGGGTGGCCGGCTTGCAATGACGCCATCAACCGCTCGATATCCACCGCGCCTTCGCCCGGGAGATAACCGGCAAGTCGGGGCACAGGCTGCGGCTCGCAAAGGTCAAGATTGCGGCCGGCGTGATGCGCCAGCCGGCGCAGCAGCGCGCGCAGATTGTCGCGACCGCCTTCGCGGAAGAAACGCAACAGCGCATCGAGTTCCTGCGCCGGCAACGTGGACGCCGCAGCAAGCCGAACATCATCGCGATCTTCGCCGGGCAGCACGGCGAGCGCGATGCCGCGTTCGCGGGCCAATGCCGACAGCCGCTCGATGCCGTACTTCCACCAATCGAGGCCGCCAAGCAAACGCACCACGATCACTTTGGCATGGGCGCCGACGCGCTCGATCCACAGATCGACCGACATGGGATGACGCAGGTCGCGCAAATGCGCCAGCCGCACGCTCGGCAGGCTCGCGCGCTCGGCCTCCCACGCGGCGGCGAGAGCGGCGAGATCGCTGTCGGCGAACGACAGCACGGCGATGTCGCCCGGCGTCTGGCCGAGATCGACCGCTTCGACGATTTCGTCGAGGTTGGTCGAGCTCGTGGTCAATAGATGCATCGTTCAACCTGCAAGCGCCCGCGTCACCGCGGCGCGGTCGAGTCCTTTCAATCCGATGACGACCAGACGGCTCTCGCGCGGCTCGGATGCCGCCCATGGCCGGTCATATTGGTGCGTCACACGTGAGCCCACCGCCTGCACCAGCAAACGCAGCGGCTTGTTGGCCACGGCGGCAAAGCCTTTGACGCGCAGCACGTCGAATTCTTCCGCCAGCGCGGCCACGCGCGCGGCAAGGTTCGACGGATCGGCGATTTCGCCGAGCGGCACGACGAAACTGTCGAAATCGTCGTGATCGTGGTCCAGCTCGTCATCATGATGGGTGCGGCGGTTGGCGATGTCGTCCTCGGTGCCGACGCCGAGGCCGAGAAGCAGCGCCGTATCCACCTTGCCGCCGCTGACCGTGACAACCTTTATCTTGCGCGGCAGCGCGCCGGCGATTGCCGCCATCGCCTTGTCGAGGCCGGCCGGATCGAGCAGGTCGCGCTTGTTCAGCACGACGAGATCGGCGCAGGCGATCTGATCCTCGAAAACCTCCTCGATCGGATCGTCATGATCGAGCGCGGCGTCGGCGATGCGTTGTTGCGACAGCGCATCAAGATCGTGCGCCACGCGGCCGTCGGCGAGCGCTGCGCCATCGACCACGACGACGACGCTGTCGACGGTGACGCGGTTCTTGATCGCCGGCCAGTGGAACGCCTGCACCAGCGGCTTGGGCAGCGCCAGCCCCGAGGTCTCGATCACAATGTGCTCGACGCCGTCCTTGGCCAGGATGGCATCGAGCGCCGGCACGAATTCGTCGGCGACGGTGCAGCACAGGCAGCCGTTGGCGAGCTCGACGATGTTGTCCTCCGGACAGGCGGCGTTGCCGCAGCCTTTGAGGATCTCACCGTCGATGCCGACATCGCCGAACTCGTTGACAATGACGGCGAGGCGGCGGCCGTCGGCATTGCCGAGCACATGGCGGATCAGCGTGGTTTTGCCGGCGCCGAGAAAGCCGGTGACGATGGTGCAGGGGACGCGCGCGAGCGAGCCGGTCATTCATCGGTTCCTTCAAAGTCGATGGGGGGAACGCGGGCGATCAGGCCGCGCTTGAGGATTTCGGGCCGCCCGCGCCATGGCAAAATGCCATCGGCTGCGCCGGCCAGCAGGCGCGCGCCTTCGATCAGCGCGTCGGCGCAAGTCGTGTCGAGGCCGCCGAACACATAGGTCCAGGAGCCGTTGCAGCGCATCGCGGCGCTCGGGCCGCGCGTGCAATTGGCGAGACAACGCAGCCGCCGCACCTCGACTTCGGTGCCGGCGGCGGCGCGTTCGGTCGCCGCGGCGAGCAGCGCGCCGGGGCGCGGTTCGCTGTCCGGCTCGCCGGCGCGCTTGCAGGTGGTGCAGACGTAAACGGTGGGAGCGGCAGATGTGCCGGAAGAATTTTGCATCAGGCGCGCTCCGCAATCGGTCGATCGAGGCGCTGCCAACGGAACAGCAGATAAGAGATCGCCCAGCTGGCGACGAAAATGCCGACGACCAGATAGCCGAAGCCGGCAAGCCCGCTGTTGAGATTGCCGATAAAATTCCAGAAGCGGCCTTCAAGGCCGAGCTTGCCGGCGATGAGGCCAAGCGCCTCGACGCCGCCGATCAACAGCGCGACCACGACGGAGATCGCGGTGATGGTGAGATTGTACCAAATCTTGCGGATCGGATTGAGAAACGCCCAGCCATAGGCGCCGACCATCAGCACGCTGTCGGAGGTATCGACCAGCGTCATGCCGGCCGTGAACAGCGCCGGAAAAATCATGATGGTGCCGATAGTCATGCCGCCGGAGGCCTGGCTCGCGGCGACGGCGAACAGGCTGATTTCGGTCGCGGTGTCGAAACCCAGCCCGAACAGAAAGCCGATCGGGAACATCTGCCAGCTGTGCGACACCATGCGGAACAGCGGCCGGAAGATGCGGGCGAGCAAGCCGCGGCCGGACAGCAGCAGGTTCAGTTCCTGCTCCTCGATCGGCTCGCCGCGGCGCGCCCGGAGGAAACTCTGCCAGACGCCGCGCAGGATGACGAGATTGACGGCGGCGATGGCGAGCAGGAAAAACGCTGAAGCCGCCGTGCCGATGATGCTGCCGATCTCCTTGAACTCGGCAAAGCGGTCCTGCAGCGCGAATGCCGTGGCTGCGATCGCCGCGACCGCAAGCGCAATCGACAGCGAATGGCCGAGCGAGAAGAACAGGCCGACCGAATACGGCCGCTTGCCCTCCTGCATGAGCTTGCGCACCACATTGTCGATGGTGGCGATGTGGTCGGCGTCGACGGCGTGGCGTAGCCCGAGCACATAAGCGAGAAAGGCGGTGCCGAGCAGCGTCGGTCGTCCGGCCAAGGCAATCAATGCCCAGATCCAGACCAGTGCGCTCGCCGCCAACAGCACGATATAGATCGCGGAAATCTTGGCGCGCTGATTGGCCGAGGCGTCATCGATCGCCGATTTCAGGAAATTGAGCACGCAGAAAACCTCGCCTGACCTGCCGCCTGTCGCCGGCGCGAGCGAGGACCAAAAGACTTTCGTCTTTTGGATCATCCACCGATACACCCCGACCGATGTTTGTCGCGTCGACACGGCCGACGGCAGGTCTCCTGGCTCGCGGATCGGCGCCTTGCCCTGCCTTCCCGGCGGCACGTGTGCCGCCAGTGGCAATACCGGACAAGACTACCCGCTCACAGTTGCGGGGGCAGCTGCGGACTTGGTCGGCGCTTGCGCGCAAAACCTCACCGCATTCCCTTTTCGCCCTCAAAGCGAGGGACCGTCGATCCAGTAGTGATAGATTTCGTGGGGCCGGCCTGTCAATCTGGCGGACCGGCTTGTGCGAGCGATTCAGAGCGTAATGTCGAGCGTGCCAAAGCTCACTTTCGTCATCGGCGGCGCCCGTTCGGGCAAAAGCCGCTATGGCGAAAGCGTGATCGCCACATTGCCGTCGCCATGGCAGCCGCCTTGGGCCTATGTGGCGACGGCGGAAGCGCTCGACGCGGAAATGGCCGAGCGCATCGTTGCCCATCGTGCGCGCCGCAGTCCGCAATGGCGCACCATCGAGGCGCCGCGCGACCTCGCGGCGGCGCTGTCGCGATGCGGCGAGACGATGCCGGTCCTGGTCGATTGCCTGACTTTGTGGCTCTCGAACCAGATGCTGGCGGACGCCGATATCGACCTGGAAACGGCCCGGCTTGAAGATGCCTTGACGGCGGCCAAGACGCCGATCGTGCTGATCGCGAATGAAGTCGGCTCCGGCATCGTGCCGGATCATCCGCTTGGCCGAAAATTCCGGGATTTGCAGGGCGTGCTCAATCAGCGCATGGCTGCGCGCGCCGACCGCGTGGTTCTCGTCGTTGCCGGACTGCCGCTCGCCCTAAAAGGCTCGTTGTAAGGGACACGCCATGAGCGAAACCGCCGACAATGCCGAAGCCGAGCGCCATCGCGCCAAGATGGCCAAACGCAAGGCGGTGCAGGATGCCGAGGTCGCCGGCAAGACGATCGAGAAGGGACTCCTCATCGTTCATACTGGAACAGGAAAAGGCAAATCGACGGCGGCGTTCGGTCTTGCGTTGCGCATGCTCGGGCGCGGCCATCGCGTCGGCGTGGTGCAGTTCATCAAAGGCGCCTGGCATTCCGCGGAGCGCGACGCGCTCGCCGCGTTCGGCGATCAGGTGGTGTGGCACACCATGGGCGAAGGTTTTACCTGGGAGACGCAGGATCGCGCCCGCGATGTCGCCGCCGCCGAACGGGCCTGGGCGAAGGCGCAGGAGCTCATGGCCGATCCCGGCTTCGGGCTGATCGTGCTCGATGAGCTCAATATCGCGCTGCGCTACGATTATCTCGATCTTAATTCCGTCGTCGCCGCGCTCGCCGCACGTCGGCCGGGCCTGCATGTCGTGGTCACCGGGCGCAATGCCAAGCCGGAGCTGATCGCCGTCGCCGATCTGGTCACTGAAATGACGCTGGTGAAGCATCACTTCGCCGCCGGCGTGAAAGCGCAAGCGGGCATCGAGTATTGACCGATGCCGGCGCGCGCGCTGATGTTTCAAGGCACCGGCTCGGACGTCGGCAAGTCGCTGATCGTCGCCGGGCTGGCGCGCGCACTCACATTGCGTGGGCTAAAGGTTCGCCCCTTCAAGCCGCAGAACATGTCGAACAATGCCGCGGTGACGCCCGACGGCGGCGAGATCGGACGCGCCCAGGCGTTGCAGGCGCGAGCGGCGCGAGCGGCGGCAAGCGTGCACATGAATCCGGTGCTGCTGAAGCCGCAAAGCGAGATCGGCGCGCAGATCGTGGTGCAGGGCCGCGTCCATGGCAGCGCCAAGGCCGCGGCCTATCAAAAAATGAAGCCCGAGCTGCTGCCATATGTGCTCGACAGTTACGCACGCATGAAGGCCGAGGCCGACATCGTGCTGATCGAAGGCGCCGGCAGCGCCGCCGAAGTCAATCTGCGCGCAAACGACATCGCCAATATGGGTTTTGCCCGCGCTGCCGACGTGCCGGTGGTGCTCATCGGCGATATCGATCGCGGCGGCGTGATCGCCAGCCTGGTCGGCACCAAGTCGGTGATTGCGCCCGAGGACGCCGCGCTGATTTGCGGCTTCATCGTCAACAAGTTCCGCGGCGATCCGGCGCTGTTTGCCGACGGCATGGCGCGCATAGCGCAACTGACGGGATGGCAAGCGCTGGGCCTCGTGCCGTTCTTTGCCGACGCCCGGCTGTTGCCGGCGGAAGACGCGCTGGCGCTCGATGCCGCACGACCGGCGAAGGCCAAAGCCCGCCTGCGCATCGCCGTGCCGGTCCTGCCGCACATCGCCAATTTCGACGATCTCGATCCGCTCGATGCCGAGCCGGCTGTCGAGCTCATCCGCGTGCGGCCGGGAACGGCGCTGCCCGGCGATGCCGATTTGATCCTGCTGCCGGGCTCGAAGGCGACCATCGCCGATCTCGAGGCGCTACGCGCCGCCGGTTTCCATATCGACATCGCGGCGCATCGGCGGCGCGGCGGAATGGTGCTCGGGCTATGCGGCGGCTATCAGATGCTCGGGCGCACGGTCGCCGATCCCGACGGCATCGAAGGCCCGCCGGCGACCGTCGAAGGCCTCGGTCTGCTCGAGGTGGCAACGACGCTGTCGAACGACAAACGCCTCGAACCGGTGTCCGGAACGACCAGCGATGGCGTTTCATTTTCCGGCTATGAAATGCACATGGGCGTGACCGAAGGACAAGATCGCGCGCGGCCGTTCGCGCGGCTCGCGGATGGTTCACCCGAGGGCGCGATCTCCGCCGATGGCCGGGTGGTCGGCACTTACGTCCACGGGCTGTTCGCCGACGACCGGCAGCGCGCGGCGTGGCTTGCGCGTTTCAACGCGGGACCAGCCAACATTAGCTATGAAGACTTGGTCGAGCGGACGCTTGATGCGCTGGCGGCGCATCTCGCCGGGCATCTCGATCTCGATGGCCTGCTCAAATTAGCGCGATGAGGATGCCGGTAATCGCGGCGACGAGTGCAATCAGGATCGCATCGGCGTATCGGTAGAGCGCAAGCGCGCGGCGGATATCGGCGGCGGTGGCGTCGCGGCGGCCGTCGTCCATCGTGGCGTCGTCGACTGTCACCCCGCCATAGACGCGCGGGCCGGCGAGCGAAAGACCGAGCGCGCCGGCCATCGCCGCTTCCGGATAACCGGCATTGGGCGAGCGATGGCGTGCAGCGTCGCGCACCACGGCGCGCCAGGCGACGGCTGCGGAGGCGTTCTTGCCGAGCATGGCGGCGGCAACGAGGAGAAGGGCCGCCAGCCGCGATGCCGGCAGGTTGACCAGATCGTCGAGTTTTGCCGCGGCCCAGCCGAAGGCCTCATGGCGTGGCGTGCGGTGGCCGATCATACTGTCGGCGGTGTTGATTGCTTTGTAGAGTGCCGCTCCAGGGAGACCGGCAATGGCCATCCAGACCACCGGTGCGACGACCCCGTCGGAAAAATTCTCGGCGAGGCTTTCGATCGCCGCGCGGGCGACGCCGGCGGCATCGAGTGCTCCGACATCGCGGCCGACGATTTTGGCTACCGCGACACGGCCGGCGGCGAGGCCGTCGCGTTCGAGGGCGTCCGCGACATCGGCGACGTGGCGGTGCAGGCTGCGTTGCGCGATCAAGGTGCTGGCGACGACGGCGAGCGCGATCAGTCCGAACGGCAGCCGGAGCAGTTCGCGTTCGACAATGAAGGCGATCGCGCCGACAATGCCGAGGAGCAGCAGGATCGCGATGATGCCGGCGTCGCGGCGCCAATGCGGGCCGGCCGTGTCCCGATTGACCAAGCGGTCAAGCGCGGCGATCAGGCGGCCGATCCAGGTCACCGGATGGCCGATCGCGCGCAACAGCCCTTGCGGATAACCGGCGCAGAGCTCGATCATCATGGCCAAGAGGGCGAGTGCGACGGACATCTTCCCCTACAACGATGCGGACGCGCCGCTGCCGCACGGCGGCGACCTCGCCGCGGCGCGGCGTCTATTCCCCGATGCGCCCGAACCTTTCATCGACATGTCGACCGGGATCAATCCCAATCCTTATCCCCTGCCGCGGCTGCCGGCCGAACTATTTGCCCGCTTGCCGGATGCCGCCGCAACTGCCCGTCTCGCCGCGACCGCCGCGACAGCATACGGCGCGCCGTCGGCGGCGCATGTAGTGCCGGCACCGGGTACGCAGATTCTGTTGCCCCTTGTTGCCGGGCTGGTGCGGCGAGGCCGGGCAGCTATTTTCACTCCGACCTATAACGAGCACGCGCGTGCGGCGCGGCTCGTCGGCCACAGCGTCATCGCCGCGCGCGAGTTTGCCGTTCTCGGCGATGCCGATCTGGCCATCGTCACCAATCCCAACAGCCCCGATGGCCGGCTCATCGATCGCGACACGTTGCTCGCTCTTGCCGCAAAGCTGCGGGCCCGCGGCGGCGTGCTGGTGGTCGACGAGGCGTTCATGGATGTCGGGCCGCTTGGCGCAAGTCTCGCCGGAGACGTCGGCCGCGGCAACCTCGTCGTGTTGCGTTCGTTCGGCAAGTTTTTTGGACTTGCCGGACTACGATTGGGTTTTGCGCTGCTCGACCAAGCGTCGGCGGTTCGGCTTGCGGCGCTGCTTGGGCCATGGGCGGTGTCCGGCCCGGCCTTGGATGTAGGAGCGGCGGCCTTGGCGGACACGGCGTGGATCGAAGCGACGCGGCATCGGTTGTTGGCGGCGTCCGGACGGCTCGATGGCATTTTAATCGGTGCCGGTCTCGGTATCCCGGGCGGCACGGCGTTGTTCCGGTTGGTGCGAACGCCGGCGGCGAATGCGCTATTCCATCACCTCGGCCGCGCCGGAATTTTGGTGCGAAATTTTCCCGACAATGCGACGTGGCTGCGTTTCGGCTTGCCGGCCCATGAGGAAGATTGGCGCCGCCTGCAAATTGCGATGGATGCCTTCCGCAACAACGGCTAGGCTTTCGCTCATGAGCGCGAATTCGATACCACAGGTCGAAGGCGCCGGCGCGGCCAAGCGCCCAACCAGCTTCGATCCGGCGTTCCGCGCGCGCTTGCGCGAGCTTCTGATCTGGCGCCGCGACGTCCGGCGCTTCCGGCGTGATCCATTGCCGAGCGGCACTTTGGAATCGCTGATCGAACTTGCCTGCCTCGCGCCATCGGTGGGCTTGAGCCAGCCGTGGCGCTTTGTCATCGTCGACGACGGCGCCTGCCGCGCCGCCATCCGGCAAAATTTTGCAATTTGCAACGCGCAAGCGCTCGCCGCGCAAAACGGCGACCGCGCCGGCCTTTATGCGCAGCTCAAGCTCGCTGGCTTGGATGAGGCGCCTTGTCATTTGGCGGTGTTCGCCGATCGCACGACGACGCAGGGCCATGGCCTCGGGCGCCACACCATGCCGGAAATGATCGACTATTCGGCCGTGACGGCGGTGCACACGATCTGGCTCGCCGCGCGCGCGCAAGGCATCGGCATGGGCTGGGTATCGATCCTCGATGCCAAGGCGGTTGCGGCGCTGCTCGACGTGCCGGCCGAATGGAAATTCATCGGCTATTTCTGTCTCGGCTATCCGCAAGCCGACGACACGATCCCGGAGCTCGAGCAGAGCGGGTGGGAGCGACGGCGCTTGCCGACATCCGTCATTCTCCGGCGTTAACCTCAAGCGTTGACCATTTCCCGTCTTTCAACAAAGCGCGTTGATTGACCTCGCCGGTGCTGTGCCAAATCAGGGCATCTTCGCTGGCATCGGCCTTGCTCCCTGACGGCTGACGCTTGGTGCGTGTCCCGGAACCGGTCTTCCGCGAACGTGCGCAAGCTTGGCGAAAAACGGCGCCAGCCCACTGCATCGCAGCGGCGGCGCGTCAGGGAGAGTGTTGTGTTGATCTTCAGCCGTGCCAGATTGCTTCCGGCATCGTGGCGAGCCGCCTATGCCGGCGCCGCGTTGACGTTGCCGCTCGTGACGTTGGCTTATGCCGACACGCTCTATGTCGGCGGTTGCGTCGGAGCGCCGGGTACAGTGAGCTGCGTGCTGCGAGTGGGACCCGCAGGCGATCCGTATATCAGGACAGTGCCGCAACCCGAAAACGACGCGGAAAAGGCGCGCGCCACCGAGCGCGATCAGAAGTGGCTGCAGCGGTGCCGGCCGATCGTCGCGCAGGACCGCTACGGCGTTCCCCGCTATCACTATGCCGCCGCAGGCTGCAACTTCGGCGTCATCGAATAACGCGAGCGCTAGAGCGCAATCGCTTCATATTGAATCGGTTGGCGCGCTAGCATTTTAGTGGAGCATGATCTTTCCGGATCATGCACTCAGCGCGCGATGTTGCTCGATTTGGCGGTGCTTTGATTCTGCTTGTGCTTGATCGACGCCGTCGTCGTCAGCCCGGGCAGGTACCGCGCGATGATGACGGGATCGAGATCCTTGTACGCGGTTTCCGGCAGCCGGTACCAGACTTCGTCGCGGCCGAACAAGGCGATGCCGAGATAGCCGCGAACCGTCAGCGTCTGCCCGTCGGGGCTCAGCGTCATCATGGCGTTGTAGATATTGCCGTCGCGCGGATCGAGGATATTGCCGCCCTCATAATACAGGCCGTTCGGCTTCATATCGCGGATGAGCGGCAGGCCGAGCAGCGGCTGGTCCTTGCGGTCGTCCTTGCAGGCCGTACAGGTTTGGTTCGGCGGGTCGCCCGGACGCAGGAACAGCTTGGCGATCATGCCCTGATAGGTGCCGTCGTTCTCGGTGAAGAGAAACCAACCGACCGACTTGCTGGTTGGCTGGTCGATCTTTTGCCACAGCCCGGTCACCATAGGTTCCGCGGCCACTGTGGAATTCGCGGCGGCAAGCGTCATAAAGAGTGCCGCCATCGCCAGTTTTGCCGATTGCACTGCCAATGCACTTCTCCATTCGCCATCGTCGTAAGAATCAAGTTCCGCGCATTGATGGCCCAGAAAGGGTGGCCCGACAATGCGGTGATTTCTGGACCGCTGTCTACCCCGCGCCGGTCCGTCCCGTCGAGGTAAAATCTTGCTGGTTCCGGGGCTTAGCCAAGCAACCGAGGATTGCATAGCAGGAGCAACCGCAATGAGGGGGTTCTCCATTATCCAATTATATGAACCCATCGTGACGGCCAGGATACTTCTGTCTAGATTATGCGGGCCAATTGCGTGATCGCGTTTGCGTCGGTGGATTAGTCGACCTGCCTGGATCCGATTTTATAGCGTGCTAGCTCGATGTCTCCCTCCAGCCTAGCGCTGAGCAATTTGCGGGCGATCGTCATCGTGATCGTCTTGGGCTTTCATTCGATGCTGGCCTATCTGGTCTGGATTCCAGTCGCCGCCACAACCGACTTTTCCAGTCCGCCCTACGCCTGGCGCGCGTTCCCGATCATCGACGATCATCGCTTCTTCGGCTTCGACCTGTTCTGCGCCTGGCAGGACGTTTACCTGATGGCGCTGATGTTCTTTCTGTCCGGCCTGTTCGTCTGGCCGAGCCTGACGCGCAAGAAAGACTGGGGATTTTTGCGCGACCGCATGCTCCGGCTCGGCTTACCCTTCGTGTTCGGCATCTTCGTTCTCATCCCGCTTGCGGTGTATCCGGCGTACCGCGTGACGGCGGCCGATCCGAGCGTTTCCGCCTATTTGGATGCATGGCTGGCGCTGCCGTTCTGGAGCAACGGGCCGCTGTGGTTCTTGTGGCAGCTATTGGCGCTCAACGTCATTGTTGCCGGCCTGCATTGGCTGGCGCCGAGTGTCATCGATGCCCTCGGCCGCTGGTCGGCGCCGGCGCACTTTACCCGCTATTTTATCGTGCTCTTGGCAGTCTCGGCGCTCGCCTATGTTCCCTTGGCCGTCGCATTCACGCCGTGGACGTGGTCCGATTCCGGTTTCTTCAGCGTGCAGTTTTGCCGGCCGCTGCTTTACGGCGTCTTCTTCTTTGCCGGCGTCGGCTTCGGCGCTGCGGGCATCGAACGCGGTGTCGTCAGCGTCGACGGGATTTTGGCCCGGCATTGGGCGCGCTGGCTCGCCGCCGCGCTGGCTTCGCTGTTTCTTTGGATGGGGCTCACCGGTTTGACGATGAACGGTCCGGCGTCTGTTGCCGTCGAGGTCGCCGCCGATCTTAGTTTCGTGTTGGCTTGTGCGACCGGTTGTTTTTTCCTGATCGCCGTCAGCCTGCATTTCGTCACCATACATTTGCGGCTGCTCGATAGCCTGTCCGCCAATGCCTATGGTCTTTATCTGGTGCACTATAACTTCGTCGTGTGGCTGCAATATGCGTTGCTGGGCACGGCGCTGTTCGCCGTGATCAAGGCGGCGATCGTGTTCGGCGGTACGCTGGTATTGAGTTGGATCGCGGTCCTCGCCGTGCGGCGCATTCCGTTCGGCGCACAACTGATCGGCGCCCCGCGGCGCGCGGTCGCAACGTCGTGACCGTCTTGCGAGACGCGCTGGCGCGACCAAGATAAGATACGTTCATATTGCGCCACCGGGGCCGCCGGCCCGGGAAGATTGCCATGATGCGCCTGCGCGCGGTGATCGTGCTTTTGGCCATGTCGCTTGCGGCCCAGTTGCTTGCAACGCTTGCCGTGCCGGCGCGGGCTGCCGAGCGCGCTTTGGTGCTCGATGTCGACGGCGCGATCGGCCCCGCGGTCGCCGACTATGTCGTGCGCGAATTGCACGCCGCGTCGCCGAACGACGTCGCCGTGGTCGTGCTGCGCATGAACACGCCGGGCGGCCTCGATACCTCGATGCGCCAGATCATCAGCGCGATCCTGGCGTCGCCGGTGCCGGTCGTCACTTTCGTGGCGCCGAGCGGCGCGCGCGCCGCCAGCGCCGGCACCTATATCGCCTATGCCAGCGCGCTCGCGGCCATGGCGCCCGGCACCAATATCGGCGCCGCGACCCCGATTCAATTCGGCGGCCCGATGCTGCCCGGCGGCAGCGCCGAACAAAAACAATCGCAGAACAAGACCGATGAATCCGGCGATACCGAAACGCGCAAGGTCGTCAACGACGCCATCGCTTATATCCGCAGCCTCGCCGCGCTCAACGGGCGCAACGCCGATTGGGCCGCCGACGCCGTGCGCTCGGCGGTGAGCCTTCCCGCAGCGGATGCGCTGTCGCTCCATGTCATCGATGTGGTCGCGGACAACGTGCCCGATCTGCTGCGCCAGATCGATGGCCGCACGGCGAAAGTCGCCGGCAAGCCTGAGCGCCTGGCAACAGCGGGCCTCGACGTGACGAACGTGCCGCCTGACTGGCGCACCGAGCTGCTGGCGCTCGTCACCAATCCCAACGTTGCGTTCATTCTCTTGCTGATCGGCGTCTACGGGCTGATCCTCGAATTCTTCAATCCCGGCGCCGTGGCGCCGGGTCTCATCGGCGCCATCAGTCTTTTCGTCGCGCTTTATGCGCTGGCGCTGCTGCCGATCAATTACGCCGGCGCGGCGCTGGTCCTCATCGGCATCGGCCTGATGATCGCCGAGGCCCATATCGGCGCCTTCGGCGCCATCGGCGTCGGCGGGGTCGCCGCTTTCGTCATTGGCGCGCTGATGATGTTTCCCTCGCGCGCGCCGGGCTTCGCGCTGTCCTACGCGGTCGTGATCGGCACCGCCATTTGCAGCGCCGCGCTCTTCCTTCTGGCGCTGGCGGTATTGCTGCGCTCGCGCAAGCGGCCGGTGGTGACCGGCGGCGAAGCCTTGATCGGATCGCCGGGCGAGACGGTGTCCTGGCAGGGTCGCGCGGGCCGGGTGCTGGTCCACGGCGAAATCTGGCTGGCGCGGGCCGACGCGCCGCTTGCGGCCGGCACGGCGATCAAAGTCGTCAGCCGCGACGGCCTCATTCTTCACGTTGCTGCGGTCTGACCTGCATCGTTCGTTTGAACAAGGAGCCGAGTCATGTTTGTAACGATCGTCATCGTCATCGCCGTATTGGTGTTGATTTTCCTTTATTCCTCGGTCCGCGTGCTCCGCGAATACGAGCGCGGCGTCGTCTTTACGCTGGGCCGCTATACCGGAACCAAGGGACCCGGCCTGTTCCTCCTGGTGCCGTTCATCCAGCAAATGGTGCGCGTCGATCTCCGCGTGATCGTCGACGAGGTGCCGCCGCAAGACGTGATTTCCCGCGACAATGTTTCGGTCAAAGTCTCGGCCGTCATCTACTTCCGCGTCGTCGATGCCGAGCGCGCCATCATCCAGGTCAGGGATTATCTCGTCGCGACCAGCCAGCTCGCCCAGACCACGCTGCGCTGGGTATTGGGCAAGCACGATCTCGACGAGATGCTGGCGGAGCGCGACAAGCTCAATGCCGGCATCCAGGACGTGCTCGACAAGCAGACCGAAGCCTGGGGCATCAAGGTCGCCAATGTCGAGGTCAAGCGCATCGACCTCGACGAGAGCATGGTCCGCGCCATCGCGCGGCAGGCCGAGGCCGAGCGCGAGCGCCGCGCCAAGATCATCAATGCCGAGGGCGAGCAGCAGGCGGCGCAGAAGCTGGTCGAGGCCGCCCGCATCCTGGCCGAGGTGCCGCAGGCGATGCAGCTGCGTTACCTCGGCACCCTGTTCGATATTGCCAGCGAGCGCGGCTCAACGATCGTGTTCCCATTCCCGATCGAGCTGGTCCATGCCCTCTCGGCCCTGGCGCCGAAGGGATCGTAGCTCGCTGCCGCCGTCCGCACATGCGGCGGCAAGATCGTCCGGACAAATTGCAAAAATGCCGCGCAATATAGTTTGAATGCCGCGGCGGCGATGTTATGGGATGATCGGACCTCGTAGCCGGCGGCTCCGTCCCGGCTGCACTCGCACGACAATTCCGTGACAGCCGGGCGTCAAGACATGCGCGTGTTCGTCCCCATCTCGGTCGGCGGCTGGGACCGACTGTTCAGCCGGTGGGATATTCTCGCAGTCCTGCTGGTCCTCGGGCTCCTGGTTTTCCTCGGCGAAGCGAGCCGCCATCTGTTCGAGCCGCTGGCCGACCTGCAACGCACGCCGCCGTCGCTCGATCCGGCCAATCTGCCCGAATATGCCGCGCGCACCACGTTGCGCATGCTCGTCGCCATGGCGCTGTCGCTGCTGTTCACCTTCACCTATGCGACGCTGGCGGCGAAGAACAAGCAGGCCGAGCGCATCCTCGTTCCGTTGCTCGATATTCTCCAGTCGGTGCCGATTCTCGGCTTCATCTCGGTCACCGTCGTGTTTTTCATGGCGCTCGCTCCCGGCCGCGTGCTGGGCGCCGAATTCGCGGCGATCTTCGCGATTTTCACCAGCCAGGCCTGGAACATGGCGTTCAGCTTCTACCAGTCGCTGCGTACGGTGCCGACCGAGCTCATCGAGGCATCGCGCAATTTCCGGCTCAGCCCGTGGATGTCGTTCTGGCGCGTCGATGTGCCGTTCGCCATGCCGCAGCTGATCTGGAACATGATGATGTCGATGTCCGGCAGCTGGTTTTTCGTCGTCGCCTCGGAGGCGATCAGCGTCGGCAACACCACGGTCACGCTGCCCGGCGTCGGCTCCTATATCGCGCTCGCCATCGAGCAGCAGAACTTGAAGGCGGTCGGCTGGGCCATCGGCACCATGCTGGTGGTGATCCTGGTCTACGACCAGATCCTGTTCCGGCCGCTGGTCGCCTGGGCCGACCGGTTCCGCTTCGAGCAGGAGCCCGGCATCGTGGCGCCGCGCTCGTGGGTGCTCGACATTTTGCGCCGGTCGCGCATCGTCGATCGGACCATGCGACCGTTCGCAGCGCTGTGGCGGCGCTTGTTGCTGCCGCGGCATCCGGACAATATTGAAGCCGTCAGGCGCGCGCCGCGAACGCGACCCGGTTGGATCACATTCCAGTTGGGCTTGATCGTCTTCGCGCTGACCGCGTTCGCATTGTGGCAGGCGCTACGCTTCTTTACCGAAGGCATCGCGCTTGCCGACGTCGGCACGGCGATGCTGCTTGGGCTGGCGACACTGATCCGGGTCGTCGTGCTCATCGCGCTCGCGACCGTCGTCTGGGTCCCGATCGGCGTTTGGGTCGGCACGCGGCCCTACGCGACGGTCGTGGTGCAGCCGATTGCCCAGTTCCTCGCCGCCTTTCCGGCCAACGTGCTGTTCCCGATCGTGGTCTCAGGCATCGTCGCCTGGCAGCTCGATCCGAATATCTGGCTCAGCCCGCTGATGATCCTCGGCACGCAATGGTACATCTTGTTCAATGTCATTGCCGGCGCATCGGCGATTCCCGCGGAGCTGCGCGCCGTCGGCGCCAATTTCCGCGTGCGCGGCTGGTTGTGGTGGCGGCGCATCGCGCTTCCTGGCGTGCTGCCCTATTACGTGACCGGCGCGATCACCGCGTCCGGCGGCTCGTGGAACGCCAGCATCGTCGCCGAGGTCGCTTCATGGGGCAATAAGCACCTCGAAGCCAAGGGCCTCGGCGCCTATATTGCGCAGCAGACCGAAGCCGGCGACTTCCACCGCATCGTGCTGGGCATCGCCGTGATGAGCCTTTACGTCGTCGTCATCAATCGCGTGTTCTGGCGTCCGTTGTATCACTACGCCGAACGCAAATTCCGGCTGGGGTGAGGCGTTGCCAAGAGTATCACTGCCAAGAGTGCCACTGCCAAGAGTGCCACTGCCAAGAGTGCCACTGCCATGAGTACCACTGACATGAGCACTGCTCTCCTCGACATCCACGGATTGCGTCACACCTTTCCCAAGGCCGACGGCGGCGACCTTCTGGTGCTCGACGGCATCGAGCTTGAGGTCGCACAAGGCCAGATCGTCGGCCTGTTGGGCCGTACCGGCTCCGGCAAATCGACCTTGCTGCGGCTCATCGCCGGCTTGGCGCAGCCGTCCGACGGCTCGGTCACCTATCTCGGCCAACCGGTGCTCGGGCCGGCGCCCGGTATCGCCATGGTGTTTCAAGGGTTTGCCCTGTTTCCCTGGCTCACCGTGCTGGAGAACGTGCAGCTCGGTTTGGAAGCGCTCGGCCTGCCGGATCCGGAGATCCGCAAGCGCGCCCTAGCGGCGATCGACCTGATCGGGCTGGACGGCTATGAATCGGCTTATCCGCGCGAGCTTTCCGGCGGCATGCGCCAGCGCGTTGGCTTTGCCCGCGCGCTCGTCGTGCACCCGAACATCCTGCTGATGGACGAGCCGTTCTCCGCGCTCGACGTGCTCACCGCCGAGACGTTGCGTACCGACTTCCTCGAGCTGTGGGGCGACGGCAAGCTGCCGATCAAGGGCGTCATCCTGGTCACCCACAATATCGAGGAAGCGGTGCTGATGTGCGACCGCATCCTGCTGTTCTCCAACAATCCAGGCCGCATCATCCGCGAGATCGGCGTCAACCTGCCGCAGCCGCGCAACCGCCTCGATCCGCCGTTCCGCGAGCTGGTCGAGAATATCTACGTGGCGATGACGGCGCGCACGCCAAACGCGCAGGCCGGGCGGCAGATCACCATCAACACTGTGCTGCCGCGGGTCTCGGCCAATCTGTTCTCCGGCCTGATCGAGACGCTCGCCGCCGCGCCGTATAATGGCAAAGCCGATTTGCCGGTGCTGGCCGACGAATTGCACATGGAGGTAGACGAATTATTTCCAGTGGCCGAGGCGATGCAGATGTTTCATTTTGCCGAAGTCGAAGGCGGCGACATAAAGCTTACCGATACGGGAAAACAATTCGCCGAATTCGGCACCGACGACCGCAAGAAGCTGTTCCAGAAGCAGCTCTTGGCCTACATTCCGCTCGCCACCCATATCCGCCGCGTGCTGCAGGAGCGTGCCAATCACGTTGCGCCGAAAAGCCGCTTTTTGGACGAGTTGGAAGATCACATGAGCACGGAGGATGCCGAGCATACGTTGCGTGCCGTGACCGCATGGGGCCGCTATGGCGAGGCTTTCGCTTATGACGACGATACCGGCATGTTCAGCCTGGAAAACCCGTCCTAGGCCACGATCAAATTCAATTGAATTGTTCCCATCTTCGGCTCAATCTGAGGACAGGCTTGTCGGGATCATGTCGCGGCTTGAACTGACGAATACTGCCCGTGTAAAATTCGTTGCTGCCGGCACGACCGCGGTTTCGCGCCGCCGAAGTTGCCGGCTTAAGCGGGGTGACCATGTCTCTATTGCCGAAGCTTGATGGCGCCAGCAATGTGCGCTGGCTGTTCCTCACATCGCTGGCACTGAATGTATTCTTTGTCGGCGCGGCCGGTGCGGTGGCGTTTCGCTATAGCGGAACCGGCACGGTGCCATTGTCCAATGTCGCGCAGATCAATCGCGACGTGGCCAATCGCCTCAATCAGATTGCCGCATCGCTGCCGGCGGCGGACGCCGAAGTGATGCGCTCGGAGTTGCGCGCCAATGCCGAGAAGGTGGCGAGCGCGCAAGCCGATCTGCGCCTGTCGCGCGAAGAATTGCGCAACGATCTGCGGGCGGAACCGTTCGATGCCAACGCGTTGCGCACCGCCATGGCGGCGAACCGCGCGGCGCGGGAAAGCTTCGAACTGGTTCTCAACGGCGTCCTCGTCACGGCCGCCGCGAAAATGTCGGTGGTCGGCCGCAACAAGCTCGCGGACTGGTCGTCGACGCGCGGCCGCGCCTCGGCGCAATAAGCCGTTTGAGGCTTACGCGGCGCTGCGCCGGACATTGGCGGCGATCGCGAGCAGCGCGCGCTCGGCAATGGTGTCGGCCAGATCTGCATTGCGCCGCGATTGCAGCACCGCGTCCGCCAATTCGCTCATGGCGAGGAGAAGCCGCGCCGCGCTCCACAGCCTGAGCGCGGCTGCGATCGCATCCTTGCGGCGAAAATTGACCGGCGGCTGCACGGCGTCGAGCGAGAATCCCGTGCCGGCTTCGATCGCGCTGCGCCATTTATGCAGTTGCGCGACTTGGCGCTGCACGGCGAACAGGATCGATCCCGCCGAAGTTCCGGCGAGCCGCGCCTTGGCGAGCTGCGTTTCCAGTTCCGGCGGGCGGCCGGCGAACGTCGCATCGACGATATCGTCGAGCGCCAGCGTCGAAGCGTCGGATACGACCGCGGCAACGTCATCGACGCCGACCTGGTCCTGGCCGCGGGCATAGAGCGCGAGCTTGGCGATCTCGTTGCGGGACGCCTGGCGGTCGCCGCCCAAGAGCGGGATCAGCATGGCGCGCGCGTCGGGCGTGAGCTTAAGCCCGGCGTCGCGCATCTCGTCGTCGATCAGCCGCGTCCGCGCGCGTTCGTCGTCGGCATAGCACGGCAGCGCCGCCGCGTTCTTGGCCTTCTCACACAGCGCGCGCAGCGGCGCGTTGCGGCGCAGGTCGCCGGCTTCGATCACGACGCGGCATTCGATTGCCGGCAGCGCCAACAGCGCCTCGACCGCCGGCGCGATATTGCGGCTGCCGGCTTTCACCCAGACCGCGCGGCGGCCGCCGAACAGCGGAATAGTCTGCGCCTCCTCGACCAGCCGCGACGGCTCGGCGGCCAAATCCTCGGCTTCGAGCCGCGCCAGCGCGAACGGATCGTTGACGTCGTCGACCGACGATTTGATCAAAGCGTTGACGCGCTCGCTGACCAGGCCGGCATCGGGGCCGAACACCAGAACGACCGGCCGCGCCCGATCGGGGCGCGCCACGAAGGCGTCGACGTCGGCTGCTTTGATCGCAACCATGATGATGAGTTATTTGAGATTGAGCATGATCTTTTCCGAAAACCGGCATCCACTTTTCGGGATCATGCTCTAAGTGCCGGCGACGAAATACGACGCCAAGCGGTTCTTGATAGTGTCGGAGACGACCTCGGTGGCGCGGTCCTCGGCATCGCGCTCGGCGCGCTGCTTGGCGAAGCGTTGCGCCGCGCCGGGAATGTCGTAATCGACATGGGCAAAGGTTTGGTCGGTCAAGACCGTCTTGCCGGTCGCCATTTCGATGAGCTGGTAAGTGGCGATGACGGAAGCGACCTGCGCGTCCGGCCGGCCGCTGGTGATGTCGACGATGACCGACAGTGATGTCACGGCGACGTTGACCTTGAGTGTATAGGTCGGCGCATTGGCGCCGGCGGCGCCGTTCAAGCCGTATTGCAGGGAATTGCGCAGCGCCACCGCGACGCGCGCCGCCACTTGGCCTTTCGGCGCGGGGATCACCGGCACGTCGATCTGCTGAAGCTTGTCGCGAACCGAATCGGTGGCGACCGACGGCTGCGAGCCGTACAGCGGCTGGAAACAGCCGGCGGTGAGGCCCGCCGCGGCGAGCACGGCGGCGAGCCGGGCCATGCGGCCCCAGGCCGCGTTCCGCTTACACCACCACATTGACGATCCGTCCCGGCACAACGATCACCTTCTTCGCACGTTTGCCGTCGAGCGCCTTTTTTACCGCATCGAGCGCCAGGACGGCAGCCTCAATTTCGGCCGGCTTGGCGTCGCGCGGCACCGTCACGTCGGCGCGCTTCTTGCCGTTGATCTGCACCGGCAGCGTGATCGTGGTCTCGATCAGCAGATCGGGCTCGAGCACCGGCCACGGCGCCTGCGCCACCAGCGTCGCCTGGCCGAGCGAGGCCCAGCATTCCTCGGCAAGATGCGGCATCATGGGTGCGAACAATTGCACAAGAATGTTAACCGCTTCGCACATGGCCCAGCGGAAATCCGGCGTCGCAATCTCGCCATTCTGGACCCCCTCATCCGACCCCATATCGCCGATTACCGCATTGAGCGCATTGGCGAATTCGTAGATGTGGGCGACACAAACATTGAAGTGTAGCTTTTCGATGTCGGCGGTGACCTCGGCCAGCGCCCGGTGGCTGGCTTTGCGTAGCGCGAGCGCGGCCGGGGTGAAGGTGGCGGGCCGCCCGGCCGGCGCCGATTGGGCGATTTCGCCGGCCTCGCCGACGAGCCGCCACAGCCTTTGCGCAAAACGCCAGGCTCCCTGGACGCCGCGCTCGGTCCATTCCACGTCGCGCTCGGGCGGCGAGTCCGACAGCATGAACCAGCGCGCGACGTCGGCGCCGTAAGTCGAGATGATCTCGTCGGGGTCGATGGTATTTTTCTTCGACTTCGACATTTTCTCGATCGGACCGATCGTCAGCAGCTCTCCCGTACTCTTGAGGGTTGCAGTTCTCCGACTAACCGTTGCAGCAGTGGTTGGGGCGATTGGAGGCGTTTTCAGATCCACTCCGGTCTTGCTTCCCGTCTCCGCTGTTGCGTCCAAGGTAAACTCGGAGATCACCAAATTGGCTTCAATGTTGACATCCGCGGGCGCCACATAAGTGCCATCTGACTTTTGATAGGTCTCGTGCACCACCATGCCCTGGGTGAACAGGCCGGCGAACGGCTCGTCCAATCCGACATGTCCGGTCGCCTTCATGGCGCGGGTGAAGAAGCGGCTATAGAGCAGATGCAAAATCGCGTGCTCGATGCCGCCGATATATTGATCGACCGGCATCCACGCATTGACGATCGGCACGTCGGTCGGCGCGGTTTTGATCCACGGATCGGTGAAGCGCTCGAAATACCACGACGAGTCGACGAACGTATCCATCGTATCGGTTTCGCGCCGCGCCGGCCCGCCGCATTGCGGGCATTTGACGTTCTTCCAGGTCGGATGATGATCGAGCGGATTGCCCGGGCGGTCGAACGTGACGTCGTCGGGCAAGGTCACCGGCAGATCTTTTTCCGGCACCGGCACCACGCCGCATTTTTCGCAATGAATGATCGGGATCGGACAACCCCAATAGCGCTGCCGCGAAATGCCCCAGTCGCGCAGCCGGTAATTGACCTGGCGCTGCGCCACCGGACGATTGTCGCGGCTTTCTTTTTCCAGGCGCCGCGCCACCTCTTCTTTCGCCTGCGCAATTGTCATGCCGTCCAAGAACCGCGAATTGATCATGCGGCCGTCGCCGTCGTAAGCCGTGTCGGTGATGACGAAGGTTTTTGGATCGACATCGGGCGGGCAGACCACGGGCACATTGCCAAGCCCGTATTTGTTCACGAAGTCGAGGTCGCGCTGGTCGTGCGCCGGGCAGCCGAAGATGGCGCCGGTGCCGTAATCCATCAGGATGAAGTTGGCGACATAGACCGGGATTTGCCACGACGCGTCGAACGGATGCACCGCCTTGATGCCGGTGTCGAAGCCGAGCTTTTCCGCGGTGTCGATCTCGGCCTGCGCGGTGCCGCGATGCCGGCACTCCTCGATGAATTTGGCCAGCGCCGGATTCTTCGCCGCCGCCGCCGCGGCCAACGGATGATCCGGCGCCAGCGCCATGAATTTGGCACCGAACAACGTGTCCGGCCGCGTGGTAAAGACTTCGAGCTCGCTCTCGCCGTTCGGCGTGGTTTTCTGATCGAGCGCGAAACGGACCAGCAGGCCTTCCGAGCGGCCGATCCAGTTCTTCTGCATCAGCCGCACTTTTTCCGGCCAGCGCTCGAGCGTATCGAGCGCGTCGAGCAGTGCTTCCGAATATTTGGTGATCTTGAACACCCACTGGCTCATCTCGCGCTGCTCGACGAGCGCGCCCGAGCGCCAGCCGCGGCCGTCGATCACCTGCTCGTTGGCGAGCACGGTCTGATCGACCGGATCCCAGTTCACCTTGCGGTTCTCGCGCTCGACCAGGCCATCACGCCGAAAATCGAGGAACATCTTCTGCTGGTGCTTGTAATAGGCCGGATCGCAGGTCGCGATCTCGCGGCTCCAGTCGAGCGACAGCCCCATCGACTTGAGCTGCTTCTTCATCGCCGCGATGTTGTCGTAGGTCCACGTCTTGGGATGGACCTTGCGCTCGATGGCCGCGTTCTCGGCCGGCATGCCGAAGGCGTCCCAGCCCATCGGATGCAGCACGTCGAACCCCATCGCCCGCTTCACCCGCGCCACCACGTCGCCCATGGTGTAGTTGCGCACATGGCCCATATGGATGCGGCCGGACGGGTAGGGGAACATTTCCAGCACGTAGTACTTGTTGCGCACGTCCTCATTGCGCGTCGCGAAGATGCCGCGCTCATCCCAGATTTTCTGCCAGCGGGCCTCGGCCTCAGCGGCGTTGTAGCGGTCGGTAGCCATTGATTCGCAGTCGTTTCCGGCAATTATTTAAGGCCGCGCGACGTGACACGAAAGGGCGCGGCGGGTCAACGGGTTGAGACGCCGGCAGCAAAATGCAAGGTGTCGGGGCCGACCAATATTTGTCCTTCAAGCTGATCTCCATAGGAAGCAACACATGCACTACACCACCCTCGGCCGCACCGGCCTGCGCGTCAGCGTTGCCGGGCTCGGCACTGGCGGCTTTTCGCGGATGGGTCTGAAGACCGGTAAGAGCGAGGACGAGGCCGCGCGGCTTGTGTGCGAAGCGGTCGAGCTTGGCGTCAATTTCATCGACACCGCGCCGCCTTACGGCACCGAGGGCGTGGTCGGACGGGCGCTCAAATCGATTCCGCGCGACAAGGTCGTGGTCGCGACCAAGAGCACCGTTCACCGCAACAACGAATGGTGGTCGCCGGAGCGCGTGGTCGCGAGCCTCGACAATTCGCTCCGCCTCATGGGCACCGACTATGTCGATGTGTTCAATCTGCATGCGGTCGATCCGTTCATGTACGACTACGCGCGCGACACGCTGGCTCCCGCGCTCCTCGAGCAGCAGGCGAAGGGCAAGATCCGGCATATCGGGCTCACAGAGAATCCGATCCTCGATCACACCAACGAGACGCTCAAGCGCGCGGTGAACGATCCGGTCTGGGAGGTGTTCATGGTCGGCTTCCACATGATGCACCAGGGCGCGCGGAAAAACGTGTTTCCGGCGACGCGCGCTAAGGGCATCGGCACGCTGCTGATGTTCGCGGTGCGCAGCATTTTTGCCGATCCGCCGCGCGTCGCCCGCGAGATGAAGGCGCTCGCCGCCAAGGGTCTGGTCGAGCCGTGGCTCGGCGAGACCGACGATCCGCTCGGCTTCCTGGTGCACGAGGCCGGCGCCGCCAACATGATCGAGGCGGCCTACCGCTTCGCGCGCCATGAACCGGGCGTCGACGTCGTGCTGTTCGGCACCGGCGACGCCGCGCACCTGCGCAGCAACGTCGCCTCGCTGCTCAAGCCGCCGTTGCCGCAAGCCGACCGGGCGAAGCTTGAGGCGCTGTTCGGCCACCTCACCGGCATCGGGCTCGACGGCCATCAGGCGCCGGCACCTGCGGCGCGCTAGCGGGGCTCCTGCCATCCGCCACCGCGATAGCGGGGGAGGGGGACCACCCCGAAGGGGTGGTGGAGGGGGCGCTGGATTCAACGCCGCACAAAAGTTTCCGTCGTGCGCTGACATCAAGCTTGCTCGTTTCCTTTCGAGTAAAACGAAGCAGCTCCGCCGCTGTAATGGGTCTGCACCGAGAACGAAGCTCCGAGTCCGGCGCCCCCTCCACCACGGTTCGCTCGCTTCGCGAACTCCAGTGGTCCCCCTCCCCCGCTGTCGCGGGGGCGGAAAGTGGCGGCGCTCTCTCAGCACATCGCATCGGAGTCTGCGAAATCGACTTGCAAGTGATCGAAATTTTTCTCTATTCGCTTCGTTCTATTCGTTCTTCCCTATTTCCATTTCGCTGCCCGTAATCTCTTCCCTCAGAAAAAGCTGAGGGGGCGGAGCGCTGATAGGCGCAACTGTCCCGTTCCACGCCACGCTGAGCGCATGTCACCACGCGCTCCGCGCTCGGGGCGTGGGCGCGCGATGACGGCGCGCGCTCGCCTACCGGCGCTCCGCCGCGGTTCTTGCTTAGGCGACCGAACGCCACCGCTCAGCCCCAGGCCGCGCTTCCTGGGACGCGGCTAAAAGACGGGCGTTATCCGTCTCCGCCTATCCCAGTCCAACGGGCTTCCCGCAGGTCGGTCATAGTGCCGGCCGGGCGTCTTCCCAGGGCCGCCCGGGAGCGGGTTACGAAGCCGCCCGCGGGAACCGCACTCGCTCCGTTTCAGGGATCGTCTCGAGAAACGCCCTCAGACGAGCGAGCATTGGCTATCGTAACTGAAGTGGAGACATATGTCAACAAAAAAGCGACACGCCTTACGCCGGCAAGGCCGCGTCCTTGCCACCCAGGGCAACCGAAAAAATTATTGCCGGCCACAGCGCGCGGACGGCTAATGTCACCTTACAAATGCTATGATTGAAACATAGTTCGAACGGCAGCCCGGCGGCATGAGCGGCTAGGCGAGACAATGGA
>JBEKKM010000025.1:0-38724 GCA_050010715.1 Xanthobacteraceae bacterium | reverse complement strand
CCACCTGACCGCCACCGACGGCGCCGCGCGCACCGGCGAAATCGCGACGCCGCACGGCGTCGTGCGCACGCCGGCTTTCATGCCGGTCGGCACGCAGGCGGCGATCAAGGGCGTGCATCACGACGATGTGCGGGCGTCGGGTGCCGACATCATGCTCGCCAACACCTATCACCTGATGCTGCGGCCGTCGGCCGAGCGGGTCGCGGCGCTCGGGGGCTTGCACACTTTCATGCGCTGGCCGCATCCGATCCTGACCGATTCCGGCGGCTTCCAGGTGATGTCGCTTGCGAATTTACGCAAAGTGGCGGAGCAGGGCGTCACGTTCCGTTCCCATCTCGACGGCGCCATGATCGAATTGACGCCGGAGCGCGCCGTCGAGGTGCAAATTTTGCTCGGCTCTGACATCGCCATGCAGCTCGACGAATGCGTGCGGCTGCCGGCGGAGCGCAGCGAGATCGAGCGCGCGATGAATCTTTCACTGCGCTGGGCCGAGCGCTGCAAGCGCGCCTTCGAGAAGGCGGCACCAGGCCAGGCGCTATTCGGCATCGTGCAAGGCGGCGACGATCAGAATTTGCGCGAGGCGAGCGCGCGTACACTCGCCGCGATCGGCTTCGACGGCTATGCGCTCGGCGGCCTCGCCGTCGGCGAAACCCAGGACGTGATGCTCAAAGTCGTGGCCGAAACGGCACCGATGCTGCCGGCCGACAAGCCGCGCTATCTGATGGGGGTCGGCACGCCGGCCGACATTCTCGAAGCGATCGCCCGCGGCATAGACATGTTCGATTGCGTCCTGCCGACGCGCAACGGCCGCCACGGCCTGGCGTTCACGCGCTTTGGTCCGATCAACATCAAGAACGCGCACCACGCCGAGGATCCGCGGCCGCTCGACGCTGAAAGCCGGTGTCCTGCGGCGCGCGATTTTTCCCGTGCCTATCTGCATCACCTGTTCCGCAGCGGCGAAGCGCTCGGCGGCACACTGTTGTCGATCGTCAATCTGTACTACTACCAGGACTTGATGGCGGGCGCGCGCGCGGCCATCGCGGCCGGCCGTTTTGCCGATTATCTCGCGCTGACCCGTGAGCAATGGGCGGCGAAGGGCGACCGCCAGGAATCGTAACCCAGAATCGTAACCACGAAACTAACGGACGTAATGTCGCAGCATCGGCCCGCGCCTTTGGCAGCGAATGACGCTACACCGTCGCTTCACAATTCAGACGCTCAAATAGGATTTGCTGTATGAAGCAAACGCCATTGCGACCTTCGCGCCGGGACTTTTCGCTGGCATTGCTGGCCGCCGGCCTTGCCGCTCCCGCGGCGCGCGCGCAGGCCAAATATCCGGATCATCCGGTGCGCGTGATCCTGCCGTTCGGCCCCGGCGGCGTCGCCGATGTCACGGCGCGCCTCGTCGCGCAAGCCTTGAGCGAAAAACTCGGGCAAAACTTCTTCATCGAGAACATGCCCGGCGCCGGCGGCATCGCCGCGGCCCGCGCCGCGCTGTCGGGCGGCACCGACGGCTATACGCTGACGCTGCTCACCAACGGCACCGCGATCAGCGTGCCGCTGTTCAACCACCTGCCGTTCGATCCGCTGAAGCAATTCGTGCCGATTTCCACCATCGGCTATTTCACCTGTGACTTCATGGTCAACGCGGCATCGCCGTACCAGACGCTGGGCGATTTCCTCAAAGCTGCGAAGGAAAAGCCGGGCACGCTCAATGTCGGCACCATCAATGTCGGCTCAACGCAAAACCTCACCGCCGAATTGTTCAAGGCGATGGCCGGCATCGACGTGGTGATCGTGCCGTTCCGCAGTTCGCCCGACGTGGTGGTGGCGCTGTTGCGCAACGACATCCAGATGGACATCGATTTCTATGCTGCGCTCAAGCCGACGCTCGACGGCGGCAAGGCGCGCGCCATCGCCACCAGCGCGCCGCAGCGCTCGCCGGAATTGCCGAACATCCCGACAGTGCAGGAGGGCGGCGTGCCCAATTTCGACGTCACGGCGTGGAACGGGCTTTATGCGCCGGCGGGGACGCCCGACGCCATCATTGCGACCTTGAACAAGGCGCTGCACGACGTGCTGGCCGACCCCGACTTGAAGAAGCACGCGCTGGATCTCGGCATCGACGCCAAAGCGTCAACGCCGGCCGAGCTCGATGCGCGCATGCGCGCCGATATCGAAAAATGGGGCAAGGTGATCGCGCAGGCGGGCATTGCCAAGCAGTAGCGCGGCCTCGTTGCCCGGCGAACAAAAAAGTACCCGCCGGTCCGTGATACGCAGGACCGGCGGGTGACACAAATCGCGACTGGTACCGACGCAACAAGCCAGCGCGCTTTAACTCTTCAGCTGGCCGCGCACCTCACCGCCGGGGTTCGCCGCGGTGTGGACGTTGACATAGGCCTGACCGGATGACAGCGCCGCTGCAAGCGCCGCCGCCTTGTCATCGGCCAATGTGGCCGAGCCTTTGAACGGACTGGTGAAAGGCGTGCCCGCCTGAGAAAGCGGAACGATGACGCCGGCATTTTTGCCAGCTTCGGCCGGACCATGGATGTGCGCCGCGGTGGCCGGTCCCGAGAGCCCTGAAAAACTGCCCTCCCAGGTGACCATCTTGGTGCTCGGATCGTAGGTCACGGTGGCCGTGCCGGTGCCGCTGCTGGTCGTGGGCGGCACTTCACTTTTGCCGTCCATCGTCGCCTTGTAGGCCGTGCCGGCCGCGTAAGTCGGCTTGGCGGATGACGCGAGCACCACGCCGGCGGCGCTTCCAACTGCAAGTCCCAATATCGATCGGCGATCAAACGTTTGACGCATGGGGTCCCTCCTTGTGGACTGTTTCGCGGTAATGAATACGAACACCGCCTTGGTGACGATTATTGCCTGTTCCGGCAGTCTTGACCACTTGGCCGCGGCCAGCAGCCCGGGCATGCGACACCATGCTCGCCTCGATACGCGGAATTTTACTCAACGGGATCAGACGGATAGGCGACACCTTGCGAGGCCCGCCGCCGCAACCTGATCGAAGTGACGAACGCAGTACCGCAGGCGTCACATGACCAGGCATGGTCGATACGGCCGCGAAGGTTGAACCGGGACTCCTCGGCGATCAGAAGGACGCTGCCGCAGTTCGGACATTTCGGCCGGCGTAAATCTTCGGTCGCAAGAACCCGTGTCGATGCACACGCGGATTGTACGATCATCGATCCCTCCTCGACGCTCGCTCACCGCACCCAATCGCCGCGCATGTTGCGGGCCGGGTATGGCACCGCCGCGACGCCTTCGTGAAACTCCCGTGGCTGTGGAAGGTTCCGGTACGCCGGAACAAAACGGCAGGTTTCGAGTTCGACACCGGGTTTGAATATCAGCGGCTGTGCGTATCCAGAGGCACGCAATTGGTGCGGCCCGACATCAGGCAGTCTTCCAATTTTCCCGACGCATAGAGTTCGTGGGCCAACAGCCAGCCGAGCAGGAAGAGGACAACCACCACGCCCAGCGCGATCAGCGAGCGCCGTTGGCTGCCGTCCTGGCCGTCGCGGTCTGCCATTGTGGTGTGATCCGATTGGTCGGGCGCCGGGATATAGCGTTTTCGGCCGGCAAAGTTTAGTCCGGGGGAGACCGCCGCGGATACGCTGCGTCTACGATCTCCCCCGTCCCCGTATGCCGATGCATCGACGGTCACATGATTGTCGCAAATAGCTTGAGAAAGTGTTTGCAAGCCACGGATTCAAAGCAGGAAAATTCACGGGAACGATCGCCGCAAATGGCCATGATCGGAGTGGTGAGCGCGCAGGGATTCGAACCCTGGACCCCGTGATTAAAAGTCACGTGCTCTACCAACTGAGCTACGCGCTCCCAAGCCGGATCAGATACTTAAAAGCTTCAGGCTTTACCAGCCTTGCGCGCCTTTTTGTGACGCTTTTGCTAGATTAGCTTTGACCGCCGGGTAAGCCGCCGAGCGAGGAGCCATGCCATGCCGATCGTCAATCGCGTCGCCGACCTGCACGACGAGATCACCGCCTGGCGTCGCGACATGCACGCCCATCCGGAGTTGCAATACGACGTGCATCGCACGGCGGCGTCGGTCGCCGACAAGCTCAAGAGTTTCGGCTGCGACGAAGTGGTGCCCGGCATCGGCCGCACCGGGGTCGTCGGCATCATCCGCGGCCGCAAGGCCGGCGGCAAAGTGGTTGGGCTGCGCGCCGACATGGATGCGCTGCCGCTCGAGGAGGAGACCGGCCTGCCGTACAAGTCGACGGTGCCCGGCAAGATGCACGCCTGCGGCCACGACGGCCACACCGCGATGCTGCTCGGAGCCGCCAAATATCTCGCCGAGACGCGCAATTTCGCCGGCACCGCGGTGATGATCTTCCAGCCGGCGGAGGAGGGTGGCGCCGGCGCGGAGGCCATGATCAAGGACGGCCTGATCACCCGCTTCGGCATCCAGGAAGTCTACGGCATGCACAATTTTCCCGGCCTCCCGGTCGGCGAATTCGCCATCCGGTCGGGGCCGATCATGGCGTCCGCCGATCACATTGCGATCGAGCTCGAAGGCAAGGGCGGCCACGCGGCACGGCCGCAGCTGAGCGTCGATACCATCCTGGTCGGCGCGCAAATCATCAACCAGCTGCAGTCGGTGGTGGCGCGCAATGTCGATCCGCTGGAAGCCGCGGTGGTGTCGATCTGCATGTTCCAGTCAGGCCATACCGACAATGTCATTCCGCAGCACGCCAAGCTGCGCGGCACGGCGCGGGCGCTAACGGTCGAGGTCCGCGATCTGCTGCGCGAGCGCATCAACGCTATCGTCGAAGGCACCGCGCGGATTTATGGCGCCAAGGCGAAGATCACCTACACCAACGGCTATCCGGTGGTGGTGAACCACGAGAGGGAGACTGCCTTTGCCGCCGCCGTGGCGCGCGAGATCGCCGGCCAGGACAAGGTGGACACCGCCACGCCGCCGCGCATGGCGGCGGAGGATTTTGCCTTCATGCTCAACGAGCGGCCGGGCGCCTTCATCTTCTGCGGCAACGGCGACAGCGCCGGCCTGCATCACCCGGCTTACGATTTCAACGACGAGGTGATTCCGATCGGGACGTCGTACTGGGTGCGGCTCGCCGAAAGCGCGCTGGCGGGATAGCCGTCATTCCGGGGCGCCGCGAAGCGGCGAACCCGGAATCCATAACCACAGACGCAACAGCAGTATTCTCCTGCGTTCGTCCCGTTCTTGGATGACAGTGATTATGGATTCCGGGTTCGCGCCTTTGGCGCGCCCCGGAATGACAAGTTACTGCGCCGCCTCGATGCGGTTCTCGGCCGGCAGCTTTGGCGGCTCGGCGATGACTTGCCGCTGCTGCAGTTGCGGCAAGAGCGCCGCCGCCCTGGCCTCTACAGCGCGCCAGTAGGCGAACGAGTTGAAGCGCGTGCCCTCGATGCTGCCGAGAATGACGGCGGCGATGAACGGCAGGCTCTGCACCACCAGCACGAGCGCGAAAATATTGATCTCGTGGACCTGCTTGTAATTGGTGACCACCAGCGTCAGCGCGCCGACTAAGAGCAGCACCGCGATCACCGCCTCCCAGAAGGCCGGGAAATCCGGGCCCTTGCGCGTGCCGCCGCCCTTGGCTGTGCGCAGGAACGGCACGCTCTCGTTGATGAGGCCCATGCCGACGGCGCGCGCCACCGTCCATTGCACGGCCATGGCGGCGCAGACCGCGCCCAGCATTTGCCCCGCCGACACCCGCACGCGCAGCCGATAGAGCGTGATGAAATGGATCACCGACACCGTGAAGGTGGCGATGATCGGCAGCGTCAGGATGCGATCCGGCACCGCGATATTGGCGAACGCGACGATCGGAACCCAGACGATGTTCAAAAGCGCAACGACGACGCCGATGCTGTCGGCGCCGAGCCAGTTGAGCCAGCCGATGCCGTATTCGCGCTTCTGCTCGCGGGTCAGTCCATCGACCCGCGGCAACAGCCGCCGCCAATGCTTGCGCAACAGCTGGAAGCCGCCATAGGCCCAGCGCTGGCGCTGGCGCTTATAGGCGTCGAAGGTGTCGGGCAAGAGCCCGTGGCCGTAGCGATGGTTGGTGTAGTGGGCGGTGTAGCCGTGCTCGAGGATGGCAAGGCCCAGATCGGTGTCCTCGACAATGGTGTCGGTCGCCCAATTGCCGGCGGCTTCGAGCGCTGAGCGCCGGATCAGCGCCATGGTGCCGTGCATGACGATGGCATTGACCTCGTTACGCTGCACCATGCCGATGTCGAAGAAGCCGGCATATTCCGCGTTCATAGCGCAGTGCATTACCGAACGGTCGCCGTCGCGGTGGTCCTGCGGCGCCTGCACGAAGCCGACATTGGGATCGGCAAACAGCGGCACCAGATCCTTGAGCCAGTTCGGTTCGACAACGTAGTCGGCATCGATGCTGCCGATGATTTCGGCGTCGGCTGCGGTGTGCTCGAGCGCCACGCGCAGCGCGCCGGCCTTGTAGCCTTCAAGCTTATCGACCCGAATGAATTTGAAGCGTTCGCCGAGCGTGCGGCAGTGCGCCTCGACCGGTTCCCAGTACGCCGGATCGGGCGTGTTGTTGATCCCCACCACGCATTCGAAATTGGGATAGTCGAGGCGGGAGACGGCATCCAGCGTCTGCACCAGCATTTCCGGCGCTTCGCGACAGGCCGGGACGTGGATGGACACTTTCGGGGTGTAGCCGTCCTGGCTCGGCACCAGGGACGGCGCGTTGGCGAGCCGTCGCGGGCCGCGGCCAAAGGCGATGACCGCGATCTCCTCCAACCGCGCCAGCGTGATGGCGACCAGCGGGATGAGAAGCAGGATGCCCAGCCCGAGCGCAAACGCGGCACCGGGCACGAAGTAATGGCCCTTCCAGAAGGCGACGATAGCGGCAAACCAGGCACCGACCGCGTTGGCGGACGCCGCCAACAGCAAAGCCTGCGCCGCGGTCGCCCCGCTCATGGCCAGGATCGGCAACGACAAGAGGACGCCGAGAAGGACGGCGAGGCTGGCGCGCTTGATGTAGTCGGGGTCGGTGATCACGCCGGTCCAGGAGAATTTTGCCTGCCGCGAGGCATCGAACAGTCCCCAATAGGGGCCGACGCCGCCTTCAAACGTCTTCCACGGCTGATCGATGGCTTCGACGATGTTGTAGTCGATGCCATAGGCCTCGGCGCGATGGACGAAATCGCGGATGACGGCGGCCTGTTCCATGCGGCCGGGATTGGCGTCATGGAAATTGTAACCCGCGCTCGGCCAGCCGAACTCGGCGATGACGATGCGCTTGCCCGGATGCATCTGGCGCAGCTTGTCGTAGAACTCGATGGTGTGGTCGACCGCGTGGGTATAATCGAAGCCTTCCCAGTACGGCAGGATATGCGCTGCGATGAAGTCGACCGCCGAGGCGAGCTCCGGATGGTCGATCCAGACCGTCCAGATTTCGCCAGTAGTTACAGGGACTGGGCTCTGCCGCTTCACCCTTTGGATGAGCTGGATCAGGTCGTCGACGGTCATCTCGGCGCGCAGCGTGGTTTCGTTGCCGACGACGATGGCGTTGACGTTGCTGTTGTGGCGGGCGAGATCGAGCGCGGAGCGGATTTCGCGCTCGTTGCGCTCCTTGTCCTTGTCGATCCAGGCGCCGACCGTGACCTTCAGGCCGAACTCGGCGGCGATCGGCGGCACGAGCTCGGCGCCGCCGGTGGACGAATAGGTGCGGATGGCCCGCGTATAGGGCGCGATAGCCTTCAGATCGGCCCGGATCTGTTCGGCGGTGGGGCGTTGACCGGTGTCGGGGTGCGAAGAATCCGCGAACGGGGAGTAGGAGACGCTCGCGAGCTGACCGGTGAAATCCGGCGCAGTCTCATTTGTTCTTAGCAGTGCCCACAGCCCAGCATGCACGCACGCGACCAGCGCGAGTACAGCGGCGACGGTGCGCATCGACTTTCAACCACGCGGGGCGAAGGATACACAGGCCCGAACCTGTCCCCAAGGTTCGACGTTGGTCGTAAGGCGATGAGGCTACCTTGCGAGCGGCGAACAAACAAGTAGCGCTGGTGCATGGCGAATTCAAGACAACGCGCCGTGATGTTGCGAGAAATTCCGCGCGCGGCCGAGCGCCGCGCAGCGGCCGCCTCTAGCGGTTCGTGGTCGGGCTTGGGACCGACGCGGCGGGAGCGGCGGGGACGGCGGGTGGCGGGTTCACCTGCAAAGTCGGATTGATCCAGCAGGAATTCACCCGCCCATTGAGGCTGTCGGCGGCCTTCGGATCGATATTGTTGGAATGCAGGAGCAGGCACCGGAAGGTCGCCTGGATATGGCCGCTCGGGCAGCCGAAGCGGTCGTAGAGGTCGAGATGGCGGAAGGCGGTATCGAGATCGTCGCGCCACAACAGGCTGACCACCCGGCGGCCGAGCCAGACGCATTCGGGATTGCCCGCGGGCCCGCCCAGCGCCTTCTGGGCTTCGGCAAATTCATCGACCTTTTGCGGCTCCTTGGCCGGCTCCTGGCCGTTCGCCGGGGCCTGATCGGCAGGCTTGGCATCGGTGCTTTGGGCGAGTGCCGGGGCCGCCAGCAGTGCCGCCGGGGCCGAGGCGAGCCCGATCGCAAGGCATAGACCTAACGCAACGCGAAACACACGATGGCACATGGGTTTGACTGGGATCTCTAACCTGTTTGCGCTGATGAAACGGACGTTTCCGGCTATGGGACTAAGCCACCTTTCCGGCGTTGATTTGCGCCACAGCCGCACTGACAACAGCCTAACTGCGCCCGTTTGTCCAGCACGCAAGGGAGCGCAACAAGACTTGGCGGCGCAACAAGGTTGACCTTGGCAGGATCGGTTCCCGCGGTTAATCCGACAAGGATGTCGCGCATCTTGGCCGGCCAGCCGCTTACGTTTTTTGCCATAACAGCCCTGGCGATCGGTATTGCCTGGTGGTGGCTCGGCAAGCCTGTGGCGTTGCCGCCGTCACCGCTCGCGGCGGGCGAGAAGCTTTACTGCGTCTCCTATGCGCCGTACCGCGACGGCCAGGACCCGCTGATTGAAACCACCCAAGTGCCGCCGCAGCAGATCGACGAGGATCTCAAATTCCTCGCGCGCTACACCGATTGCATCCGCACTTATTCGGTCGAGAACGGCCTCGATAAGGTTCCTGAAATCGCCCAGCGCTATGGGCTCAAAGTCATGCAGGGGTTGTGGCTGTCCAATAAGATCGCGCGCAACCGGGCGCAAATGGCCGTCACCGTGGCGCTCGCCAAAAAATACCCCGACGTCATCCGCGCGGTGATTGTCGGCAACGAAGTGCTTTTGCGCGGCGAACTGTCGGCCCCCGATCTCGGCGCCATCATTCGCGAGGTCAAGGCGCAGATCACCCAGCCGGTGACTTATGCCGACGTTTGGGAGTTCTGGCTGCGCTATGCCGACCTGCAGAACGCGGTCGATTTCGTCACCATCCATATCCTGCCCTATTGGGAGGATTTTCCGTTACCGGCGTCGCGCGCAGCGGCCCATGTCGATGCCATCCGCAAAAAAGTCGTGGCGGCCATTCCCAACAAGGAGATCGTCATCGGCGAGTTCGGCTGGCCGAGCCATGGCCGCATGCGCGAGGGCGCGCTGCCGTCGCCGTCGAACCAAGCCCGCGCCATCGAAGAGACTCTTACGCTCGGCAAGCGCGAGAATTTCCGGGTCAACATCATCGAGGCGTTCGACCAACCCTGGAAGCGCGCGCTGGAAGGCTCGACCGGGCGGTACTGGGGCATTTTCGACCGTTCGACCCAGGGGCCGAAATTCACCCTCGGCGGTCCGGTGTCCGATCACCCGCACTGGCTCTTCGGCGCGCTCTCCGGAATCCTGCTCGCGGCCTTGACGTTCGGCATAGCGGCGACGGCCAGCCCGCGAAAAAATCCGACGCCGCATTTGTGGCCCAAAATCGCGGCAATCGCGTTCCTGCCCGCGGTGATGTTCGGCCTCGCGGTCGAGACCATTCCGATCCAGAGCTACAGCGTCGGCGGCTGGCTGCGCTCGCTGACGTTTGCGCTCCTTGCCGCGGCAGCACCCATCGTATGCGCCGACGCCTGCGCCGTCGGCCGCGCGCTGCCGACTTTCGCCGCCGTTCTCAGCCGCGCCGGCGAGCGCCGTGGCGGATTGCACTGGGCGCTCGGCGGTGTCTTCATTGTGCTCGTTCTGTTGGCGCTGCAGGCGGCGCTGGGGCTGGTGTTCGATCCGCGCTACCGCGATTTTCCGTTCGCGCCGCTGACCGCTGCCGTGGTGCCGTTCCTGGTGCTGATGATCGCCGTGCCGCGCCCGGGCGGAGCGCGCGCCGTCGCCGAGACGGTCGCAGGCGCCGCGCTCATGGCCTCGGCCGGCTACATCGCCGTCAACGAAAGCTTCGCCAACTGGCAGGCGGTCTGGTTCTGCGCCGCCATTGCGGGCTTAAGCGTCATTCTGCTGCGGGCGCGGGACGCGCCAGACTCAAAATGAGAAGGCCGGCCGCCAGGCCTGCGAGATCGGCGTTGTGCAGCACGATGCCGAAGGCGGTTGCGGCAAGCGCCAGCGTCACCAGCACGATCGAGGGCCGGAACAAATTGAGCGCCGCGGCGGCCAGCGCCACCCAGCCGAAGACGCTGTGATTGAACAGAACGATCGTCAGCCGGAAGCTATCGCACAACCAGGTCCGCATGCCCGCCTGGCAGGCGAGCGCCACGGTGTTGTTCTCCAGCGCCATGTAGCGCAGATAGAGCGCCTGGCCGAGCGACAAAAAGCCGACGACCAAGAGCCAATTGGTCTGGCGGGCAGTCGGCAGGAACAATGCGCGTTTCATTGCATTCCCGGACGTCATTGCGGCAATCCATAACCACAGAAGCTGAAGTTGCGAAAGACCGCGTGGACCCAAACGGCGAATCCGGGCGGATGACTTACGCCAGTCCGCTTTGCTCCAAAAACTGACAAGTCACTGCATCGCAGCGAAATGACGCGGTCGGCCAAGAGCGACCGTTTTGCACTGCAGAAAAACTGCGCTCACTGGGGCGTCGCGCCAAAGCTCTCGCGGACGCGTTGCAGCAAATCCGTCAAACGGGTCAGATCGGCCGACGACAGAGACGCGAACAGCGTGCGAAATCGGTCCAGGTTGACCTCAAATGCTTTCTTGATGACCGCCTCGCCCCGGGGGGTTAAGCGCGCAATCAGTTTCCGGCGGTCGTCGCGGTCGATGGTCGACCTCACGAAGCCTTCCCGTTCGAGGGCTGCCATGAGGCCTGAGACGGTGGCGCGGGTTACACCCATCGCTTCGACGATGTCTTTGTGCGGGAGTCCATCTCCTTTGGTCGCCCACAGCGCCATCAGGATCTGGTAACGCGCCACCGATCCCACGGTACCCGCCATCCATTCGCTGAGTGCGTTGTCGGCCTGTTGGGCGGTCGCGCGCAGCGCGAACAGCGTTTCCATCCCCTGCACCTCTCTCGCCGAGAGACGCTTGCGAATCTGCTCCATGACCGCGGGCGGCGGTCCCGGACCGCGCTTGCCCGGTTGCCGGTTGTCCATTGCTGTCTCCTTGCCAATAAGTTTGGCGCCTAACTATCTGATTGTCAATGCATCCTGCTTTGTCGATCACGTTTGTGAGAACGATCATTGACATAGTTAGTCGCCTAACATATTTGTATGGCGCCTAATCGTTAGACTTATTCGACGTCAAAGGGAGAATGCAAATGAACACTGAAATCATCATCCATCCGAAGCTGCAACACTATGGCGTGACCACCGGCAACTTGGACGCCATGATCGATTGGTACCGCAAGGTTTTGGGCATGACGGTCAACTATCGTGCATCGATGCCGCCCGGAGCACAGAATCGGGCGCCGTTTTCGGCGATGGCCTTTGTCGGCAACGATGAGGTCCATCATCGCATCGTCTTCTTCGAAGCGCCGGGCGCGGTGCCTGATCCCGACAAACCGCGCCACGTCCGGGTGCAGCACGTCGCGTTCGAATACCAGACGCTCGACGATCTCTTGGGCACCTACGCTCGCCTCAAGGCCGTAGGCATCATGCCGATGATGGCGGTCGATGAAGGCCTGCAGACGGGGCTTTATTACACCGACCCCGACCAGAACAGCGTCGAGCTCAACGTCAACAACTACGGCAATGAATGGACGGCGACGGAACACATGAGGACTGCGTCGCAGTCCGGCGAGCGTTCCACGAGGGCGCAGATTGATCCCGAGAAGATGATCGCGGCGCGCAAGGCGGGCGCATCGTCTTGGGAATTGCACGAGCGCGCTTTTGCCGGGGAGTTTGCGCCAGCAAAACCGTACGATCCGCGCGCCTCCCTCTAAGGAGCGGCGTGATGCGTAAACCTGAGGTCGGCCATGACATGTACACTCGCCGTTCGGGGCTACGGCTCTCCTCGCCATGACCAACATCATCGAAGTCAAGGACTTGAAAAAAACCTTCGGCCGTTTGGAAGCGGTGAAAGGAATTTCGCTGTCGGTCGAGCAGGGGACGACGTTCGGCTTCCTCGGTCCCAACGGCGCTGGCAAGTCGACGACGATCAAGATGTTGACGACATTGCTGCGACCCACGTCCGGGAGGATTCTGATCGACGGCAACGACCCCATAACACACCCGGATGCGGTCCGACGCTCGTTCGGCATCGTCTTTCAGGACCCTTCTCTCGACGACGATCTTACCGCGTGGGAGAACATGGAACTGCACGGCGCGCTTTACGGCGTCACCCGCAAGACGCGGCTGGCGCGTATCGACGAATTGCTCAAATTCGTCGACCTGGACGATCGCCGCCGGAGCTATGTGAGAGAGTTTTCCGGCGGCATGAAGCGGCGCCTCGAAATCGCGCGCGGGCTTCTGCACCATCCGAAAATCATTTTTCTTGACGAACCGACGCTCGGCCTCGATCCGCAAACCCGCAATCACATGTGGGAATATCTTGGGCGGCTGAATGAAAGCGACGGGATCACGGTTTTCTTCACCACCCATTACATGGACGAGGCTGACCGAAATGCGGACACGATCGCCATCATCGACCACGGCTGCATCGTCGCCTCCGGCACCGGAGAAGAGTTGAAGCGGCATACAGGCAAAGAATCGCTCGAAGACGCATTTCTCGAATTGACTGGACGCGATATTCGGCACGAGAGCGCTTCGGGACTTGAACACCTGCGCAGGATGCGCCGCGCGCGTGGAGGATGACGGCTCATGCTGCGAACCATCTACATCACGTGGCTTCGGGAACTGAAGAAATTCCTCCGCTCCCGCTCGCGCATCGTGGGGGCGCTCGGCCAACCGATCCTTTTTCTGCTCGCACTTGGCTACGGGCTCGGCAACGTCTCCCAGGGCGCCGGGAAGGGCAGCTACCTGCTATTCCTGGTTCCCGGCGTCATCTGCATGGCGATCATTTTCACGTCAATCTTCAATGGCATGCAGATCATCTGGGACAGTCAGTTCGGCTTTTTGAAGGAAACGCTGGTCGCGCCGGTTTCGCGCGTCGCCATCATGCTTGGTCGCACCTTCGGGGGTGCAAGTGTCGCCACCGCGCAAGGCTGCATCGTCTTCGCGCTGACACTGCTTTTCGGCTTTGAACCGCACAGCTGGGCTCTCGTCATTCCGGCAGTCCTCGTCATGTTCCTGGCTGCGTCGATGTTTTCGGCGCTCGGCATCACCGTGGCCTCGTTTGTCACCGACATGCAGGGCTTCCAGCTGGTAATGAACTTTCTGGTGATGCCGATGTTCTTTCTGTCCGGCGCGCTATACCCGCTGACGAATATTCCGCCGCTTCTGCGGGCGCTCGCCTCAATCGACCCGCTCTCCTATGGGGTCGACGGCGTGCGCACGCTCCTCATCCATACCTCGTACTTCGGTATAGCCACCGACGTCACCGTACTCTCTGCGATCGCGATCACCTTCCTCGGGGTTGGAAGCCACCGCTTCGCCAGGCTTGAATTCTGACGGATTTCGGCCGCGTATAATCGTCAGATGAGCCTTTTGCATGAGCAAAGAGCAAGCGACCGATGGCATGCCGACGGGATGATCGAATGAATCTTTCGCAATGCATCAATTGACGGTGACGAAGTGACGCTCAGGGTCATAAGCGACTTGGGTGTGCGAGCAGCGGGTCCGGCCATGTCCGCCGTGCCCTGAAAGTGGCAGCAATATCGGAACATGGGCATCTGATTGGAGGCCCCACTGCCTCGGCCGCTAAATCAGTGCCGCTTCAATCCAGCGCCAAGTGCCGGCCGGCAAAAATCGTCGGCTGACAGGTCAGCCGGAAACGCTCGAGCGTCGTGCAAAGTTTTGCCGCCGCGTCGGCGCAAGGTGAAGCTGCGAAAGACCGCGTGGACCCAAAAACGGGGATTCCGGGCGGATGGCTTACGCGAGTCCGCTTTGCTCCGAAAACTGACAAGTCATTGCATCGCCGCGAATGTCCGCTATGGGCAGGAACGACATTCTGCACTGCAGGAAAGTCGGGCGGATCAGGGCTTCAGCGATCCGCTGCACTTCCATCCAACTGCTTGATGTGTCGCCCTGGAAGTTGTGCCGAATCTTACGTGCATTTAACCTGTCCGACAGGGCTGCGTAATCTGACGCGACTATGTTCGCAATCGGCACGTTGGGCGCGCGCAATATGAATTGCGATGCTGGAACCCGAAACCCAAATGATCACGCCGAAAGGACTTGCCCTCATTGCCGAGTTGATTGCGGCGGCCTTGCTCATCATTGCGCTCACCGGCTTTGCCATCTGCCGGTCGAAACCATGGTTCGCGTTCACCGCTACCGCAATCGCAGTCCTCATCGCGGCTGTCGCGGTCCTTATCGACTGGTCTACGTAAATTCCAGGTGCCGCCGGATGTCCAGGGCATAAGATCTTTGACGGCACCGAGAATTATCCCTGTTGTTGGCCTTCACCGACACCTGAGCCTTGGAGTGTCTGAAGTACCCAACCGGCCGCATGGATCGCGTCAAAAGAACGCACTCACCAAGTCGTGTCGGTAGCGCGACCGCCGATCAATTAAACTGTGTGATGGACTTTCGCAGGGCAACCCGACCAAGCATCGGGCGCGGACGTTCAAAAAATAAAAAAATTCGCCGGCATCCGGCGGCACCTGACCAGGGAGGACAATATGTGTCTCACGAAGGCTATGCGTCTCACGAAGGCTGTAATTCGCGCGCCGGCGATGGTTGCCGCCGGCACGCTTTCCATGGCGTTGGCGCTGCAACTCGGTCCGGCGCGGGCGCAAGATAAATCCCAAGATAAAACCTATGAGATGAAAATCTCGACCCCAACGATCCACGATATTCCGGACACGTGGGCGGACCGTTTTGGGGCGGCGGTGGAAAAGGATTCCGGCGGCCGCATCAAGGTCCACGTTTATCCGGCGAGCCAACTCGGCTCGATCCCACGTCAGATCGAAGGTACGCAATTTGGCTCGATCCAGATGGAGGTCGTTCCGCCCGAATTCATGGTAGGCCTCGACCAACGCTTTCAGGTCATGGCGGCGCCCGGATTGGTAAATTCACAGGTGCACGGCCAGCGGGTGGCGGCCGATCCCGCGGTGCTCAAGCTGATGCTCGGGTTCGGCGCCAACAAGGGGCTGCATGGCGTTGGGTTGTTCATGGCTGAGCAGTCCGCAATCGTTTCAAGGATGCCTCTACGTCATCTCGCCGACTTCGAGGGGAAGAAGATCAGAATTTTCGCCTCGCAATTTCAAAGCGCGGCATTCGAGCGGCTCGGCGTCACGCCCGTTGCAATGTCTCTCGGCGATGTCATGCCTGCCATTCAGCAGGGCGCCATCGACGGCGCCGACACTGGAATCGGGCCGATCGCTAATTTCCATATGGCCGACGCAGCGAAATACGTCACGGAGACGGGTCAGCCGGCGATCTTCATCATCGCTGAGGTCAACAAGAGCTGGTTCGACTCCTTACCGAAGGACTTGCAACAGATCATCGAAAAAGACGCCAAGGCGCAGTCGCTCGCTATCAACACGTTCGCTGCGCAATCGGTCAAGGACAGTGAGGCGAGCTATTCCGCGGCGGGCGGTGAGCTGATCAAGCTGCCGCCGGACGAGCAAGCGAAGATGATGAAAATCATTTCGAGCGTCGCGCCGGACGTGGCGAAGAACGATCCGGAGCTTGCGGTCGCCTATAAAATCGTTGCGGACGCCGCGGAGCGGACGCAGCAGACCCCGAGTCAGTGATAGCTGTCACGGGCGCGGCACAGGCTTTGACGTTTGCTAGCTGGCCTGCGGGGGCGCGACCCGTGTCCGCGTCCCTGTCCCTTCGCGACCGGGCCACCAAATCGGCGACGCCTTCAGTCCTGCGCTACGACCGAAAGCCAAAACCGCCCACCTTCTTCGTTCATTTGGCCAAGCGGAACCAAAGCGACATCTTGCCGGTTCATGGCGCAGGGGGCTAAAGTTGATGCGGGTCCCTTGGTCGAAACGCTGACGCGGAGGGTTTACCATGACGCAGGCGAGGCGAAGTTCCAAACGGAAGCGCGGCAAGGCAGCCTTGGCATTGGGCGCAGCTGGGGTTTCTCTGGCGATGACTGGCGCCGCATCGGCAACCGCACCCGCAACGAATGTACCGTCGCAGGACAACGCACGGCGATTTATTCTGGCCGAGGAGGAAATCTCTGACGTCAGTCTGGCGACCTTTCAAGTCTTCGATAGGGAAAATCCCCCGCTGAGCCAAGGCATAAGAGTTGCCCGCGGCGGCGGCTGCGGCTGTGGCGGGTGCGGTCATGGCGGCGGAGGCGGCGGATGCGCCCACGCCGCTGTCGGCGGCGGATGCGCCCACGCCGCTGTCGGCGTCGGCTGCGCTCGTGCCGGTGTCGGCGTCGGTTGCGCCGCTCCCGCTGGTGGCCGTTGCGCTGTCGGTCGCTGTGCCGTTGGTGGCCGCTGCGCCTGCAGGGGAGGCTGCGCTTGCGCTGGAGTATTTTTAGGAGGCGCTTGCTTGGGTTGCGCCGGCTGCACCGGAACCTGCTTGCAATGGGACCCGTACCTGGGTCAGTGGGTCTACGTCTGCTATTAGGCTAAAAAACAGCGACGCGTTCAATCCAGTGTCAAATGCCGGCCGGCAAAAATCGTCGGCTGGCAGGTCAGCCGGTAGCGCTCGAGCGTCGTGCAAAGTCTTGCCGCAGCGTCGGCGCTGACCAGCGGTCCGACCACCAGCCGCAATTCGGGGCGATTGGACGGCGGCATTTCGCTGAGCGAAATCGTCGGCGCCAGGCCATCGAACAATTGCGGGTGCGCGGAGCGGATACCGGCCCAGCGCGCGCGCAACGCCTGGATCGAGATCGCGGATCCGATGTCGACGCCGTATTCCATCGGCAGCGGCAAAGCCGGTGCGATGACCGCGGCGATCGCCGCAGGCGTGGCCGGCACTGGCGGTCCGTTTTCTGGCCACGGCGGCGGCGCGGCTGTTGCTTTGGCCTGGCGCGCGATCGAGCCGGTGACATCGTCGACGCTGTGCTCGACCACGGCGAGCCGCGATTTCAGCTCGTCATTGTCGGCGGTGAGGTCGCGCACCGCCTCCGCGAGCTTTTTCGTCTCGGCGGCCTGGGCATCGAATGCGCGCGCAACTGCCGGCGGCGGCGTTTGCACGGGTTGCACGACGGCGACGGCGCCGCCCAGCGTCGACGCGGCAACGGCCGCGCGCTGCGAACCGACGACGCCGCGGCTCGACAGCACGGCGATCAATAGGACAGCAGCGGCGGTCGAGCCCCAGACCACAAGCCGCCACAGGCCGCGCATGGTGACGGGAACCGCAGCCGCCGGCCGCTTGAGGTCCGCCTTCGCCAGCCGCACTTCGTCTGCCATTCCCGCCGCTCCGCAGTGCCGTGAGGCGAATCAGTGCTAAAAATCTAGCAGATTCTGACCATCGGTTATCGGTCGCACCGCGTTCCGGCGGCGTCAGCCGGCAATTGCACGCGCGGCTTTCGATTGGGTGGCGGGTCGGATAAGACAGCGCCGCGGAGGAAGCGATGAAGGCTCGGACCTGCCTTGCGATCGTGCTCGCCGCCGGCGAGGGCACGCGCATGCGTTCGGCGCGGCCGAAGGTTTTGCACCATGTGGCCGGGCAATCGATGCTGGCGCATGTGCTGACCGCGGTCGGCGCGGCGGGCACCACGGCAACGGCGGTCGTCGTCGGTCCCGGACAGGACGAGGTCGCCGCGGCAGCAAAGCGCGTGCTGCCCGGCGCCGCGACTTTCGTGCAGCGCGAACGGCGCGGCACGGCACACGCGGTACTGGCGGCGAAAGCCGCGATCGACAAAAAACCCGACGATATTCTGGTCGTTTACGGCGACACGCCGTTGATCCAGCCGGAGACTCTTGAGCGATTACGCGCGCCGCTCGCCAAGGGCGCAGCCGTTGCGGTGCTGGCGTTTCGCCCGGCCGATCCGACCGGCTACGGCCGGCTGATCACGTCGGGCGACGAGCTCATTGCCATTCGCGAGGAGGCCGATGCCAGCCCACGCGAACGCAAAATCGGTCTGTGCAACGGCGGCATCATGGCGCTCGCCGGCAAAAGCGCGCTCGCCATCCTGAAACGGATCGGCGACGACAATCGCAAACACGAATTTTATCTCACCGATGCGGTCGAGATCGCACGCGGCATGAAGCTGCGCACGGTCGCGGTCGAAGCCGAGGAGGACAACGTGCGCGGCATCAACACCAAGGCCCAACTCGCCGAGGCCGAAGCGATCGTGCAGCAGCGCCTGCGCAAGGCTGCGCTCGACGCCGGCGTGACGCTGATCGCGCCGGAAACGGTGTTCCTCTGCGCCGACACCAAATTCGGTAAAGACGTCGTGGTCGAGCCCTATGTAGTGTTCGGCGCGAAAGTGAAAATCGGCGACGGCGCCGTCATCCATTCGTTCTCGCATCTCGCCGGCGCCCATGTCGGCAAGGGCGTTTCGGTCGGGCCGTTTGCCCGGTTGCGGCCGGGAACGAAACTCGGCGACGGCTCGCGCATCGGCAATTTCGTCGAGGTCAAGGAGGCGGTGCTGGAGGCCGGCGCCAAGGCCAATCATTTGAGTTATATCGGCGACGCGTTTGTCGGCGCCAACGCCAATATCGGCGCCGGCACCATCACCTGCAATTACGACGGGCGCGCCAAGCACCGCACCGAGATCGGCGGGAACGCGTTCATCGGCTCGAACTCGGCGCTGGTGGCGCCGGTCAAGATCGGCGAAGGCGCCTATGTCGGCTCGGGCTCGGTGATCACCAAGAATGTGCCGGCCGAGGCGCTGGCGGTCGGCCGCGGCCGGCAAGTGGTTAAGGAAGGCTGGGCCGCGCGCTTGCGCGCGCTCAAATCCTTGAGCAAAAAGAAGGCCCATTCGGCCGATTGAACGCTCCTCCTTGCCGTTGGAACGACACGGATTAATTAAGCTTGCGGCGAAGAAATCTGTCATGAAGCGACACGTTATTTGATTTTCATCGGTAAAATGGCTGCGCTTTAACGGTTAACGCGCAAGGGGACAGTTCTACCGGCATGTGCGGCATTATCGGAATCGTCGGCCACGAGCCTGCTGCGCCGCAATTAATCGATGCGCTCAAGCGCCTCGAATACCGCGGCTATGATTCGGCGGGCGTCGCCACGCTGGAGCACGGCGTGCTGACGCGGCGGCGTGCCCAAGGCAAGCTCAAGAACCTGGAAGCGCGGCTCGCGCTCGAGCCGCTGTCGGGAACCATCGGCATCGGCCATACCCGCTGGGCAACCCACGGCCGTCCGACCGAGAACAACGCCCATCCGCACGCCACCGAGCGTCTCGCCGTCGTGCACAACGGCATCATCGAGAATTTCGTCGAGCTGCGCCGCGAGCTGCAAGCCAAGGGCGCCAAATTCGTCACCGAGACCGACACCGAAGTGGTGGCGCACCTGGTCAGCCAGGAGATGGAGCGCGGCGCGTCGCCGGTCGAGGCGGTCAAAGCGGCGCTGCCGCGGCTGCGCGGCGCCTTTGCGCTGGCGTTCCTGTTCGCCGGCGAAGACAATCTTCTGATCGGTGCGCGCAAAGGCTCGCCGCTCGCCATCGGCTACGGCGAAGGCGCGATGTTCGTCGGCTCGGATGCCATTGCACTGGCGCCGTTCACCGACACGGTGAGCTATCTCGAAGACGGCGACTGGGTGATCGTCACCCGCGACAAGGCCGAGATCCACGACGCCCAGGGCGCGGTCGTGCAGCGCGCGATGCTGAAATCGCAAGCTTCCGTGATGCACATCGACAAGGGCAATCATCGCCATTTCATGGCCAAGGAAATTTTCGAACAGCCCGAAGTGGTCGGCCATACGCTGGCCAACTACATCGACATGGCGGCCGAGCGCGTGGCGCTGCCGATGCCGCTACCGTTCGATTTTGCGAAATTGAGCCGCCTCTCGATCGCCGCCTGCGGCACCGCCTATTACGCCGGCATGGTCGCCAAATACTGGTTCGAGCGTTTTGCCCATCTGCCGGTCGAAGTCGATATCGCTTCCGAATATCGCTATCGCTCGGCGCCGCTCGGGCCGGGGGGCCTGGCGATCTTCGTGTCGCAATCGGGCGAAACCGCCGACACGCTGGCTTCGCTCCGTTATGCGCGCGAGCGCCAGCAGCACGTTCTTTCCATCGTCAACGTGCCGACCTCGACCATCGCCCGCGACAGCGACGTGGTGATGCCGACCTTGGCCGGACCGGAAATCGGCGTCGCTTCGACCAAGGCCTTCACCTGCCAGTTGGCGGCGCTGGCGATATTGGCCATTGCGGCTGGCCGCGCCCGCGGCGTGCTCGCGGAGAGCGACGAGAAGAAGCTCGTCCATGCGCTGATCGAAGTACCGCGGCATATGGCCGAAGCGCTGGCGCTCGAGCCCCAAATCATGGAGCTCGCCCGCGATCTCGCCAAATGCCGCGATGTGCTCTATCTCGGCCGCGGCACCAGCTTCCCGATCGCGCTCGAAGGCGCGCTGAAACTGAAGGAAATCTCCTACATCCACGCCGAAGGCTATGCCGCGGGCGAGCTCAAGCACGGCCCGATCGCGCTGATCGACGAGACCATGCCGGTGATCGTGATCGCGCCCTACGACCAGATTTTCGAAAAGACCGTCTCGAACATGGAAGAGGTCGCCGCGCGCGGCGGCCGGCTGATCCTTTTGACCGACGCGCAAGGCGCGCGAGCCGCCAACTCGAAACCGTGGGTGACGCTCACCTTGCCTACCATGCCGGCCACCGTGACGCCGCTGGTTTATGCCGTGCCGGTGCAGCTCATCGCCTATCACACCGCCGTCATCATGGGCACCGACGTCGATCAGCCGCGCAACCTTGCCAAGTCGGTGACAGTGGAATAGAGCCGCGCCACGGCGCTGTGCCAAGCGGCCGAAGCTCATATATGCTTTCAGGATCAACGCAGACACGCGCGACCGAATGACCAACAACGAACAAGGCTTGCCCGCAACCGCGGCGAAACCTGCGCCCAGCGCGGTGAGCCGCATCCGCAATTATTTTCTGACCGGGCTGATCGTTGCCGGGCCGGTGGCCGTCACCTTGTGGCTGATCTGGTGGTTCGTCACCTGGGTCGACAACCTGGTGCGGCCGTTCATTCCGGTGACGTACCGGCCGGAAACCTATCTGCCGGTCAACATTCCGGGGCTCGGCCTGATCATCGCCTTTGTGGCGCTGACGCTGCTCGGCTTCCTCACCGCCAACCTGGTCGGCCGCAAGCTCGTCGACCTCGGCGAAAGTCTGTTGAGCCGCATGCCGATCGTGCGGCCGATCTACCGCACCGCCAAGCAGATTTTTCAGACGCTGTTCTCAAGTTCGGGATCGAGCTTCCGCCGCGTCGGCCTGGTCGAATTTCCGTCGCCCGGCATGTGGTCGCTGGTTTTCCTCACCCAATCGCCGAGCGCGGAAATCTCCGAGCGGCTGCCGGCGACCGAGCACGTCTCCGCCTTCATGCCGTGCACGCCGAACCCGACCACCGGGTTCTTCTTCTATGTGCCGCGGCGCGACGTAATCGATCTCGACATCACGGTCGAGGCGGCGATGCAGCTTCTGATGTCGGCGGGCATCATCCAGCCCGGCGGCGATGACGCGCAGAAGCGTCTCGCCACGCTCGCGCAAACCGCGCGCGCCGCTCAGGTGGCGCGAACCCCAGAGCCCACGGCGGCCAAATAAGCCGGCGCGATCTTCCGCGCGGTCTGCTATCGTCCTTGGGCAAAAGAACGCTCTGGGGGCTGTCATGAATTTCGGTCAAGCGATCAGATCCGGTTTTTCCAACTACGTCACGTTTTCCGGCCGGGCGGTGCGGTCGGAATACTGGTTCTGGGTGTTGTTCACGGTCATCGGCGCCATCGTCGCCATGATCATTGATGCCGCAGCCCTTGGCTATAATCCGGGCACCGCGTCGCCGATCACCGCAATTTTCGATCTTGTCACATTCCTGCCGAGTCTTGCCGTCGCCGCACGGCGTCTGCACGATACCGACCGCACGGCGTGGTGGCTCTTGCTGGGGCTTACCGGCATCGGCGCAATTCTGCTGATCGTCTGGTTCTGCTTCAGGGGCACCGATGGACCGAACCGGTTCGGTGCGCCGCGATCATAGTTCATCCGGCTTCCAGCAGCCGGATCGCCTCGTCGCGCGTGAACAGATAGAGCAGCACCCGCAGCGCCTCGCCGCGCGGCGATTTGAGCTGCGGATCGCGCGACAGCATCAGCGCGGCGTCGTCGCGCGCCGCCGGCAGAAGCTTGCCGTGAAACTCGATGCGGGCGATGTGGAAGCCGGGCATGCCGCTTTGCCGGGTGCCGAGCACGTCGCCTTCGCCGCGCAGCTTTAGATCCTCCTCGGCGATGCGGAAGCCGTCGTCGGTTTCGCGCAGAATCGCAAGGCGCGCCTTCGCCGTCGGCCCGAGCGGCGCCTTGTAGAGCAACAGACAGGTCGAGCGTTCGGCGCCGCGGCCGATGCGGCCGCGCAATTGATGCAACTGTGCCAGCCCGAAACGCTCGGCGTGCTCGATCACCATGACGCTTGCTTCGGGCACGTCGACGCCGACCTCGATCACCGTGGTCGCCACCAGGAGCCGCGTCTCGCCCGCGGCGAAACGCTCCATGGCGCGATCCTTGTCGGCGCCGCGCATGCGGCCATGGACCAGATCGACCGCGGCGCCGAAGCGTTTCTTCAGCGCCGCATAGCGCTCCTCGGCGGCGGCGAGATCGATGGATTCGGATTCCTCGACCAACGGGCATACCCAATAGACGCGGCGGCCTTCGTCGAGCGCGCGGGCGACCGCATCCTCGACTTCGACAAGCCGCGACAGCGGTATGGCGCGAGTGTCGATCTTCTGCCGGCCGGCGGGCTTTTCGCGCAATTCGGAGACATCCATGTCGCCGAAATAGGTCAGCACCAATGTGCGCGGGATCGGCGTTGCCGTGAGCACGAGCAGATCGACCGCTTCGCCCTTGCGCGTCAGCGCGAGCCGCTGATGGACGCCGAAGCGGTGCTGCTCGTCGACGATGGCCAAAGCGAGGTCGGCAAAGGCCACGTCCTCTTGGAACAACGCGTGGGTGCCGACGATCAGGTCGATGTCGCCCGCGGCGAGCGCCGAAATTATTTCGGGGCGGTCGCGCCCGCGCTCGCGGCCGGTGAGGATGGCGACGCGGATGCCGGCTTTGGCGGCCAACGGCGCGATGGTGGCAAAATGCTGGCGCGCCAGAATTTCCGTCGGCGCCATCAGCGCCGCCTGACGGCCGGCCTCGATTACGGTGGCAGCCGCCAACAACGCGACCACGGTTTTTCCCGAGCCGACGTCGCCGTGCAACAGCCGCAGCATGCGGTGTGGCTGCGCCAGATCGGCGACGATATCGCCGACCGCGCGCTGCTGCGACGGCGTCAAAGAGTAGGGCAGCGCGGCAATGACGCGTTGGCGCAGCAGGCCCTCGGCCGCGCTGCCGTGTCCGGGACGCTGCCGCATATGCGCGCGTAACAATGCGAGCGCGAGCTGGCCGGCGAGCAGTTCGTCGTAAGCCAGCCGCGACCATGCCGCGCTTGCCGGATCGAGCGCCTCCGGTTCCTCGGGGCGATGGATTGCGCGCAGCGCGCCGGCGAAATCCGGATAGCGGTTGCGCGCGAGCCATGCCGCGTCCTGCCACTCCGGCAGTTTCGGGATGCGTTCGAGCGCAGCATCGACCGCCTTGCGCACCTGGTTCGGGTGCAGCCCTTCGGTCAACGGATAGACCGGGTCGATCAGCGGCAGCCGGGCAAACCCTTCGGCATCGACGACACGGTCGGGATGCAGCATTTGCAGGTGCCCGTCGTAGAGCGTCGCGGTGCCCGACACGTAGCGCAGCTCGCCCTTGGGCAAGAGCTTTTCCAGATAATCCTTGCGCGCGTTGAAATAGGTGATGGTCAGCGTGTTGGTGTCGTCGAAGGTATCGATGTTGTAGGGCGCCCGCGGCCGGTGCGGCGGCGGCGGCCGGTGGCGCTCGACGGTGACGGCGACAGTGACGATGGTATCGGGCCGAACCTCGCTCAGCTTCGGCTGGTTGCGCCGGTCGACGAAGCCGGTCGGCAGGTGGAAGAGGAGGTCGATGACCCGTGGCGGCTCGCCCTCGCGCCCCAGAAGCCGCGCGAAAAATTTCTCCAGCTTGGGCCCGATGCCGGGCAGGGTGGAGAGGGCTGCGAAAAGCGGATTGAGGATCGGAGGCCGCATCGAGCGTATTCTACACCGTCATCATCCGCGAAGGCGGATGACCCAGTAATCGCTATCGCTGCGGACCAAAACTCTGCGCCCCGATTACTGGGTGGCCCGCCTGCGCGGGCCATGACTCCTGCGCGGGCCATGACAATCCAGTAGCCGTTCTCTATATACCCCTCGCCCGGCCGCGTCCGGGCTTTCGGCGTTTGGAGGCATCATGACGGAACGATCGAGCGAGGGCCTGGATGAGCGGCGCAAGAAGCTTTTGTTCCGCGCTTGGCGCCGTGGCGTGCGCGAGACCGATCTGATCGTCGGCCGCTTCGCCGACGCCCATATCGAAAAACTGGACGAGCCCTCGCTGGACGATTTCGAGCGGCTGATCGAAGTGCCGAATTCCGACCTTTATGCCTGGGTCAGCGGCGAAGCCGGCATTCCGGCGAACTACGACACCGCCGTGCTGCGCCAGCTCAAGGATTTTCATGCGCGCGCCAAGGAGGAGCGGTGACGGCGCCAGCAAAAATTTCGGCCCAGTCGCCGGCGGCACGGCTAAAACCCGGCCGGCCGTTGACGCTCGCCGGCATTGCCGACGGCGCCGAGGGCCTGGTCATCGCCGACCTGGCCCGCGCCATTGCGGCAGGCGCCTCGCCGCCGGCGATCAGCACGGCGGTGATCTGCCGCGACGGCCCGCGCCTGGCGATGCTGTCGCGCGCGCTCGGCTTCTTCGCCCCCGACATCGAAATTTTGGAATTCCCGGCCTGGGATTGCCTGCCTTACGACCGTGTGTCGCCGCATGCCGCCATCGTGGCGCAGCGCATGACCGCGCTCGCGCGCCTAGCCGCAGTAAAAGGCCGCGAACGCCCGGCGGTGCTGCTGACGACCGTGAACGCGATCCTGCAGCGCGTGCCGGCGCGCGACATCGTCGGCAAGCAATCGCTGTCGGCGGCGCCGGGCAACGTGCTGCCGATGAGCGGCATCACCCATTGGCTCGAATTGAACGGCTTCAACCGCGCCTCGACGGTGCGCGAGCCCGGCGACTACGCGGTGCGCGGCGGCATCATCGATCTCTTCGCGCCCGGCATGGGAGAACCGGTGCGGCTCGATTTTTTCGGCGACACATTGGAATCGATCCGCAGTTTTGATCCGGAAACTCAGCGCACCAACGCCGACCTGCGCGCGCTCAATCTCGTGCCCATGGCGGAGTTCCAGCTCACCTCGGACACCATCCGGCTGTTCCGCACCGGCTACGTCGCGGCGTTCGGCGCAGCAGCCCCCGACGACGTGCTCTACGAAGCGGTCAGCGAAGGCCGCCGCTACGCCGGCATGGAACATTGGCTGCCGCTGTTCCACCAGCGGCTGGAAACGCTGTTCGATTATCTCGGCGCATCGCCCATCGCCATCGAGCCGCTGGCCGAGGAAGCCGCCCACGAGCGCCTCGCCCAAATCGCCGACTACTATCAGGCGCGCAAAGACGCGCTCGATCAAACCGGAGCAGGGGCGCCGTACAAGCCGCTGCCGCCGGATCGGCTCTATCTCGCCGAAGCCGAATGGCGCGAGCGCCTGGAGACCGCCGCGCTGGCGAAGCTGACGCAGTTCTCGGCGCCCGACACCGCCGACACGATCGAGATCGCCGCCCGCGCCGGCCACAATTTCTCCGCCGAGCGCAGCGAGCCCAACAAGAACGTGTTCGAGGCGGTGACCAAACACGTGCACGGGCTGCAGGCCGCCGGCAAGCGCGCGCTGATCGCGCTGTGGAGCGACGGCTCGCGCGAGCGCATGGCGCACGTCCTGGCCGAGCACGGCTTGGTCAATCTCACCCCCGTCGCGTCGTGGCAGCAGGCGCTGGCGCTGCCGCGCCACCAGGTGGCGCTTGCCGTGCTCGGCATCGAATCCGGTTTCGAGACCGCCGATGTCGCACTGATCAGCGAGCAGGATATTTTGGGCGAGCGGCTCGTTCGCGCCCGCCGGCAAACAAAGCGCGCGGAAAATTTCATCGCCGAGGTGACGAGTCTGGCGGCCGGCGACCTGGTCGTTCACGTCGACCACGGCATCGGCCGCTTCCATGGGCTGCGCGCCATCGAGGCTGCCGGCGCGCCGCACGACTGTCTGGAAATTCACTACGCCGGCGGCGACAAGCTGTTCCTGCCGGTCGAGAATATCGAGCTGTTGTCGCGCTACGGCTCCGAAGGCCAAAACGTCGAGCTCGACCGGCTCGGCAGCGGCGCTTGGCAGGCGCGCAAATCGCGGATGAAGAACCGCATCCGCGAGATCGCCGGCGAATTGATCAAGATCGCGGCCGAGCGGCAATTGCGCGATGCGCCGCAGCTTGCCGTCGGCGCCGGCTTATACGACGAGTTCTGCGCCGGCTTTCCCTACGAGGAGACCGACGATCAGCTCGCAGCCATCGCCGCGGTCGTCAAAGATCTTTGCTCCGGCCGGCCGATGGACCGGCTGATCTGCGGCGACGTCGGCTTTGGCAAGACCGAAGTGGCGTTGCGCGCCGCCTTCATCGCCGCCATGAACGGCAAGCAGGTCGCCGTCGTGGTGCCGACGACCCTGCTCGCGCGCCAGCACACCAAAACTTTCAAGGAACGCCTGCGCGACTATCCGGTCCACATCGCACAGGCCTCGCGCCTCGTCTCGGCCAAGGAACTCGCCCACGTGAAAAAGGGCCTCGCCGAAGGCGGCATCGACATCGTCATCGGTACCCACGCGCTGCTCGGCAAGTCGATCAAGTTCAAGGATTTGGGCCTGATCGTGGTCGACGAGGAGCAGCATTTCGGCGTCGCGCACAAGGAGAAGCTCAAGCAATTGCGCGCCGAAGTCCACGTGCTGACGCTGACCGCGACGCCGATCCCGCGCACCTTGCAATTGGCGCTGTCAGGCGTGCGCGAAATGTCGATCATCGCCACGCCGCCGATCGATCGCCTGGCGGTGCGCACCTTCGTCTCGCCGTTCGACGGCATCGTGGTGCGCGAGGCGCTATTGCGCGAGCGCTATCGCGGCGGCCAGGCGTTTTACGTCTGCCCGCGCATCGAGGATCTGGCCGACGCGAAATCGTTCCTCGACAAGCACGTGCCGGAAGTGCGCGTCGCCGTCGCCCACGGCCAGATGCCCTCGACCGTGCTCGAAGACATCATGAGCGCGTTCTACGACGGCAAGTTCGACGTGCTGCTGTCGACCACCATCATCGAATCCGGCCTCGACATCCCGACCGCCAACACGCTCATCGTGCATCGCGCCGACATGTTCGGCCTGTCGCAGATCTATCAGCTACGCGGCCGGGTCGGGCGGGCAAAGCTGCGCGCTTACGCGCTGCTGACCTTGCCGGCGAACCGGCGCATCACGCCGCAGGCCGAGCGCCGCCTCAAGGTGCTGCAATCGCTCGACACGCTCGGCGCCGGCTTCCAGCTCGCCTCCCACGATCTCGACATCCGCGGCGCCGGCAATCTGTTGGGCGAGGAACAATCCGGCCACATCAAGGAAGTCGGTTACGAGCTTTATCAAGAGATGCTCGAGGAAGCGGTGATGAGCCTCAAAGCCGGGCTCAGCGGCCCGATTGCGGAAAAATGGTCGCCGCAAATCACCATCGGCACGGCGGTGCTGATCCCCGAAGACTACGTCGCCGACCTGCCGGTCCGCCTCGCGCTCTACCGCCGCCTCGCCGAAATCGAGGACGAACGCGACATCGAATCCTTCGCCGCCGAGCTCGTCGACCGCTTCGGCCCGCTGCCGCAGGAGGTCGAGTATCTGTTGCAAGTCGTCGCCATCAAATCGCTGTGCCGGCGAGCCAACGTCGAGCGTATCGAGGTGGGGCCGAAGGGGGCGGTGCTAGCGTTCCGGGAGAATATTTTCACAAATCCCGAGGGGCTGATCGCCTATATTGGCAAACACCCCGAAGGCGCGCGGGTGCGGCCGGATATGAAGGTGGTGTTCTTCGATGAGTGGGATACGGCGCCGGAGCGGCTCAAAGGCGCGACTGGGATTTTGCGAACGCTGGTTGGGATCGCGGAGAAGGGCGCCAAGGCGGCGTGATTTTTACATGCACGTAAGTGTGATTATACGATAATGGACTTCGTTCGGGCATTTAATTGGTTGCACCTTATGTTCATCCGCCTTGCGGAATCCCGCCCACGTAAGGGGACGTCAACTGGTGACGCCGACTGACGGGGCGGGTGCGGTTCCTGCGGGCGGCGGCTCGTCACCTCCGCTCTCGGGCGGTCCGGGCATCGACCCCGCCGGCATTACGACCGGCGCGCGAGGTGCTTCGCTTAAGCGCGATGCCAAGGCGCAGGTAACGCCTGCGCGCTGCATCGCGTGAAGCGCGGCCTGGATCGAGCTTCGGTACATGGCCGGAGCAAGCGCCGCGGTGGAGCGCCGAAAGGCGAGCGCGCTGCGCTCAGCGCGCGCCGCACCCGACGATGCGGCCCAAGATTTGCGCCTTTCGGCGCTCTGCCTCCCCTTATTTTTTTGGAGGCGAACACGTGGGACTGGCTTGCGCAAAACTCGGACGCGGATGCGTCGCGAGAATAAGTCTCTATTTCACCTCTCCCCTCCGGGGAGAGGGAGTGCACGATCGTCGCGCGAACAGAAAGAGAAGGAAACAACAATGCCAACTCGGCGCCGCAAAAAATCGAATGATCGTCCCCACACCCCGCAACGACTGACGCCGGAACAGGAAAGCGCGCAACGCAAAGCGGCCTTTGCGGCGATCCGCGGGCTGTTCTGTCAGGTGACGCAACCGTGGCGCAGCTGCCAGCGCGGCTATTGCCGGCGGCATCATTGCTGCATCGGCGAGGCCGGCCCAGGCGCGTGTCTTGGGCGTCACTGGCCGCTGCTGACGCGGGCCGAGCAGGAGGCAACCCACGTCGCGGTCATCAACGGCGGCCCGCGTCGCCTGCGGCCGCAGACGAGCACGGAATGGAGCTTGCGCCGCTTTCCGCCGTCGAATTTCGTCCATGGCTGAGCGGCGCGCCATGCCGACCGGATCGCTTCGATCGCCGCATGTCGGCATGAACCACCGGGTCAAGCCCGGTGGTGACGCTATCAGTGAATGTGCGGTCGCAGCGCAGCGGGTCGCAACGGCTAAACGCTACGCCGGCCCTGTTTGGCTACGGTTTGTAGGACCCGTGGAGACCGCAAATCTCAACCTTGCAGCTGTGCTTCACGCAGGCCCAATGCGCACACTCTTCGTGGCCGTGGCGGCATACCATGCAAATCATGGGCAACGGACCGGTGCACTCCTTGGCTGTTGTGCATTTGGCCGCATCCTGCGCCCAAGCGCTGACGCTCACGAGTGCGCTCGATGCGATGATTGCCGCAAAAAGAAGCGAACTTCTCATGGTCATGATTTCTCTCCCTTTGATGTCGCCAAAGAGCAGTCGGAAATTGACTTGATGGCGGTTTTAGTAGTCTCGCCCCCAGCGCTTCGTCCGGTTGCGAAACCGAAAGATACACCAATAGACGACGAGCAGGAAGGGGCGCGCAGCGCGCCGAAAAATACCGCGGGCTTTTTACGCCCGCATCCGCGTATGGCGCCCGGACACGCGGGCAATGGCGTTGGCGAGATATTCCGGCGACTGCGCGCCGGTGACGATGACGCTGCCGCCGAAGATGAAGCAGGGCACGCCGTCGATGCCGGCTTCCTTGGCGCTGTTGGCTTCGCCTTCGATGCGGTCGACGTCGGCGTCGCTGGCGAGCAGGCGGCGCACCAGATCGCCCTCCATGCCGCAATCGACGGCGGCCTGAATCAAAACCTTTGGATCGCTCAAGTCGGCGCCTTCGGCGAAGTAGAGCTCCATCAGGCGCTGCTTCATGCGCGCGGGATCGGTGGCGCTGCGCGACCAAAGAATGAGACGGTGGCAATCGAGCGTGTTGGGTTGCCGGCTCATCTTGTCGGGCGCGTAGACGAGGCCTTCCATGGCGGCGGCGGCGCCGACGCGCTCGGCGATCGCGGCATAGCGCTCGACGGAGCCGAATTTGGTTTCCAGATAAGTCTGCCGGTCGATGCCTTCGCGCGGAATCCAGGGATTGAGGAAATAGGGCCGCCAGTTGATGTCGACAGTGACGTCGGGGCTGAGCGCCAGCGCGCCTTCGAGCCGGCGCTTGCCGATATAGCACCACGGGCAGACCACGTCGGAGACGACGTCGATATGGACGGACGGTGCGGGTTCTTCGGCTGGAACTTGCTGCGCCATGACGCTGTCCTTCGAGTCTTGGTCGAGTCTTTGGGCGTCAAGCTTAGCCCATGTTGCGCGATGGAGGGAATTGGGCTTTGGCGGCAAACAGGCTTTGGCGACGCCGCCACCGTCAAATGTCCGTCATCGTTTCGGCGCTTCGCCGACGACCCGGGCGATCAAGGAATCGACGCTGTCGCTGGACTTCAAGGTCGCCAGCGTCACCGCGGCGTCGATGCCGGTGCGCTTTTTCTCCGGCGCCAGCATGGTGTTCTTCAACACGCTGGCGATGCGCCGGGCGATGACATGGGCCTCGCGCAAATCGGTCTCGGTGAACACGGCGAAGATCGAATTGTCGGCCTCGCGGCAGGCGAAATCCACCTGACGCATCAGCCGGCTCAAGACGCGCGCGGCATCGACGCTGATGCGGCGGTTGGAGTGCGCGAAGGAAAACCGCGCGATGGATAGCCCGATGCCGCGTTTCTCGGCGTCATCGACGGCGCGGTTGAGATCGCGCCAGAACGCCTCGTTGGCCAAAAGCCCGGTGTCGGGATCGACCATGCCGTGGGCGTCGAGCGATTCGAGCATGCGGCGCAGCCGCTGGCCGAAGGCGTGCACGCGCACGAACGGCAGGAAGCGCTCGACCAGGCGCTCGGGTCCCTCGGCGGTGCGCTCGAGATTGGGCAGGCTCAGGCAGAACGGCTCGATGGTCGCGGGATGGCCGCCGAGCACGGCGACCGGAAGATCGCGAAAGCGCACATCGTCGGCGAGCACGGTGAGCAGCGCCTCGACGATGCGCGGGCCAAAGCCGTCGCCGATCACGATGCCGTCGATGTCGCGGGCGTTGAGGGTGCGCGCCGCGCTCTCGACGCTGAGCGCGCCGATCAGGCCGACGCGCTCGCCGAGCGCGACCGAGAGCGCCGGAAAGCAGCGGCCGCGGCCGATCAAGAGCACGGTTGCGTCGTCAAGCGGATCGCGCGACGGCAGTTCCGGGGGCAATTCGCCACGCGAGGCGAGCGTCGTGGTGCGGCGAAGCACCGTGGCGTGCAGCGCACGTATTCGGAGAAGGCTTGTGAGCCGGCGATTGATCCGTTCGGCCGGTGCGTTCAGCGCAATGACCAGCGCGTCCGGCAAAACGGCCGCGCCGTCGTCCCGCGTGCGTGCGACGATGGGCGTGAAGGCGCGATCGGGTTTTTTGCCCGCAGTGGCGAGCGCCTTCGCCAATGCGGCCGCGCGAAAAGACTCGCCGCACGGCTCGGCCAGCACGATCGCTTCGGGCTCGACGGACGCGAGCGCGGTGGCTGCATCCGCCCAACCGGCTTCAATGATCGGGAAGGCGCCTTCGGCGCGCAATGCCGCTACGACATCCACGACCGGGTTATCGGCAACGACGACAAACGGACCTTGCAGCGCCATGTTCGGATACAGGCTGGCCGGATGCAGGATTAGAGGAACGGCGCCCGACAATAGCCAATGCGCTGTTAATGGCGCGTCAACGTCCGGCCGTGCTGCGCAGCCGCGGCTGGGCCTGGCCTTCGCTGCGGTCGACAAAGGCCTCGGCCACGAGCGGGTTGACGCCCGCGGCATTGAGCGCGGCCTGCACGGCATAGCGGTCCACCGCATTGCCGATCAGGCGCTGCCCGAGCAGCGGATCGGGCAAGGGCGCGAGCGTCGCGGGCGGATCGAGGCCGCCGAGCGTCTCCTGCAGAAGATGCAGCGGGAAGCGGTACCCGCCGACATTGACGATTCCCGGCGGCGGCCCGGTGATCAAAAGCGTCCGCGCGCCGGGATCAAGCCGGCAGCCATAGCCGCTGTCGATCAGGCCGGCGCGGCCGATGGCGAGATGCGGCTGGCCGCCGCGTTCGGCGCCGGGCGGAAAATTGTGCTGCGGCACCATCGGCCCGCGCAGCGCCACGGTGCCGTGGGCCGTCGCCGTCACTTCGGCGACCACGACGGCGCCCGGGCTGCCGCGCGGCGCGACGATGCCGCCGAACGGGAGCTGCGCCGGCCGGCCGTTGGCGCCGCGGCGCGCGGCAACGGCAGCGATCTCGCCGAAAATGGACACGTCGACCAGAACGGTGTCGCGCTCGCGCCAGTCTGGACTGGAGCCAAGCCGCTCCGGCGACCGCCACGGCGCCAGCACGCAGGCGGGACCGGTGCGCGAGAACACGCCGGCCTCGGCCAGCCGGAACGCGACGGGTCCGGGCACGACCAGCGCGCCGCAACGGTCATCGCCGCGCCATTGGCTGACCAGCACCGGTGGATCGAACGGGTGATGCAGCAAAAGCTTGCCGCCGCTCAACAACCAAGGCAGCAGGGTGAGGCAAATGCCGGCAAACGACGACGGCGCCAGCGTCGACAGCATGGTCGCGTCCTGCACCAGCCGGCTTTCCAACAGCATGCCGAGGCCACCGGCCAGCAATTGCAGATGACTGCGCGCCACCGGCACGATGCCGGCTTCGCCGACGTCGAAAGTGATGGCGGCAAGATGGGCGGCCGGATTGCTCGCCCGTTCGCGATCGAGCGCCGGCACCGGGTCGAGTTTTTCCGCGCTGAACAAATCGTCGAACGGCACCACGCCGTCGGGCAGGTCGGCGCCGAAACCGCAGACATAGCGGATCGAAAATACTTCGGCAGCGACCCGCATGGCGAGCTGGCAATGGTTGAAGCTGCCGACATGGCCGCAAGTGATCAGCGCCTTGGCGCCGACGCGCGTGAGCGCTGCGACCGCATCGGCGCGGCGCCACAACAGCGGCAAGGGCGCCGCGATCATACCGGCCCGCATCACGCCGAGTATGGCGAGGATGTTTTCAACGATGTTGGGCAATTGGATGCCGACGATGGCGTCGGTCGGCAGCTGCATCTTACGTAAGCGGCCGGCGATCGCCGAAACCATGCGGTCGGCCTGGGCGAAAGTGAGGCGCCGCGGCGCGCCGTCGGTGAAAGTTTTGCGGTTCGGGGCATCGGCAAGCGCCAGCGCCTCGGGCCGGCGCTGCGCGACACGGCGGAAAATCTCGTCGATGGTGACGCGGCTTCCGCCCTGTTGCGGTTGTGCCGCTCCGCCTGCCGGCTCGCCAAGGATTGTCCCAAGGATCATTGCAGCGCGGATCCCTGCTTTGCCGGCTGATGCCACCAGGTCTCGGGCAGGTAGCCGTACAGCGAGGTGCGCGCCGGATGCTCGACGGTGGTCCAGCGCGCCACCCATTGCTGCGGCAGGTAGAACAGCGGCACCACATAGCAGCCCGAGATCAGCACGCGATCGAGCGCGCGCACGGCGTCGACAAAATCGTCGCGCTCACGCGCGCGCAGCAAGGCCGCGATCATGGCGTCGATGGCGGCGCTTTTGACGCCCATATAGTTGCGCGTGCCCTGTTGGTCGGCGGCGGCGGAGCCCCAGTAAAAGGCCTGCTCGTTGCCGGGCGACAGCGACTGCTCCCAGCGGTATTCGATCATGTCGAAGTCGTATGTGGAGCGGCGTTGATCGAATTGAACGGCGTCGACCAGGCGCACCTTGGCGTCGATGCCGGCGCGGGCGAGCTGGGTCGAAAAGGTCAGCGCCAGCCGCTCCTCGTCCTTGCTGGTGACCATGATCTCGAAGCTGAACGGGCGATGGGTGGCGCGGTCGACAAGCTTCGTGCCGTCGAGCTCGTAGCCGGCGGCGCGAAACAGCGTGAGCGCCTGCCGCAAAGTCTCGCGGTCGCGGCCGGAGCCGTCGCCCTCCGGCGGCGACCAGGTGCCGTTGAGCACGTCGGGGCGCACCGCGTCGGGGAAGGGTGCCAACAGCGCGCGCTCGCCTTCGTCCGCCGGCCGGTGATAGGCGGACAATTCGGAATCGTCGAAGTAGCTCGCGCTGCGCTGATAGAGATTGTAGAACAGGTCGCGATTGACCCACTTGAAATCAAACAACAGCGCGATTGCCTGGCGCACGCGGATGTCGGAAAAAATCGGCCGCCGCGTATTGAAGACGAAGTCGGAGGCGAATTTCGGCAGGCCGCTTGCGAACAAATCCTTGACCACGCGGCCGTCGCGAACGGCGGGAAAATCGTAGCCGGTCTGCCAGCGGCCGGGATCGGTCTCGCTGCGCACGTCGTAGAGCCCGGCCTTGAAGGCTTCGAAATAGGCGTTGCCGTCGCGGTAGAAATCGAACCGCAGCTCGTCGAAATTCCACAAGCCGCGATTGATCGGCAGATCACGGCCCCAATAATTCGGATCGCGCTTGAAGGTGACGCTTTTGCCGGCGTCGATGTCGGCGACCACGTAAGGGCCGCTGCCGATCGGCTTCTTCAGCGTCGAGCTCTCGAAGGTCGCGGCGTCGACGGCGTGCTTCGGCAGCACCGGCATCAGCGCGATGATCAGCGGCAATTCGCGGTCGCCGCCTTCGGCGAAGTCGAACCGCACGTTGCGCGGGTCGAGAATCTCGGCTTTGGCGACCTTGGCGTAATAGGTGCGATAGTTCGGCCGGCCGTGATCGCGCAGCAGCTGCCAGGAGAAGACGACGTCCTCGGCGGTGACCGGCGCGCCGTCGGAAAAATGCGCCGCCGGGTCGAGCGCGAAGGTCACGAAGCTGCGCGCATCGTCGGTGTCGATGGTGCGCGCCAGTAGCCCATAGAGCGTGAACGGCTCGTCATAGCTGCGCGCCATAAGGCTTTCGACCACGTAGCCGCGGACGGTCTGCACCGGCAGCCCTTGCACGATCATCGGATTGAGGCTGTCGAAGGTTCCGAGCACGCCCTCGACCAGCCGGCCGCCCTTCGGCGCGTCGGGGTTGGCATAGGGAAGCGCGATAAAGCCGTCAGCCATGGCCGGTTTGCCGTGCATGGCGATAGCATGAGTCGGTTCCGCCGGCGCAGGCGATGCCCAGGCGGCAAGCGCCAGCGCGCCGCACAGCACGGCCCGCACAGCAGCACAGGCGTTTAACTCAGCGGCCATCGCAAAAGACCTGCCAAACAAAGATTCGCTGGCGCAAAGAGTGAATGTAACATGGCGACGGCCTGGCACCGCGCTGGTGGCGTTATCCATGAACAATGCGGGGCCCGTGGCCCGGCCGTGCCGGCCTTTATCTTCCGGCACAATTGGGCTATCTGGCCGCGGGGCGAGGGTCACGCTGTTGCCGTATTCTGCGTCGAAGGACCGCTGAGGGGGCGCCGCTTCACGCGAGCCGCGGCAACGGATATGGGGCTCGGCCCGATATCGGACATTGAATTTCGCAAGTCTGGCCAGCCAGATCGAGGCATCGATTGACGGGCGGCAGCACGAAAGAGGACGGCAACTCATGACTTATTCGATCGCGGCGCCGGCACGACCGGTAGGCCGCAGACTTGCTGCCATCACCGGGACCGCATTCCTGGCCATCGCGTTCGCGGTGGCGATGAGCACGCTCGCTTCCGCGCAAACGCCGCCGCCCGCACCTGCAGCCCCCAAGCCGGCGCCGGCCAAAAAGCCTGCCCCCAAACCCCCCGCGGCCCAGGCCGCCCCGCCGCCGGCCGAAGCGCAGCAGCCGCCGCCGGCGCAAGGTCAGGCCCAGGGCAACGATCAGGTGCAGTTCATCTTCTCGCCGTGGACCAAGTTCTGCCTCAAGGGGCAGGAAGCCAATGCCAAGCAGGTTTGCTTCACCGGCAAGGACGCCCGCATCGAGTCCGGCATGCCGGTGGTCGCCGCGGTGCTGATCGAGCCGGAAGGCGAGCCGAAGAAAATTTTGCGCGTGACGCTGCCGCTCGGCATGCAGCTCATTCACGGCACCCGCGTCATCATCGACCAGAACCAGCCGATGACCGCGCCCTACGTGATCTGCTTCACCAACGGCTGCATGGCCGACTACGAGGCTTCAGCCGACATGATCGCCAAGATGAAGACCGGGCAGGGCCTGGTGGTGCAGGCGATCAATTCGACCGGCCAGCCGATCAGCCTGGTTCTGCCGCTGACCGATTTCGCCAAGGCCTATGACGGTCCGCCGACCGATCCGAAGGTCTTTGAGGAACAGCAGAAGAAATTGCAGGAAGAGCTGCAACGGCGCGCCGACGAAGCGCGCAAGAAGCTGGAAAGCCAGCAGGGCCAGCCGCCGGCGCAAGCGCCGAAGCAATAAGCTGGTTAGTGCACCGAGGCCGCGCGCGGGCGATAACCGCCGCGGCCGTCCTGCACAAAATCCTCCGCAACTTGCGGATGCCGCACTGGCTCGCCGCTATTGTCCGGCAACAGGTTCTGCTCGGACACATAGGCGATGTATTCGGTCTCGTCGTTCTCGGCGAACAGATGATAGAATGGCTGGTCCTTGTGCGGACGGACTTCCGCGGGGATCGCCTCATACCATTCGTCGGTATTGTCGAACACCGGATCGATGTCGAACACGACGCCGCGGAACGGATAGAGGCGGTGCCGGACGACCTGGCCGATCTGATACTTGGCGTTGCGAATCTTGTTCATGGCAGCACCTAAATTACAGCCTGTGCGCCGCAATCATGCAAGGCCGCAATTGTGGCGAGCGCTGGACCGGCCAGTGTCTTTGGCAGTGTTTGAGACCGCTTCATAGCGCGTATTTGGCCGCCATATCGGGGTCTTTCGCGGCTACGAGCCGCGCCAGATCGACCAGCACCTTGGCCTGTTTCCAGGTTGCGTCGTCCTGCATCTTGCCGTCGATCATCACCGCGCCGGAGCCGTCCGGCATGGCGTCGATGATCTTCTTGGCGAAGGCAACCTCGCCCGGATCGGGCGAGAACACGCGCTTGGCGATCGGCACCTGGTTCGGGTGCAGCGTCCAGGCTCCTACGCAGCCCATGAGGAAGGCGTTGCGGAATTGCGCCTCGCAGGCGGCGCCGTCGGCGAAATCGCCGAACGGGCCATAGAACGGTTTTATGCCGGCCGCAGCGCAGGCATCGACCATTTTGGCGATCGTGTAGTGCCACAGATCCTGCTGAAAGGCGGGCCGCGGCGCGTCGGCGGGCGCGCCGGGCGTGGCATCGGCGAGCACTTTGTAATCGGGATGGCCGCCGCCGACCCGCGTCGTCTTCATGGCGCGGGAGGCGGCGAGATCGGCCGGGCCGAGACTGATGCCGTGCATGCGCGGCGAGGCGCTGGCGATGTCGGCGACGTTGTTGACGCCCTCGGCGGTCTCGAGGATGGCGTGAATGAGGATCGGTTTTTTGACGCCGTGCTTGGCTTCGAGCTGCGCCAGAAACTGATCGAGATAATGGATGTCCCATGCGCCTTCGACTTTCGGCAGCATGATCACGTCGAGTTTTTGGCCGACCGCGGCGACAATCTGCCCAATATCGTCGAGCACCCACGGCGAGTTGAGCGCATTGATGCGCGTCCACAATCCGGTTTCGCCGAAATCGCAACTCTTCGCCATGGCGATGAAGCCATCTCGCGCGGCCGCTTTCGCGTCCGCTGGAATGGCATCCTCGAGATTGCCGAGCACTACGTCGACCTGATGAACGAGCTCGGGCACCCGCGCGCGCACTTTCTCGATGTGCGGCGGCACGAAATGGATCATGCGCTCGAGCTTGAGTGGCAATTCGCGCAACGGCGCCGGCGCGCCGATCGCAAGCGGCTTGAAGAAATTGCGCGGCAGTTTCATGTGGCGATCCCGCAGCCCCGGATAAGTAAGGCTAGGATGAATGGCAGCACCCCGCCAAGCCGCTTTTGGCGCCAACAATGCCTAGGAAATAGCGTTCACACCATCTCGCCGCGCATCAGCCGCGGCTGCGAGGCGGCGGGCGCGACGCCTTCGCGCATCAGGGCGCGGCGCAGCGGGCCGATGCGGTCGACGAGGTAGAGCGACAGGCCGCGGGCGCCCTGGGCCGGCAGAAAATCGGTGAGCAGGCTGCGGTTCAAGAGGTCAACCGCGATCGAGCGGCTGGTGACGTCGGCGCGGCGTTGCGTGTCGTAGC
>JBEKKM010000024.1:0-38801 GCA_050010715.1 Xanthobacteraceae bacterium | reverse complement strand
GATGGTCGGCAGCGTGACCTTCATGACGAAAGTCTTGTCTTGCGCCTGCGCCGCGCCGAACGTCAGCGCTAATGCAAGCGCCAAGGCCGATACGCCTACGGCTCCCACCGCACGCGCATAAATTGCACGATTCCCAGATTGCATTTTCTACTCCCTCTGACCCGGCCTAGGCTGAAACAGACCTATCGCGATACCGCAGGCTTCTTCCCCTAAAAGAACGCCCCGATGGCATCGATATTGCGCCGATGGCGGATTTTTTTCTTTGTGACGGACTGCCGCGCCCGATTCCCCCGACCGGGTTTTCCACCTCTTTGCGTCCGGCCGCGACGTTAGATGATCGCCCTCCCCGCGACAACGGGATTCTGACTTATCGCAAATGCTGCGCCGCCTCGGTGACGACTTTATAGGCGGCGCTGAGATCAGGTTTGGCGTTCGACACCTCGTCGCCGACGCCTGCAACGATTTTGAGCAGGCTCGACTGCTCGTCGTCCGGCAGGCTGATCAATTCGCCGCCGCTCGCCAGCCAAGCCTTGCGGGCGTCGTCGTCGATCGCAATCGCCTGCGGATTGATCGTAACCGACTCAGCAGCTGCGTCCTTGTCGAGGATTTGCTGCAGGTCAGCCGGCAACGAATCGTACCATTTCTTGCTCTGCTCGACGATGCCGAAGATCGCCGGCTGGCCGATCTCGGTGACGTATTTCGCCGCACTCTCGAAATGCATGGGGCCGAAGATGGTGAGCGCGGATACCGCGGCGTCGATCGAATTGTCGAGCAACGCCGGCAGCACTTCGGCGAGCGTCATCGGCTTCGGCGTGGCGCCGAGCCGCTTCATCGTCACGGCCTCGAATTGCGAGGCGAAGATGCGGACCTTCTTGCCCTTGAAGTCGGCCAGATGCTGGATCGGCGCTTTGGCGATGACCGAGGACGGCGTCGACATCAGCAGCGCCGCGCCATGCAGTCCCTTATCGGCGCCGAGCCCGAGCAACAGCTGGCGCACCGCCGGATCGGCGGCAAGGCGCTGGCCTTGAGCCATCGACGTCACCAGGCCGGGCGCCGCCAGCACTTCGAAGCGCTCATCGATGCCGACCAAAAACTCCGGCGCGACGATCTGGCATTGGATGGCGCCAAATTGCACGCCTTCGGCCTGACGCTGGATCGAGCCCAGCTGGCTCGCCGGGTAGATTTCGACCTTGATGCGGCCGCCGGAATCCTTCTCGACCGCGGCGGCGTAGTTCTTGGCGTATTGATGCAGAACGTCGTCGAGCGTCGCCAGCGCGATCTTCATGATGATGGGCTTGTCGTCGGCGGCGCGCGCCACGCCCGGCGCGATCAACGATAGGCTCAGCGCGAGCATGGCCGCCCGCGACCATGTCGCTAATCCACGTCCGGTGCGCACCATGTCGACCCCCATCGACTGCAACGTGCTATCGGCACCTTTCCTTATCACATATTCAACGCGTACGCTTGGCGGCCTCCGTCACCACCTTGAAGGCGTCATAGAGCTGCGGCTTGGTCTTGGCCACGTCCTCGCCGACGCCAGCCAGCGTCTTCATCATCGCCGCCTGCTCGTCGGCCGGAAAGCTGATCAGCTCGCCGCCGTTGCCGGTCCACGATTTGCGGGCGTTGTCGTAGAGCGTCGCCGTCGTCGGGCTAAGCGCGGCCGCGGCGGCTGCGGCATCGCGATCGACGATCTCCTGCAAATCCTTGGGCAGCGCCTCGAACCAGCGCTTGCTGGTTTCGATGATCAGGAAAATCGCCGGCTGGCCGATCTCGGTGACGTATTTCGCCGCGTCCTGGAAGTGCATGGCATTGTAGACGGTGATGCCGGAAATCGAGCCGTCGATGGCGCCCTGCTGCAGCGCCGGCAGGATGTCGCCGGTCGAGAGCGCGACCGGCGAGGCGCCGAGCCGGCCGAATGCTTCGAGCTGCAGCTTCGAGGCAGTGACGCGAATTTTCTTGCCGCTCATGTCGGCCAGATGGCGGATCGGCGCCTTGGAAATCAACGACGACGGCAGCGCCATGACGATCGCAATGCCGTGCAGCCCCTTGTCGGCGCCGAGACCGAGCATCAGCTTGTTGAAGTCGGCTTGCGCCGAAAGCCGCTGGCCATGGGCGAGCGAATCGACGAGCCCCGGCGTCGCCGGCAGTTCGAAGCGCTCGTCGACGCCGACGAAGAATTCCGGCGGAATGATCGCGCATTCGATCGAGCCGAATTGCAGGCCCTCGATCTCGCGCGCCATCGGTCCGAGTTTTGAGGCGGAATAAAGCTCGATCTTGATACGGCCGCCGGAATCCTTTTCGACCATCGGGCCGAACAGCCTGACGAAGTTCTCCGGCGTGTCGTTGACGGTCGGCGTGCCGATCTTCATCACATAGGTCTTGTCGTCGGCGCGCGCCGTGCCGAACGCCGATGCCAAGACAACCGCGCCGGCCGCAAGCAGCGCCAGCGCGGAATATTTACGTTTTGCCAGCCCCATGTCATTCCCCCCTGGCGACGGCCAACCTGGCGCCGCGGCTATTTGGTCCGCTGCGCGGCGGCGGCCACGATCTGATAGGCGGCGCTGACCGCGGGCTTGGTCTTCGATACGTCCTCGGCAACGCTCGACAAGGTTTTGAGCATCGAAGCCTGCTCGTCGGCCGGCAGGTCGATCAACTCGCCGCCGCTGTCGAGCCAGCGCTTGTCGGCATTGGCGTCGATCTCGACGGTTTGCGGATTGACCTGCGTCATTGCGGTTGCAGCATCCTTATCGATCACCTGCTGCAAGTCCGCAGGCAGTGCATCGTACCATTTCTTGCTGACGGCGGCGTAGCCGAAGATCACCGGCTGGCCGATATTGGTGACGTATTTCGCGGCGTCCACATAGTGCATCGCCGAATAGATGACGGTGCCGGCGACGGCGCCGTCGATGGCGCCCTGCTGCAGCGCCGGCAGCACGTCGCCGAGCGTCATTGCCACCGGGGTCACGCCGAGCCGGCCGAAGGCGACGCTCTGGAATTGCGAGGCAAATACCCGAAGCTTCTTGCCCTGCAGATCGGCGAGATGGCGCACCGCGCTTTTGGCGATGATCGATGACGGCTGCGACGTGAACATGGCGACGCCGTACAAGCCCTTGTCGGCGCCGAGCGACAGCATCAGTTTCAGCACTTCCGGATCGCCGGCGAGGCGCTGCGCGTGCGCCAGCGAGGCGGCAAGCCCAGGAGCCGCCATCACCTCGAAGCGCTCGTCGATTCCCGAATAGAATTCCGGCGGCGTAATCACGCATTGGATGGCGCCGAATTGCGTGCCTTCGATCTGACGCGGAATCGAGCCGAGCTGGCTTGCCGGATAGATCTCAGTCTTGATGCGGCCGCCGGAATCCTTGTCGATCAAAGCGGCAAAATCCTTGGCGAATTGATGCAGCGGATCATTGAGCGCGGCCAGCGATATCTTCATCACCATCGGCGCTTGCGCACGCGCCGCGCCGGGTGGCAACGCGCAAGCTGCAGCAATAATGCCGGCGGCGGCAGCCGTCCACATCGAGGATTTACGTATTGTGACGCGCATCTCGTTCTCCCCTGTCGCAGGCCTTTTTTATTATCTCTAGGGTGGTTCTGCGGGCGGGGACGTTAAAGGATCGCCGCGTGGCGGACAACGGCCTTTCAGCGCGCTGCGGCGAAGCGACCTAGCGTGGTCGTCCATCGCGGCGCGCACCTTCCCCGCATTGCACTACCCGATCTGCGACAGAATAATCAGCACCAAAGTCACGGTCGCCGCGCCGCCGATGCGGGTGGCGATCTGGGCGAAGGGCATCAGCTGCATCCGATTGCCCGCGGTGAGGATGGCGACGTCGCCGGTGCCGCCCTGGCCGCTGTGGCAGGCGGTGACGATGGCGGTGTCGATCGGATACATTCTCAGCCAGGAGCCTACGAAAAATCCCGTCGCGATGATCGACACCACGGTCGAAACGATGGTGATCAGATAGGGCAAGGTGAAGGCCGCCACCAGCTTGTCCCAGGGCGTCAGCGATACGCCGATGGCGAACAGCAGCGGATAGGTCACCGCCGTCGAGAAGAACTTGTAGACATGAAAAGCGCCGAGCTGCAGCGAAGGCGACACCGCGCGCGCGAGCTTCAGCAGCACCGCGAGAACAAGCATCGCCACCGGCGCCGGAAAGCCGAACAGCCGCTGCGTCAGCGCGCCGATCAGATAAAGCGTCACCGCGGTGACCACGGCGGCGGCGATGGTCGTCACGTCGACATAGGTCTCGTCGTGGTCTTCCTCGAATTCAAGTTCGTCATGCTCGCCGGGTTGCAGGCGCCCTTCGCCGGTGAGATGCGGATATTTCTTGCCGACAAAGTTGAGCGTGCCCGCCAGCAGGATCGCGGTCAGGCTGCCGAGCATCACCGGCGGTAGCACCTGGGCGAACAGATCGCCCTGCCCCTGGTGCAGGATCTGCGCATAGCCGATGGACAGCGGGATCGCGCCCTCGCCGACGCCGCCGGCCATGATCGGCACGACGACGAAGAAGAATGTGTGATAGGCGCCGAGCCCTAAGAGCGTGCCAATGATGGTGCCGACGATGCCGCCGACCACCGACGCGCAGGCCAACGGAATGAAAATCTTGAGAAAGCCCTTGATGAGAACGCCGCGGTCCATGCCCAAAATGCTGCCGACGATGATGCAGGCGATGAACAGATAAAGAAAGTTCGAGTCCTTGGTGAATTGCGTGACGGAATTGAGGATCGAGGCCGGCAACAGATGATGGAAGGCGAGGAACGACGGGATGAAGGTGGCGAAGATCGCCGCCGCGCCGACGTTGCGAATGATCGGGATGCGCTTGCCCAATTCGGCGCAGGCAAAGCCGCCCATCGAGAGCAGCACGATCGCCATCAAAATATCGGACGGCACCGTACCGGTGGCGGCAAAGCCGCCGATGACGCCGATGAGGATGACAAAGACCGGCAGCGGAATGATGCCGATCTTGTAGTCGACGATCGCCCACCAGCCCTTCGGCCAAAAATCTTCGGCGCCGCTCGGCTCAGCCTGCGCCACGCCACCGATTTCCTGCGCCACCGATGCCCTCCCCGCTTTTACTCCTCATGCGCAACTGTAATGCATGTCATCGGCGCGAGATACCTTCATCCTGCCCTGCGAAGTCGTGCGCGGTGGGTGGGGGTGAAAGCGCGCGTAGCGCGCTGCGAATTGGGATCAGGCTCTAATCAAAAGCCGACACCGGGCGTGACCCCGATGTGGGCGGCGCCGCCGCCGCCACCGCCGCCGCCGCCGCCGGAAGGCCTTTGCTCGGTGGTGCGCGCCGGATTGGGCTGGCTCGGCTGCTGGGTGGGCCTGTCCACCTGATTGCCGCGGCCGCGTCGCGTGGAGTTGTCATTGCCGCCTGGCCGGGCGATCGTCGGCTTGCCTTTGGTCGAGTCGATGCATTGGTCGTGATTGGCGACTTTGCCGGGCGGGCAAACCAACGGACAAACACGAGCGGTTTGCTTCGACAGTTCGGCAACGAGATCGTCGGTGATGTGTACGTCGCCGCTCGGTTTGATGCCCTGTTTATCCAGGTAAAGCAGGATCGCGGCTATGGTCGCGGCGTCGAGACGGCCGTTTGCGGCGCCGGTAAAACATCCGAGCCGGATCAATTCCCCTTGCGCGGAACGCACTTGTTCGGGGGTGTCGACATTGGGCACGGTGTTGGCGCGATCGAGCGCTGCAGTGACCAGCGGCCGCAACCGTTCACAAACGAGGTTTTGCTCGAGCGTTTTCAGATCGTCGATCGCGCTTTTGCCCTCCGCTTGAAGCGATCGCAGCCGATCTTCCTCGTTGCGGCACGCCGCCTCCTGTTCGTCATTGGCACTTGGGACGCGGATCGCCGGTCCGGGCCGTTGCTCGGGCGCCGCCGGCTCGGCTTCGGCCAAGCGCAGCCGCTGCCGGGCATCGTCGGAGAAAAACCCGGTCGGATGCTGCACAAGGAAAACTTCCCACGCCCGTGCCGTGCCGACTTTTTCGACCAAGCTGTAGTCGCTCTTCTCGCCTTGAAGGTCCACTTCAGGCTGAAAGGGCGACGGCACAATCGCCGTGTTGCCGCCGCGCCGAAGCGACCCGTAGACATAGGACTCCTGCTGGTTGCCGGTTTTACGCAAAACCTCCTCGCGCACCCGTCCAAATGCCAGGCGAATGTCCAATCCGCGCACGAACAGGTAGCGCAGCGCGGCGGTGAACGGGCTCGCGTCGGCATTGCAATCCTCGGCCGCCGATTCCGGCGTCGCCGCATAGGCGATCAGCGTGTTGGGTTTCGGATCGGCCGCGTCCAAGGTGGGGCTGATCTGCCCCAGCGCGCCCGCCTGCAGCTTGATCGTGCGCGCAAACGGATTGTCGCGACACGCGTCGACGATAACGAGGCGCAGGCGCTTTGCCTTGCCGACGGCATCGGCGAGCCGCTGCAGCGAAACCGCTTCGCCGTCGGCGTCGCGGTCGTTCTCGAGCTTCGCATCGACTGGAATCAGATAGTTGGTACCGCTTATGCCGATACCGAGCCCGGCGTAGTACACGACGGCGATGTCGGCATCGGCGGCGGCATCTTCGAACTGCCGGATGGAGCGTTTGAGCTGCAGATCGCCGGCATTGTATTGGCCGTCGACGACGTCAAACCCGGCCTTTTGGAGCATTGCGGCCATGGCCCGCGCATTCTGTGTCGGATTGCGCAGCGCCGGAACGTGTTGATAGGCAGAGTTGCCGATCACCAGCGCGATACGACGTTCGGCAAGCGCGGCGTCGACGCAAAATAGCGAGCCCAGCAACCCCAGAGCCAAAGCGACCGCGGCGACACCGAGCCTGCTCATCCGTCATGCCTTACTGCACCAAACGTGCAGTGCCTCGGCGCCAAACGTCTCTTGCTTTGCCTTGCCGATTGCACCCGCGGCCGGATCGCCAAACTCATTGCGCGGTCAGCGTGCCGGTCCCGTTGAATTTATAACCGATGCCGGCAAGGATGATACAGGTGCGCGGGTGCAGGCTGACATCGGCTTCGTCGATCGTATTGACGAAGAAATTGTGATTGACGTGGCCGAAATCGGCATAGCGGAATTCGACCTTGCCCAGCCAATTGCCGGTCAAGACGCCCTCGACGCCGCCGCCGGCGGTCCAGCCACCCTTGACCACCGAAAAACTTTCGCTGCGCGGCGGCTCGACAAAAGGTATCCCGAAGGATCGGACGAACGATCCGCACCACGAGCCGGGCAGCCCATTACAGGTCGCACCGACCGACATTTGCTGGAAGGCAACGCCGCCGGTGCCATACACCAGGACCGTCGGGGTGGAGAGATAGCCGATCCTGGCCCTGGCGCTGCCGTCCCAGCCGAACTTGACCGTCGAGGAATCCGCCTGCAGCGCTTCAATGCCGGGTATGAGCAGGGCACCCGCTGCGGAACCGTTGCCGAACGTTCCCGGAATGCCGCCACGCGTCATGCTGCTATCGCCGAAGGCTGCGTCGGCTTCGACGCCGCCAACCCATCGGCGGGTGATTTGCCAGTCGTAACCGGCGAATGCTCCACCCTGTGCCGCGGCGCTGAAGAATTTCGACTGATTGGTCGTCGGGTCGGGAGCCGTTACGCCAAAGAGGGGAGCGATCAAATCGGTAAGGGGAAGCGCTGTCGTGGTCCATTGCGCGTTGGTGAGCCTGTCGGCGCCCATGAGACCCGCGTAGGCGCCGGTCCAGTTGTTTGGCGATGCGACGGGCGGCGGCGCCTTGACCAGCGCTTTGACCGGCATGATGGCCGCGGCCGGCGCGGTCGGGTCGGGATCGAAGGCATTGAAATGATAGTTAAGGCCGAATTTGACCTCGTTGAAGTATTCCCTGATGGAAACCGGGGTGGTGTCGGGCAGGACCAGGTTTCTCGAGCCGAAGTTCAAATAATCGTATTCGAGCTTGGCCGACCACGACGGCGTCAACGCCAGTTCGAAGCCAGCGCCGGCGACCACGCCGAAGCGGGGATCGCTGACCGTCAAATCCTGCACGGCGCCGATCGGATTGTTGGTCGGGAAGCAGCCGCCGGAAAAGAACAGCGAGTCGCCATTGCACGAGGCGTCGAGCGAGTTGCTGGTCCACGCGCCGCCCAGCTTGCCGAACACCAGCACGCGGTCCAGCCACGTATAACCGACGCGCGCCGCTGCGGTCGCCAAGATGTGGACGTCGTTATTGCAATTCTGCACGATGTTGAAATTATTCACGCCGTCCTGACACGACTGGCCGCCTTTGGCGTTGGTCAAACCAACATCGCCTTCGACGCCCACGACCCACCGATCGATCTCTTTGTTGTAACCGAGCGTGCCGCCGCCGATGACGCCGGCGATCACCGGATTTGCCGATGTTGCGGTTTGCGGGAAGTTCCAGATCGTCCGGCCGAATGCCGCGCCGGTGAAACCGCCGGCATAGACACCGGTCCAGTCATAAGCGGCGGCTCGCACCGGCCCGTCATACAGGGCGCCCGGGGTCCGCTGCGTCGGATCGAATTGGTAGCGCAGCCCGGCGTTGAAGCCGAAGGCCTGAATGTCGGCGCCATCCTTGAGGTCGAGCCTCAGATAGCCGAGCCATGGCGAACCTACCATTTGGCCGAACACACCCACACTATATTGGCCGTAAGTCCCGACCCGGGTGCCGCTGACCGTGCCGGTAACCGCGTTGCCGCAGCCGTTGGGATAGAGGAACGGATTAATGGCGCAAGGATTGGCCGCGTGTGACGACGCATTTGCGGCGTAGAATTCCGGCGCCGAGTAGCTCGCGCTGACGTTGCCGGCGAATTCGTGCCAGACGCTCGCGGTCGCAAACGGTGCCCACAACACGTTGCCGCCGGTGAAGCTGGTGCCGACCTGCGCGCCGACGCGGCCCAGCAAGCTTTCGATGTTGCCGAACTGGACCATGCCGGGCGGCAGATACAGCGGATTGAAGGTGTTGCCGTAGCCGCCCGGCAGGTTGAGCGTGTCGACTTTTGTGGTCGAGTGGATGAAACTGCCCGACGGTTCGAGGAACCAGTTATTGCCGATATCGATTCTGTAGCCGCTCGACACCGTTTCCGACAGGCCCAGCGCGTCGAGCCTCTGGTTGCCCAGCGCCGCCGGCGGCGCGCTGAGACTCATCTGATAGAAGTCGCTGCGCAGCAAGGCGTCGGCGAAGAAGTGGCCGTTGGTGTAAACGGCGTAAGCGCCGATGAACGGCACCTGGAAGCTGCCGGTGAAGGCCGATCCGGCCAGGTCCTGATTTTGCGATTGGGCGAAGCCGCCGGTCACGCCGACATGCAGCGTGGCGCCGCTGCCGCTGATATTGAGGCGCGCCAGGTCCTGTCCGAGCTGGAAGCCGGCATAGTCCTGCCGAATGTCGGAACGGCAGTTGATCGTGCCGGTCGCGCCAGGGCCGCCCGGGAAGCCGCTGCTAAAGCCGCCGGTGCCGGGACTGATCGATCCGGAAAAATTGCCGCTCGCCGTGTTGTCGGCGCGGCCGCCGATCAGTCGTCCCCACGCGCCTCCCGCAATCTCATCGGATTGAGCGTTCGGCAATCCGACCGCGAACGCATCGCCCTGAGCCTGGAAGGCGGTGTTCATGGTGCCTATCACCGACGTGATGGCATTGGTCGCGCCGACCACGCCGCCGATGATCTGCGTAAATGGATTGTACACCGCGGGTAACGTGCTGGTGCAGCCGGGCTGCACTTGGGCCCAGGCATGCGAGGGCGCACAAGCCAGCGCGACGAGCGGTCCGCCCAGCAACATCCCGAACAGCTTTTTTCGAGCGCCGCGGCCGCCCGTTGCATGTGGCGCCTCGACGGCTGCGCCAGCAGTCTCGCGGCTTATGGACGAATCACCAACCATCTGTGTGCCTGAATGACGCGCTGACTGGCCGAGATGACGCAATTCCGCAACCACCGCGCACTATAGGCAGCAGTTTGATCGGTGAAAGACTGTGTCCACCGGGAAGACTGCGATGCCGTGCGTGATTCTGGGATGCGTGCCTATTCGGCAACAGTCGGGAGAGGCCCCCCGAAACGAGCAAGCGAGCGGACGGAGTATCGATCTAAGGAGTCAGCTCCCGCGCCACGCGAAAGCCCAGGCCGTCGTACCGCGTGCCGACGGGTCCCCGCAGCCGATATGCTGCACGGAGGAGTTGCGGCGGATCCCCCCAGGAGCCGCCGCGGATAACCCGCTGGTTGCAGTCGTTGGTCTGCCAGGCCGAGCCGTCCGCGGGCGCGCCGTCGTAGCTGGTGTGATAACAGTCGTCGACCCATTCCCAGACATTGCCGAGCATGTCGTGAAGGCCGAACGCGTTGGACGCGAACGAGCCGACCGGCGCCGTCTCCTTGTCGTCCCACTCGCTGCCGCAGGCGAAGCAATTCGCCATCGCCTTGTCGTCGGCCTTGATGTCGTTGCCCCACGAATAGGACGTCGTCGTGCCGGCGCGCGCCGCATATTCCCATTCGGCCTCGCTGAGCAGCCGGTATGTCTTCCCGGTCTGCTGTGACAGCCAACTGACGTATTGCTGCGCGTCATCCCAATTGACCAGAATTACCGGACGGTTGCCGCGGCCCCAGCCGTAGTCGTCCGGCCTGACCCGGCAGCCGCCGAGCTCATAACAGGTATCCCAGTTCTCGAACGTGACCTCGAATTCGGAGACCGCAAAGCGGTGCGCGATCGTCACCGGATGCTGCGGAAACTCGTCGGTGTCGGCGTCTTCGGCATCCGCGCTGTTTGGCGAACCCATCTGGAAGCTGCCGGCCGGAACGACGACCATTTTCGGGCATCGGGTGCATTCTTTGAATTGGTCGTTCGCCTTGAGAGCTTGCTCTTTGTCGTGCGAAAGAACGGCTCCCCGGACGTAAAGGTCGGCCAACAACTCCAATCGTGTCTGATTGGTTTTGACCGCGTAGGCGGTGCCGGCGCAGCTGATGAGCAAGAGGATGCCGATGAACGCCGCTTGCAGCTGGCGTTTGCGCCTGGCGCTGCGGCGGCTGGCGTCGATCAGGTCTTTGACCAACGGAAAATTTCCGTCATAGCGGTCCGCCCAGGCGCTGTTCAGTTGCCGCTGCTGCCACCATTGCCATCGCTCCTCGGTCGTTGCCGGCGACAGAACGCGATGCTTGCTGGTCTTGAAGCCTTTAGCTTCGACCGCGAGCGACCGCCAGATCAGGCCGTCGTCGAACTCGCGTTTCAGCCAGCCGTCGTGCGGGTCGGCCAGGCGATCCCAGCAACGGATCAGCGCTTCGTGGCTGATGTCGATCGGCGTATTGTCCACGATCGGTTGCCGCGAATAGGGCGTCAGAAACGAGACGCCGTCGCGGCGCAGCGCGTCGATGATGTCGCGCAGCTTATCGGCGCCAATCTGCGTCACGGCAACGAGATCGCGAAACACCTGCGGCCGCCGCACGGCGTGGCCCTCGGCATTCAGCTCCGTAAGTGCCCGGAACAATCGCTCGACCGCGTAGCGTCGCTCCGGATCGGGAGCGGCTTCGTCGACGATCGCATCGGCGTGTCCAGACAATAGGTGAGAAAGCCCGCCGGCCGCCTCAAGCAGATGGGTATCGAGGATGATTTTGCCTCCGGGCGGCGCCGCAGCCGCGGTATTCCACATGTACATGAGACCATGCTGGATCAACGGCAGCTCGTCCTCGCGGCCGCCGACGTCGGCAATCAGCCGCTCGGCGAGATCTAGGCTCACCTCGCCGCCGTAAAGCAGCGCCGGACGGCGGATCGCCCGCATCAGCCCGTCGCGGTCCATGCGCGGGACGAGGTATTGTGTTTGATTGACGGCCTCGGCCAGGCCGTTGAAGCGCGCACATTCGCCGAGGAATTCCGAGCGCATCGTCGCCACGACGTGGACTGCCGCGCCCTGATCGCCCGGGGAGGCCGTTTCTCCCGCGGTTGTCGGCAGTTGATCGCGGCCGCGCACCAGGAGGTCGACGAAAAGCTCGGCCTCCTCGCGGCTGGTTTCTTTCTCGAAACGAAACAGCTCCTCGAATTGGTCGACCAGGATGCACAGCCGCCGCGCTTTGAGGTTTCCCAGCGAGCCGGCGATGGCGGACAGCGTCGCGCCGCGGCGGTTGAATTGGCCCAAAATCTGGCCGACTCTTTCGACGTCTTCGCCGCGCCCTTCCAATCGCGCGAATTCCTTCGCCAAATTCCACAGCGGACCGCCGGACGGCCGGATGCTGCAAGTCTGCCATGGCGCGCCGGCGCGCAGATGTTGCCGCGCCAGCTTGGGCAGCACGCCGGCGCGCACCAGTGACGATTTGCCGGAGCCGGACGAGCCGTGAATCATCACCAGATGATGGTCGGCGAGACGCTCGACCACGTCGTCGATCATCCGCTCGCGGCCGAAGAAGATCGACCATTCCTCGACTTCGAACGGGCGCAGCCCCGGGTAGGGACTTTTCGGCCTGGCCGCGGTGAGAAGCTCCGAACTCGCGGACGACTCAGTGATCACGGCGCCGCAGCCGACGCTTCTTGTGCTTTGTTCAGCCAGCCGTGGAACTTGCCGCGCCAATCGTCCTTGGCGACGTCGAAACGCTCGATACCGTAACCCGACACGTCGATCGGCAACGCGACGCCCGAACGGTCGAGCACCGCGCAGGGCAGCGGCGCGCCGCGGGCGGATTGAATACGCTCGCGCTCGTCGACGCCGATTTCCAAAAGGTCGCCGATGAATTTTTCGTCGCCGTCGGCGCGCACCAGCGCCAGCGCATCGCAGCGTTTGGCGGTCTCCATACGCGCGCGGCTCTCGCGCATCCAGTCGGCGATGTCGCGCCCCGGATCGGCCGCCGTGCTCAGCGACGCCATGCCGTCCAGCAGCAGGGCTTGCTTGACCTCGTCGTAGGCCGTCGCATCTTCGGGCCGGGCGTGGAGGTAAATCCGCCGTTGCGAGCTTGCGGCGCCGGCGGTCCGGATTTCGGGCTTGGCGCGGCGCTCGGCATTGGCGCGCAATTCCCGCAGCCGCCGGGTCAGCGCGGTTTGCAGCCGCCACAATTCGCGAACATAGGCCTCGCGATGCTCGGTGCTGCCGCGCCAGCCATACGGCATCGAATCCTGCTTGTCGTGATACTGGAATCCGGGCATCGGGTGGCCGCGGGTATCGCGCAGGAATTCCGGCCAGCGATTTTCATCGGTGCGGAGCGCGCGAACGATGAAGACGCGGCCCTGGTCGCGCTCGCGGTCCTGCACCTGCTGCTTGAACCATTCCAGCTCGTCCTGACACCAAGTCGACGCCAGGTAGCGCGGCGACATGACGATCAGCAATATACCGGAGCCCTTCACCTTGCCGCGGATTTCATCCGAGATCTGCATGGTCGGGTCGACTTGGTCGTCGCGCCAGATATGCAGATTGTCGAATTCGATATCGACCGCCCGAATATCCGTTTCGAGCTTGTGGATCAGATCGAGCGTCCACTCCTTGAGCGGCGCGTCGGCGCCAGGGCTTTGAACTCCATGCGAATAGCTGACGAATACGTCATATTCGAAAAACGGTAGGAGAAATGCCATCCCCAGCGATCCGAGCCCGGTGCGGTAATGTTGCCAGAATCTCAATCTTACCACCTATTGTGGTGCTGTCGAGGCCTGCAGCGAGATATGTAAATACCCGCTCACCGGCGGTTTTTAGGCGGGATCAGGGCTTCCACTCGAAACCCCAGCCCAACGATCTAATGCTTGTGTTGCATCGACCGCTTGAGCTGAGGATGCACTGTCGCAATGCTCGAAACGACCAGCCTTCACGACGGCCGAGAGCTGTCTCGGCCCCGTTCTGAAACTTAGGTTGATTGGTCAAACACTCAGTTCGACAACCCGCGCTGATCGCGCGCTTCCTCGTCGTCCAGGAAGTTTCGACCGCCCGGCAGTTGCGCCTAGGGAGTCTCGCCTTCCTGGGTCATGCATGCCACGTAGCGGTCGGAAGCAAACGGGGTCCGATCAGTGCACTTCATGAGCGCCGCTTTTCTGTGTTCACTCAGCGCGGGGCCATGGCCTGTCAGGGGTGGCGGTGGATTTACGTCCGGTTGCGCCAAGGCTTGTGATGCGAACGCCGCAGAAAGCCCAACGCCGAAAGCAACTATAAGTCTGTTTGCGATAAGCATAGCTTGGCTCCTGATTTTTTCTTCCAATAGCATCGTCCGCCGGGTCACGAGTCAGGCCCTAGCCCAGCAGTCGCCTTGACAGGCAATGTGCCGATCAACTCAAGATGACGGCCGGTTTGCGCCACACCAACTGTGCTAACTGCGCTTCGCGTCGAAGCACGGTTCCGCTGCGATGTCTTTGCACTGGACACTTGGACGACAGCGGCGCAACACCATTTCACGAACCTTCGTTCCATCCGTTAATTGCGGATCAGCCATGAGGATCGCGCAGTCCTGCACACCCGGTGGACAGTCAGGTGAAGCAAGATTCAGTAGCAATTGTCTTTTAGCCAACGCGCGCAAAAGGCTCAGAAGTAGAGAAAATTCGCTGTTCCGGTCGTGAGGCAGGATGACACCCGCTTATGTCACATCTCGGACCACGCGATGACGCCAGAAAAATTGCGGCCAATACGCGCGCGAGAGCAAGCCCCGCTCGAGCTCCCCGCCGTTTCGTCTGGGCCGTGCGCTTCGCTTTCCTGTACTATTCAGCCAATAACCTGCCGATCCTATTAATTTGCCGTTCAGAATGCTTTTGTCTGGGGATAGTCGGCGTGAAGCGCATCACAAGACTCTGGAGCAACCTTCACGCACTCGTTCGTCATCGTCGAGTGCAGTTGGCACTTTCAATCAGGGTGACGATTGCCGCCCTGGTCGCCCTTGCGCTTGCGCAATTCTTGCAACTTCCGCTGCCGTTGTGGGCGGTCTTGACGGCCGTCATCGTGACGCAGATGAGCGTTGGACGGTCGCTGAAGGCAACGTTCGATTATCTCGTGGGGACGCTGGGCGGCGCAATCTACGGCGGCGCCATCGGCGTGCTTGTCCCGCATTCGAGCGAGATCGCGCTGCTCGCGGTTCTCGCCCTCGCCGTGGCCCCGCTTGCCTTCGTCGCGGCGATAAACCCGAGATTCTCCGTCGCGCCGGTCACCGCCATCATCGTGCTGTTGATTCCGATAATGACCCACGCGACTCCGGTCGCTTCGGCACTTGATCGCGTCATGGAGGTAGCGATCGGGGGCATCACCGGGTTGATCGTTTCGTTTCTCCTGTTGCCATCCAACGCTCATCCGTTGGTCGGCGCGGCGGCGGCCCGTGCACTTGATCAGATGGCGCGTGCTCTTGGCGAACTCCTTGCCGGCTTGACCCACGGTCTCGACATGGATGCGCTCCACCGCATTCAGGACGGCATCGGCCAGGCTTTGGTGCAAATGAATGCGGTGGGCGCCGAAGCCGAGCACGAGCGGTCGGCGGGTCTTACCGTCGGGCCCGACACCGGACCGCTGTTGCGCACGCTGCTCAGGTTGCGCCACGACCTTGTGATGGTCGGAAGGGCGGCTATCACGCCGCTGCCCGAGGCCTTCGCAACACGCCTCGCATCGCCGATTGCGCATCTCGGCGCGGCCTTTGCCGATTACTTACGGGCGAGCGGAACGGCGCTGCTGGCGCGTGGAGGCCCGCCGTCGCTTAATGCCGTGGAATCGGCGCTTGCTGCCTTTTCCGGCGAAATGGCCGCGCTCCGTCGCGAGGGTCTCACGCGAAGTCTCCCCGCCGATGCGGCGGAACGCTTCTTCGCACTCGGATTTGTGTTTGAGCAGATGCGCCACAACGCCAAGGATCTCGAACGATGCGTGGCTGAATGGGCTGGATCGCCCAAGGAAGCGGGGCGCGACAACAGCCAGTCTGATTGAACCTGGCTTTAACTCGGACCTTGGCTTTGCCCGATAGATTATGCGCCTTTCATTGATGATCTGTTCGACGTTTCGCTGATTAATAATTGCCCGCAGCGGGCCTATTTCCCTGCCAACAGCGATACCGGTGTCACGACTAGTTTTCACCTCGAGTCGCTCTTTCCGAGTAGGCAAACCACCCGTCGGCTCAGCCCGACCTACACTCGGGAGGCGAGCCTGCGTCAAAAACCTCACACTTGCGCCTGAAGAAATCCGCTGAGGTGAGGCGGACCCACGCCATAATAATAAGCCCGAACGCGATCGCCCCCACGCCGAACACCAGCGGCGCGCCGATGCCGTGGATCGCGGTTTTGCCTTGGCTTGGGTCGCTGTAAGTGATGCAGGCGGCGATCAGCAACGCCAGCATGATGAGGGCGCCGAGCGCTGGCAGCACGCCGTAGAATAAAAAGTTCTTTACGCCCTTGAGGTGCTCGTGCCGGTAATAGACGACGCAGGCGACGCCGGTGAGCCCGTAATAGAAGGCGATGCCGATGGCGGTCGCGGTAACCGAATCCGACAGCACGTTGCCGTCGGAGATGAACACGATGCCGAGATACCAGGCGATCGAGACGGCGCCCATGGCCAGCGTGGCAAAGCTCGGCGTCAGGTAGCGCGGATGGATGGCGCCGAATATTTTCGGCAGCGCGCCCATGCGCGCCATGGAGATGGCGGTGCGCGCCGCGGGCAGGATCGTGGTCTGGGTGCAGGCGGCAGCCGAGGTCAGCACCGCGAAGATCAACAATTTGCCGATGCCGGAGCCGAGCACGTCGGTCGCCAGCGGCGCGAGGAAGTCGTCGCCGTTGAAGGCCGCCAGACCAGGCTCGGCGAAGGCCACCGCGGCGACGGACACGATCACATAGAGACCGACCAGCAGGACGGTCGCGAGGACGGCGGCGCGCGCCGGCGCGCCGTGTGGATCTTCGGTCTCCTCGTTCACCGCGGCGCCGGTGTCCCAGCCCCAATAGATGAACACCGCGACCAGCATGGCCTGGGTGAAATCGCTTCCGCTGTCGACGGTGAAGGGATTGAACCAACTGAGCGCGACGCGGGTGCCGTCGGCGCTCCCGCCATACACCTTCGCCAACGCCACGACGGCGAAGATAAGAAGGATGACGACCTCGGCGGCGAGCAGCGCTTTTTGCGTGTGGGCGGAGAGCTCGATGCCGCGATAGCAGATCGCGGTCATCGCCACGATCCAGAGAACGCCGATCGCGGTCACCGCAAATACCGGCGGCTGGTCGACGCCGAACAGGTGGCACGAATAGGTGCCGGCGATCTGGGCGAGGCCCGGCATCACGAGAATATCGGTCGCGAGAATGACCCAGCCGCCCATCCAGCCGCTATACGGCCCGATGGCGCGGGTCGCCCACGAGAACGTGGTGCCGCAATCGGGATCGGCGTGATTGAGATGATAATAGGCAACCGCGATGAACAGCATCGGCACGAAGGCCAAGATCAGAATCGCCGGCACGCCGAATTTCGCCGCCGCCACCAGCGCCGGCAGCGCCGCGGCGAGCGAATACGCGGGCGCGGTCGAGGCGACGCCGATCACGACGTTCGAGGCGAAGGAGATGGCGCCTTTTTTCAGGCCGCGATCCGCCCTGTCGCCCCTGTCGCTCGCCCCCGCAAGCGTAACGCGCTCCGTCATTCTTACAGCCCCGCCCCTACCCGCGCGCTAATCAGAACATGTCCCAAGGCTTGACAAAGCGGCCTTGATCGCTTGGACAGCACTCTGTTCGCGTTGACGATCTTGTCAAGGATCGAAGACCGCCGAAGGCGGCGGCGCCATAGCGCGTCGAAGACGCGCGTAATCGCGCTGATGGCGCCGTCCGTGACAAGATCGTCACCGCGAACACTGGCGCCCAAGCGATCAAGGCAGCAACCCCGATTGGTCGTAGTGTCGCGTTCGTCGAACATGCCCTTGGCAGCGTTCGCAGCCGCCTTATAGTCATGCCCATAAGCAAGATGGCCGAAGGGTTAATTCGACAGGCCAAAACAGGGGTGGGGAACAATGAACGGAAAGCATTTCGTCGTTGCGGCCGCGGCCGCATCACTTTCGCTCGCGTGCCTGGCGCCAACCGCGCCGGCGCACGCGGCCGACTTCGTCATGAAAATGGGCTGCGCCACCATGAACGAGGGCCAGCATCAGTTCCTGAAATTCTACAAGGAAGAAGTCGAGAAGGCGACCGGCGGCCGCATCGAGGTGCAGGTCTATCCGGCGAGCCAGCTCGGTCCGATCCCGCGCGAGATCGAGGGCGTGCAGCTTGGCACCATCCAAGGCTATAGCGGCCCGGTCGATTTCTTCGTCGGCATCGATCCACGCTTCGGCGTGTTCTCCGCGCCGCTGTTGTTTTCCAGCGACGCCAACGCGGCGGCAACCATCCACGATCCAGCGATCGAAAAAGCGATGCTCGATCTGGTGGCGCCAAAGCGCATGGTCGGCATCGCCACTTTGGGGCTCGGCGCCTCCGATTACGGCGCCAAGAAAGCGATCCTGACGCTTGCCGATTTTTCCGGCAAGAAGCTGCGCATCAACGGCACCGAGCTCGAGCGGCAGAAGATGGCAAAGCTCGGCGCCACCGGCGTCGGCATGCCGCTGTCCGAAGTCGTGCCCGCTCTCGACCAGGGCACCATCGACGGCACCATCTCGGGGCTTTCGGTATTCGTCGCCTTCAAGATGAACGATCTGCTCAAGACCATCACCGTCACCAACGACACCTTCATCAACTCGATCGTCGTCGTCAGCAAGGCGTGGCTCGACACCTTGCCGCCGGACCTGCAAAAGATCGTCGTCGATTCCGGCGCGCCGGTTCAGGCCAGGACGCAGGCGTGGGAGTTCGACTTCAACAAGCAACTGGAGCAGCAATGGACAGCCCTCGGCGGCACCGTGCACAAGCTCTCCGACGACGACCTCGCCAAGATGAAGACGCTGCTCGCGCCCGTAGCCGACGACGCCACCAAGGATCAGCCGGCGGTGCACGACATGCTGCAAATGGTGCGCGCGGCCGCGGCGAAGAACTAAAACGCCCGTGCGCGATATCCTGCGGCGGAGCGCCCATGCGCTGATGACAGCGCTGCGCGTTGCCGCAGGCGCCATGCTGGCGTTAAGCGTCGCGATCAACTTCGCCAATATCATCGGCCGTTATTTCCTCTCGGTCTCGATCCCCTGGGCCGAGGAGATGATGCTGTTCCTGATGATCGGCGCGGTGTTCCTCGGCATCGGGCCGGTCGGCTGGCTCGGCCGCCACATCCGCATGGACGTGGTGGTGTCGCTATTGCCGCCGCGGGCGCGCGAGGCGTTCGAGATTTTCTCCGACCTGGTCACCATCGCGACCTGCCTGATGCTGGCGGTGTTCGCCTGGCCGGTGATGACCATGCTGGCCGAGCTCGATCAGAGAAGCGACATGGCCAATATTCCCCTGGTCATACCGCAGGCGGTGGTGCCGCTCGGGCTTTTGCTCATGGCGTTACTGATCGCAGTGCGGCTCCTCGTGCACGGCGTGCGCCACGATGACGTGATCTCGAGCCGCGAGATCGAGCGCTGAAATGGCGGCGACGTTCGTTTATTTCATCCTGCCGGCGCTGCTGTTGATCTTGGGCCTGCCGATCTTCGTGGTGCTGATCCTGACCTCGACGGCGGCGATCGTCTTCGTGGCGCATGTGCCGACGCAAGCGATCCAGACCTACATGTTCGGCAGCCTCGACAATTTTCCCCTGCTGGCGGTGCCGTTCTTCGTGCTGGCCGGCGAGATCATGGGCCGCGGCGGCATTGCCAACCGCGTCGTCACCTGGGTCGTCTCCATCGTCGGCGGCGTGCGCGGCTCGCTCGCCGTCACCACGGTGGCGTCGTCGGAATTGTTCGGCGCCATGGCGCATACCACCGTCGGCACCGTGGTCGCCATCGGCAGACTGCTTTTTCCGTCGCTGACCAGGCACGGCTACACCGAACGCTTCGCCGTGGCCCTGATCACCTCGTCGGGCGCGGTCGCGGTGATCATTCCGCCGTCGATTTCGATGATCCTCTACGCCATGACGGCGCAGGTTTCGGCGATCAAATTGTTCACCGCCGGCATTCTGCCGAGCCTTCTGATCGGCGTGGTCGACGCCGTTTACGTGCTGATCTACGCGCGTATCAAAATGGTGCCGCTGTCGTCACCGGCGCGCTGGAAGAACATTTGGGCCTCGACCAAGGACGCCAGCTGGGCGATCGGCACCATCGTGGTGATCTTCGGCGGAATCTATGGCGGCGTGTTCACGCCGACCGAAGCCGCCGGCGTCGCCGTGGTCTATTCGCTGTTCGTCGCCATGGCGATCTACCGCGAGATCGATTTCGCCGGGCTGTGGCAGGTCATCGTCAGCTCGATCAATCTGATCGCGCAGATTTTGATCATCGTCACCGGCGCCGGCATCTATTCCTGGCTGATGACCACGAGCGGCATTCCGGGGAGTCTGATCGACGCCATCACCGCAATGCAATTGCCGCACTGGCAGACGCTCTTGTTCGTCAATGCCGGCCTGCTCGTCGCCGGCAGCTTCCTCGAGCCGCCGGCCGCGATTCTCATTCTCACGCCGCTGTTGCTTCCCGTCGTCGAAGCCGCCGGCGTCAATGCGCTGCACTTCGGCATCATCATGGCGGTGAACCTGAGCATCGGGCTTTATCTGCCGCCGTTCGGGCTCAACCTGTTCGCCGCGCGCGCCATCTTCAATGTACCGATGGCCATGATCTACCGCGGCGTGCTGCCGTTCGTGGCGGTGAACTTTTTGGCGCTTCTGGTGATCACCTACGTGCCGTCGATCTCGATGGTACTGATCGGCGCGGCGCGCTAGCGCAATTTAAATTTTTCCACCATGAAGTCGACGAACACGCGCACCTTCGGCGAAAGATGCCGGGTCCGCGGATAGACCAGCCAGATCGGCTGGGCCGCCGGTTTGAATTTGTCCAGGACTGACACCAATTGCCCGCGCGCGACCAGCGCATCGATGAAGAAGTCCTGCAATTGCGCCAGGCCGTAGCCGGCGCGCGCGGCGTCGCACACCGACGCGCCGTCGCTCAGACTCATGTTGCCCTTGGGCGCGAGCGCCGTTTCAACGCCGCCTTGCGCGCCACTTTGGGCAAAGCGCCATTCCCGGGCCAGACGCGTTTCACGGAATGTGAACGCCAGGCAATTGTGCGCGGCCAGATCTTCCGGCCGCTTCGGCGTGCCGTGTTTGGTGAAATAGCGCGGTGCGCCGACGACGCTGAGCTGCGCACCGCCGAGCCGACGCGCGATCAGGCTTGAATCCTGCAACACGCCGAAACGGATGCTGACGTCGATGCCCTCCTCGACCAGATCGACGTAGCGGTCGTTGAAGGTGAGGCGCAGCGCGATGTCTGGATAGCGCGCCTGAAACGCGCCCATTAGCGGCACCACCTTGATGCGGCCGAACGAGACCGGCATGTCGATGCGCAGATTGCCCGACGGTTTGAGCTGCGCGTTCTTGAGCACCTGCTCCGCCTCTTCGATCTCGGCCAACGCCTGGCGGCAGCGCTCGAAAAAGGCGGCGCCGTGCTCGGTCAGGCTGACCTTGCGCGTGGTGCGGGCGAGCAGCGGCGTGCCGATCTGGTCCTCGAGCCGGCTGATGGCGTTGCTGACGCCGGATTGGGTGATGCCGAGTTCGGCGGCGGCGCGCACGAAGCTCAAGCGCTCCGCCACCTTCACGAAAATCGCCAAAGTGCGCAGGTCCTGCATTCGCCACACCTATCACTGCCAGTGATGAATAACATTACCACGGCACGGATTATTCGGAAACGCCCGAAACGTTAAATCTCCTGCAAGCGCACAATGCGCCGACAGAGGAGATCGACCCTGACACACGCAGTGCACGCGCTACCGACTCATCGCGGCGGTTTGCAGGGATCGGGTGGCTTATGGATCGCCGTTGGGCTTTTTCTTGCGGTCCTGATTGCCGAGGCGGTGGTCATCGTGCTTGCAGCGCCGACCATTCCCGACATCGGCTCGCTCTACGTCACCGTGACCTGACGGCGGCGGCGGCGCGGTGTCGCGGAACCTTAAATGAGAAGAGGAGAATGCCATGAGCATGGCGCAAATCAGCGAAGGCCTACAATGGCGTGCCCGTGATGGTGCCGATCGCGGCTTGATCGCTCTCGTGAAAACATGGCGGCGTCGCGCCTACGAGCGGCAGGTGCTGGTGACCATGAGCGATGCAATGCTGCGCGACATCGGCATCACGCGATGCGACGCCATGAGCGAGGCTAGCAAGCCGTTTTGGCGCGCGTGAAGCGGCCCGGCGTTATTGCAAATCAGTTGTTGGCGGTGATGTTGGGCCGCTCTTGCAGCTTGTCGATCACCGGGATCAAGACGTTGAGGAACAGATCGGCGCCCTTGACGTAGCCGGCCGGCGTAAAATGCACATGGTCTGGCGTCATCAGCGGCGGCGAGGCGTTGACCAATTGGTGCGAAGCACACTGGTTCGGATTAATCGTCGCCCAGTTCCAATAGACGAAACCGTGACGCTCGGCGATCTTGCGCTCGACGTCGCGCACCAGATCGAGATGCGCGATGGTATGCCAGTCGCAGTCGGTCGGCTCCGTGTACAGCGAGCCGTCGCTCGGCGGCGCCGGATGGCAGGCGGCGTCGGCCGGGCCTTTTCCGGCGCAATGCGGCGGCCGCTCGGCGCCGTCGGGCGGCCCAACCAGCACGATCTGCGCGTTCGGCAGCGCGGCTCGGATGCGCGCGATCGCCTTCTCGTAGTTGCGCTCGTAGCGCGCGGCGTCGAGATTGGGTTTCGATGCCTCGTTGGTGCCGAACACCAGCACGACGATCTGCGGAGCGAGGCGGCGCAAGCCGTCCGCCATCAGCTTCTCGTCGAACTTGTTGACGAGATCGATGGTGGCGCCGGGATAGCCGATATTGTTGTACGAGACGCCCGATTGCTTCTCATAGATGCCGATGCTGGCGATGCTGACGACGCCGGTGCCGCGGGTGCGGATTTCGATCTGGCGGACGCGGTCGCTTGCCGCGCCGTCGGGCCGTAGCCGCAACACCACCGGCTCGACGCTATTGCCGCCGAGATCGGCGCTGCTCTTGACCGCGCCGTCGAGACTGATGTCGATCGAACCGCCGCCGGGCTGGCGCAGCGCCTCGATCTCGATCGAGTCGAACGGCACCGGCGTGTCGGACGCAAATGTCAGCGCCTCGCCGGACGCGGTCGCCACCGCATTGAAGCCCGACAGCCAGAACTCGCCGATATTGTCGGAGCGCTGGATCGCATGATAGGTCCAGCCCGGCGACGCCGTGATTTTCATGGCGCCGGAGCGCACGCCGATATGCGGCTTGCCGGCGTCGAGATAGCCGACGCCGCCGTTGCCGTAACGCGCTTGCAGTTTCTGCCGCAGCTCGCCGGTGAAATAATCCGCAGCCGTGTGGCTGTCGCCGATCTGCAAAATGACGAGGCCGCGTTGGCCTTGGGTTTTCGTTGCGGAATTTCCCGGCCCGCTGGTGCTCGCCTTCAGCGGCAGCGTTGAGACTTCCACGACAGGCTGCGAGGGCGTTGCCGCCGCGGGTGGAGCCGCGCTGCTATCGGCGGCCGGCGGCGGCGCGCTGGCGACGCGCGCCGGCGGCGCAGGCTCGGTCGCCGACGGAATGCGCGCGTCGTCGCGGCTGTCCTGCGGCGGGTGGGTCGTTTCCGGCGCGACCTGCTCGACTACCGTGATCAGGCCGCGCGGCCGCGGCACCGCCGGCGAGCGCAGCACCGAGACCAGCACGCCGGCGACCAGGACGACGCAGCCGCCGCCGACCAGCATAGCGGCTAACGACAAGCGGTCCCGTTGCGTACGAGCCATCAATCCGACCCAAAAAAATTACGGCCGATAAATCTGCGGCCGTGCTCTCACGCGATCACAATACTAAACGCCGTCGCGGCACTTGCCGCTACGCCAGAGGGCAATCGTTTCAGATTGAATCGATTGCCCTCTGGCATTTTAGCGGAGCATGATCTTATCGGAAAACCGGATTCCACTTTTCCGGATCATGCTTTAATTCTGACTCCGGGTCCACACCAGCGGGTCCGACGGCGCGCCGGGGACGTGGATTTCCATGACCAGGCGGTGGTCGACGCGCGCCGGCGCCGGCCGCGGCGCGAGCGACGCCGTCGTGAAATCGGCATCGGTCGGTTTTGCGGCGTCCTTCGGTTTTTGCGGCGCGCCGGCGACGGCCGTATTCGGCGTGCCGCCCGCATTGTCAATCATCGCCCACATATAGCGGTAGCCTTTGGCGGTGAGATGCACGCCGTCGGGCTCTTGGAATTTTCCCGAGCAGATGACGGCGTCGCGCGTGCCGATGTATTTGACTTTAGCTTTGGCGAGATGGTTGCGCAAAATCTCGTCGAGCTCGCTGGCCTGCTTGTCCCAGGATTTGCGCACGCAATGCGGCCCGACCCAGATCACGGTGAGCTGACGTTGCGCGGCGGCGTCGAGAATATCGTCGATGCTCTTGTCGATATTCTTGAGACTTCCTTCGGCATCGTTGGTGCCGAGGAAGATGTAGGCCGTCGAGCCCGGCGGCGTGCGCTCGATCTGCGCCAGTGCCTTGGGGCCGCGGATGTGAATGCCGATCTGGGCGAGATTGTTGAAGCCCATGGTGGTGGCCAGCCCATCGCCGATGCTGTCGCCGAGCACATAGGTGCCGCTGGCAAACAACCACGTTGCCGGCGGCAGCACCGCCAGCGCAATCAACCCGACCAACACCCCTGTCGAACGCAACATTCGTCCCGCTTCCACTCCGACCCCGCCGCTAATCTCTTGATCAATATGGTCAAAGAACGATTAAACCACGGCCATGTTTCGTATTTTCCGGCCCTGAATAACCGCAAAATAAGGCCTAATCGGGCTCCACGCCGGAAATCGCGATGAAAATGTCCCTGGCACGCTGGTACACGGCGGCAACACCGGCCCGCTGTGACAGGTTCCGCACGACCTCGGCGCCGCGCAATGCGGTCTTCTCGACCGGATTGCCGTTCATGTCGGTAAGCCAGTTCACCACGCTCTGCGGGATGCTGACCGCAAGCAGCACGAGCGTCGCATAGATGACGATCGCCGCGGTGCGCAGCGTGCCCGCGGGGCGCGGCCCCTCGAACTCGGTTGGGTTGGCGTGCTTCATCGCGAGATTCCTCAGAACTGGAAGTAGATGAACGGCGCGATGCCGGCCGGCGCCGCGACGGAGATCAGATAGATGACGACGAACGGCACCAGTACTTTCACCGCCAGCGGCGCTTCGTCGTAGCGCTTTTCCAGCGTCACGAACCAGCGTGGCGGCAGGATGTGCGACAGCGCGCCAAGCGCGAAGATAAAGGCGACGAACGGCGTCACGCTGGTGGACCAGCTCCGCCCACTAAACATCGTCGCGAAATAGCCGAGCCAGGCGTCGGTCGAGGGCGCGCGGAAGAACACCCAGGCGAGGCAGACGAACTGCGTCGTCACCACCCAGCCGATTGCGGTGGCGAGCCTGCCGCGCTTGGCGTCGCCATGATCGCCGGTGATGCCGAGCATGCGCTCGATCACGAGCGCAGCGCCGTGCAGGCTGCCCCAGATCAAAAACGCCCAGCTCGCGCCGTGCCACAGCCCGCCGAGCGCCATGGTGATCATGATGTTGCGGTAGGTCGCCCACGTGCCGAACTTGCTGCCGCCGAGCGGGATATAAAGATAATCGCGCAGCCAGCTTGACAGCGACATGTGCCAGCGCCGCCAGAAATCCTGCACCGAGACCGCCCGGTACGGATAATTGAAGTTTTGCGGAAACTCGTAGCCCAGCAAATTCGCAATACCGATCGCGATGTCGGTATAGGCGCTGAAGTCGCAATAGATCTCCAGCGCGTAGCCATACATGCCGAAAATCAGGTCGAGGCTCGAATTCGCCGTCGGATCGCGGAACACGCCGTCGACGAAACCGGTCGACAGGTAATTGGCGACGATCACCTTCTTGAACAGCCCGCCGAGGATGAGGAACACGCTTTGGCCGAGCCTGATATTGGCCGGATCGCGCGGGCCTGTGGTCTGCGCCAAAAATTTGTTGGCGCGCACGATCGGTCCGGCGATCAGATGCGGGAAGAAACCGATATAGAACATGATGTCGACGAGCGACGTGGTCGGTTTGATCACGCGCCGGTAGACGTCGATGATGTAGGACAGCGCGTGGAAGGTGAGGAAGGAGATCGCGATCGGCAGCGCCACTTCGATGAAGCCGATATCGACCTTCACGCCGATCGCGCCAAAGGCGTTCATCAGCGAGGCAGCGAAGAAATTGTAGTATTTGAAATAGCCGAGCAGGCCGAGATTTGCGGCGACCGCGAGCCACAGCACGGTCAGGCGCTGGGCGCGATACTTGAAATGGTCGATGGCGAACGCCGCGCAGTAATTGAACACCGAGCTGACCAGCAACAGCAGCGTGAATTCCGGACGCCAAGCCGCGTAGAAATAATAGCTCGCCGCCACCAGGAAGACCTTCTTCCAGGTGTTATGCGCATTGAGCAGCCACGTGACCGGAAAGACGACGGCGAAGAAGACCGCAAATCCGATGGTGGGAAACAGCATCTGCTTCTGCGGTACGCTTGCGGTGGATCAGGATGATCCCACTACTGGTCGTCCTTCGACTGTTTGGTCAGGTTGGTCAGGCATTGATCGAGATTTTTCCCCGCAGCATCGAGCGCTTCGACGATCTTGGGAAACAGGTAGCTCGCGGCCAGATCCTCGCCGGCCACGGTGAAGTGCTGGCCGTCCGGGGTGCGGATCTGCACCAGCCGGCCGCTCTTGTCCGGGCCGTAGGAGGCGAAGGTCTCGGTGCCCGCCGCGTGCAGCCGCCACGGCTCGATATAGTGCAGGTTGGAATCGCCGAGCGCGGCGATGGCTTCGGCGAACATGGCGTTCTTGTCGGTGATGTCGGCGTTGTCGCGCGCCTCGCGCATCGCCGGCATGCCGACCATCAGCACGACCGCCTTGGTGGCGACGGCGGCTTTGAGGAATTCGAAGACCTCGTGGCGGTATTTGTCGGTCCAGTCCGGCGCGCCCCAGGCGGTGCGGGCGCCATTGCCGTCGACGATGAATTGCTGGTCGTTGAGCCCGATCGACAGCACCGACAGGGTCGGCTTGAAGTCGTCGTCGATGCGCCGGATCTCGCGCGGCCAGTAGACGCGGTCGCCGCGGGTCAGGCCGGTGCCATTCCTGGCGAAGCGGCCGAGCTCGATGGTATTTTTCAGGCACGGATCGGCGTCGACGATGCGCTCGATGCCGGACCAGTAATTGTCGACGATGGAATCGCCGGCAAACGCTATTCTGATCTTGCTCGATGCCTCGGCACCGGTGGCGGCCCGGCCCTGCGTTGCGGCGAGTGGCAGTATCAAGCTTAGAACAAGGCAGGCAGCGCCCAGCGCCGATGCCGCGGCAAGCGCGCGGCGCCGCCGGTCGCCGATCCCCGATCCCGACCCGGACCGAAATACCATCGGACAGCCCCTCTTACGTCGTACGGCCCACGCCTACAAAGTCATGGCCGCCGTCGCCTCAGCCCCCGGCCGGCATCAGCGCAAGCAATTCGGTAGCGAAACCTGGTCGCGCTGGTCAAGCGGTTTGCCATTTAAGCGTTAGTGCGCGCAAAACCCTGTTGAATTCGCGCGATTTGTGCGACCTCTTAGGGCCAACCCGAGCCAAGTCTGGCATGACTGAACCCACTGCAAATCGCGCGCCAGCCGCCCTTGTGTCGGGGGTGACGGCGACCGCGATCGTCATCGCCGACATGGTCGGCATCGGCGTCTTCACCAGCCTCGGCTTTCAGGTCGGCGACATCACATCCGGCTTCGCGCTGTTGCTATTGTGGATCGTCGGCGGCGCCGTGGCGCTGTGCGGCGCGCTCTGTTACGCCGAATTGGCCACCATGCTGCCGCGCTCGAGCGGCGAGTACAATTTCCTGCGCCGCATCTATCATCCCGCGTTCGGCTTCGTTGCCGGCTGGCTGTCGGCGACCGTCGGTTTCGCCGCGCCGATCGCGCTGGCCGCCATGGCGTTCGGGGTTTATTTCAAGGCCATCGCCCCTGGTGCACCGCCGCTCCTGCTCGGGCTCGGCCTGACCTGGCTTTTGGCGCTGGTGCATCTGTGCGGCGTGCACATCGCCGGCGCCTTCCATAACGCCTGGACGATATTCAAGCTTGCCCTCATCGTCATTTTCATCGTCTCAGGCTTTGCCTTTGGCGATGCGCAGCCAATCTCGTTTGCGCCGCACGCGGGCGACCTGACCGCGGTCATGAGCGCGCCGTTCGCCATCAGCCTGGTCTTCGTGATGTATTCCTATTCCGGCTGGAACGCCGCCACCTATATCGCCGGCGAAGTGCAAAACCCGGCGCGCAATCTGCCGCGCGCGCTGCTCGTCGGCACGGCGATCGTCATCGTGCTCTATGTCGGGCTCAACGCCGTCATGCTGGCGACGACGCCGCTTTCCGAACTCAACGGCCAGCTCGACGTCGCCATGGTTTCGGGCCGGCACATATTCGGCCCGCTCGGGGCGCGTTTCGTCGGCGGGTTGATCAGCCTCGGCCTGGTCTCTTCCATCAGCGCCATGATGTGGATCGGGCCGCGGGTGACCATGACCATGGGCGAGGACATGCCGGCGCTGCGCCTGTTCGCCCGCAAATCCAAGACCGGCGTGCCGGCTATCGCAATCGCCTTTCAGCTCCTGGTCGCGGACCTGTTGCTGTTGACCCAGAGTTTCGAGGCGGTGCTCGATTTCATCCAATTCAGCCTGACGTTCTGCTCGTTTTTCACAGTGTTGGGCCTGATCAAGATGCGCATCACCCACCCCGAACTGGTGCGGCCTTACCGCGCCTGGGGCTATCCCGTTACGCCTTTGGTTTTCCTCTGTTTGACCTTGTTCATGATGTACTATCTTGTCGTGAATCGGCCGCTGCAATCGCTTGGCGGTTTGGGGCTGATGGCGGCGGGGCTTGTAATCTACTATGCGTTCAGACTCATCTCGAATGTGCCGCCGTCCGATTCCGATAGTACAATCCCCCTTAAGGCCGATGTTCTCGACCGTGCCTAGGCTCTTCACGGCCGCGCTGTTCGCCGTCGTCTTCGCCGGTTTCTTGGCGCTGGCCGTTGCACCGGCGCAAAGCGCCGAGACCGCGACACCGGACGACACCGCCCGCTTCCTCGCTGGCCTGCCGCCGGCGCCGGGCTCACCGTTGGCGGCACTGGCCAAAGACCCGGGCTGGGCGCAGCACGCGCACTTCTTCGATTCGATCTTCACCCGCGAGGACGCCAATACGCTGTCGAAGGTGCGCGCCTTTTCCAAGGAGCACCTGCCGCAACAGCACGACACCATGCTGTACATGTTCAGCGGGCCGGATTTCCTCTACGCCACGTCGTTTTTCCCGTCGGCCTCGACGTACGTATTGAGCGGCCTCGAACCGGTCGGCGACGTTCCGCAATTGACCAGCCTGCCGCGCGGCGAGGTCGATGCCAGCCTGCGCAATATCGAGGGCTCGCTTGGCTCCATCCTCAACCTGAGCTTCTTCATCACCAAAAATATGAAGACGCAGCTCACCAGCGGGCCGGTCTACGGCACGCTGCCGCTGCTCTATGTGTTCCTGGCGCGCACCGGCAAGACCGTGCACGAGGTGAGCTTCGTCAGCCTCGACAAGGACGGCAATTTCATCGCGCAGGACGATGCCGGCAAGCGCGCGGGCCGGGCGACGACGCAAAGCGCCGCCAAGGGCGTCAAGATCGTCTTCTCCGACGGCAACGGACCGCGGCAGACGCTGTATTATTTCAGCACCGATCTGTCCGACGGCGGCGTGAAGATATCCGGCTTTCTGGAGTTCTGCGCCAAGCTCGGGCCGGCCGACAGCTTCCTCAAAAGCGCGTCGTATCTGCTGCACGGCGGCAACTTCGCCCGGGTGCGCAGCTTCCTGGTCGATCACAGCGCAACCGTGCTCGAGGACGATAGCGGCATTCCGCTCGCCTATTTCGATCCGCGGAAATGGCGGCTGCAGCCGTTCGGCCATTACCTCGCGCCGCTGGGCATCTTCCCCAACACCTATCAGCCGCGCATGGCGGAGCTGTTCCGCAATGCCGCGCCGCTCGACTTCGGCATCGGCTATCTGTGGCGCAAGAACGAATCGAACCTGCTGCTGGCGACGCGGCTGCCGCCCGGCGCCGAAGCCGAAATTAACCCTTCGTTAACCACAGGGTCGGACAGTCCGCCCACCGTGGTCGAAGGGCCGAAACCGCACCGGAAACGACCCCCGGCCCCGCCAACCCCGCGCCGTTCCAACGGTTTGCGCGGATTCTTCAGCGTTTTCGGCTTTGACGACCCCGCCGCCCGGCCGAGGCCGCCCAAATAGGGCCAAAGTCCTCGCCGACAGTCGGGCCGTCGGGTGGGGATACCTTGGCAGAACGGGGTCGAAGTCCATTAGCGCAGGCTGTCCGCCGGCCGGTTACCGGCGCGGGCGGCGCGCATATTGCGCGCCACCTTCCGCTCGATTCGGAACTGCGGCGCCGCGTCGAACCGGTCGCACCGCGCAAAGCGCCGCCGCGCCGTGTCCCCGTCACCCGCAAACCGGTCTCGCGCGCCAGCGCATTGCGAACTCTGTTCGAGCAGAACCTGCTTCTGATTTCTTCGCTGCTGTTGTTGGTCGCCGTCACCGGCTGGGGTTTTGCGCTCTACAGCGAATTCCGCGCCTCCGGTCTGATCGGCGCGAGCTCGATCTACGCGGAGACCGCGCGCCCCGATACGTCGGTCGCCAAAAGCGATCCTTTCGCCATGTCGACCTATGCGCCGAGCGCGCCGCTGCCGCAGCCGGCCGCCCCCGCGGTCCGCGAGTCGGCCGCGAGCGTCATCGCGCGGGATTGGAGTTACTTCGAGCCTAAGCGAATAGCCGACGTGCCGCGCGAGCCGGCAACGCCGGCGCGGGCCCGCGTCGCCGCCGCCCCCGCCCCCGCCTTGGTACGCACCGCTTCTCTTGACCCGGTGCACACCGCTTCCATCGAAAAGCCCGCGCCGCAGATGATGCTTGCGTCGGCGCCCAACCCGGTGCCCAATTCTTCGCTAATGCCAATACCGCACGTGCCGCTCGGCAACATCGAGGCAAAAACCAGCCTCGTCGACTTCGAGACCGCGCCGTTCCCCTATCACGGCATGGTGCCCGGCGCGAACAAGCCGTTCCTCGATGCCGGCGAGCCCGGCCAGCGCGGCCACGTCAATTTCCGCGGCCGCATGTTCCTGGAATCGAAAACTTTCGGCGACGACCGCGTGTTGCTGCACATTCCCCAAGGCTTCGATCCCAACCGGCCCGCCGTGATGGTGGTGTTCTTCCACGGCCATGGCGCCACGCTCGAACGCGACGTGCGCGACCGCCAGCGCCTGCCGGATCAAATCTCGGCCGCCGGCCTCAACGCCGTGCTGGTGGCGCCGCAATTCGCCTTCGACGCCGCCGATTCCAGCGCCGGAAAATTCTGGGACCCCGACGGCTTCAAGCGCTTCCTCGACGAGACGGCAAGAAAGCTCGCCGCGCTCTACGGCGATCAGCGCAGCGCCGCGGCGTTCGCCAATATGCCAATCGTGATCGTCGCCTATAGCGGCGGCTTTGGCCCGACGCTCTCGGTCTTGGCACGCGGCGGCGCAGACGCCCGCATCCGCGGCCTGGTGCTGCTCGATGCGCTTTATGCCGGCATCGACCAGTTCGCCGACTGGATCGCCGACCACCGCTCGACCTTCTTCGTCAGCTCCTACACGCCGCACACCGCGCACCACAATGCCGATCTGGAGCACGAGCTCAACGAACGGTCGGTGCCCTACAGCACCGAGCTGCGCCGCAACCACCTGCAGGGCATGGTGACCTTCCTGCCCGCCGGCGACGTGCCGCACCGCGACTTCGTCACCCATGCCTGGACCGACAATCCGGTCGAAGACATTCTGCTGCGCATGAACGACGTCGTGCCGAAGACCGATGCGGCGACGGTTACGGCCACGCGCAACTGAGCGTTTGACCCGCCCCGCACGGCGGAAACATCCTAGCGTCGAGGCGATTTTCCATTGCGGGTTTTCGCGCGGCCCTGCTCCGGGGCATCGGCGGCTTGTGCGCTCTTGCGCAATGCCGCGCGCAAGTCGACGGGGCCGCCGTGCTTTTTCAGGACATCGGCGAAGGCTTCGTCGGCTAGTTCCTGAAACGTCATCATGCGGTCCCGCGCCAGGAGCTTCAGCGCGGCCCAGCTTTCCTCGTCCAATTGCACGCGCTTGCCCGGCATCGTGCGGCACCGGGGATTGGCTATTTCTTCTTCTTCGGCACCTTCTCGCCCTTCTTGCGCGCGATCGAAAGCCCGATGGCGACCGCCTGCGCGCGGCTTTTCACCTTGCCGGCTTTGCCGCCCTTACCGCTTCTGGCGGTGCCGCGCTTGTAGCGGCGCATCTCAAGCTCGACGTCGTGGCTCGCGCTGGGCGAATATTTCCGTTTGCTTTTGGCCATGGCATTGCCTCCAAACCATTGTCCTCACAATTACGCCCAGGTGGCGCTCGACAGGACTCACCTTGGCGCGCCGCCTGGAGCGGCAAGACATTCTATAACACTTGTGATCGCAATCGGTTGCCTGGACGGCGGCGGAAAATCGCACGACGCGCGGTCGCCGTTTCCGAACAATCTCCCGACCGAGCACGGTCACGGCGCGGCTTTGGCGGCAAGCGTACGGGACTTCAGCACCTTGGCAATGAAGGCGTCGGTGTCGCGCAGCACCGGGACTAGGCGGCGAATGAGGGGCGCGATCGCGGCGACGATGATGTAGTGCCCGACGCGCTGATAGATCACCGCCGTGGCCTCGTTGCCCGCGGCGCGCAGGCGTTCGGCAAGACGAGTGGAATTGCCGGCGCCGACCACGTCGTCCTTGTCGCCGGTCAGCAACAGCGCCGGCGGCGCGCCCGCCGTGACATGGAAGATCGGCTGAGTTTCCGGCCGATTGCCGCCGAAGATGATCTTCAAGGTCTCGTCCTTGAGCGGCAGGAAATCGTAGGGCCCGGAAATGCCGATCAGGCCGGCGATATCGCGGCCCGGCGCGAGCCCGACCTTTTGCAGCCAGTTGGCGTCGATCGCCAGCATGGCTGCGATATGGGCGCCGGCCGAGTGGCCCATCAGGAAGATTTTTTGCGGATCGCCGCCGAAGCGTTCGGCTTTGTCTTTCACCCAGCGCACCGCCTGGGCGCCATCGTCGAGGAAATCCGGATAGCGCGCCTGCGGATAGATGCGATAGTCCGGCAGCACCGTGACGTAACCGCGCCGCGCCAGCGCCTTGGCCGCATAGCGGTAAGTCCGTTTGCTGCCGCTGCGCCAACCGCCGCCATAGAAGAAGACGATGACCGGCGCCGCGGTCGCGGATCTGGGCCGGCATACGTCGAGCGTATGCCGCGCGCCTGGCGCGTAAGGGACCGAGGCCATCAATGCGATGCGGCGCGGCATCAAATGTTGGATTCCCCTACTCCGCTGCACGCTTCTCCGGCGCTGCCGCCGCCGGATAGTCGTAACCCGCCATCAGCTTGTCGACGATCGTCGTGAACGAGGCCCAATCGGTCTCGCGATAAGAATGATTGCGGATGATGAACGGCGCGCCGGCGTAGAATTTTTCGTATTGCTGGTGGCGGCCGGCGAATTCCGAGCCGACCATCTCCCAGGCGAGCTTGAACAGCTTCATGCGGGTGACCGCGTCGCATTGCGGCGTCTGCCAGAAGGTTTTGAATTGCTTCGCCAGCTCGGCATCCTGCATCACCGAAATGTCGGCCGGCATCTGGAATACGCCGCCGCCGCACAATTCGCGCAAATCGTCGATGAAGCGCGAGTAGTTCTGCGTGCACCAATCGAGCGCGCCATACATCATGCGCCGGTTGAAGCAGACGTAGCCCTCGGGTCCACCCGGCCAGGGTTCGAAAGCGTTGATCTGGCCGTTGACCATGCCGGCGATCATCGCCTCCTGGGCGGAGATGCGGCCCAGCGTTTCCTTGACCGCCGGCACCTGGTCGGCGCCGGTCGCATTGGCGATCTTCGCGCACAAGCCGACGATTAGGCGCATCTTCGACCAGTAGCGCACGTTCGATTGATGATTGCCGAAGCAATGGCTCGGCGTCTTGATGTAGATCTCGCGCGCCAGGATGGCGTCGTCGTGGACGAAGACGCGCTCCCACGGCACCTTGACCTCGTCGCACAGCAGCATGCTGTCGCTTTCGTCGTAGCGGTACGACAAAGGCGAATCGAATTCGGAACTGCAGCCGGTCTCCATCGGCTTGCGCGACCACAGCCGCAGGCCCGGCGCGTTGCAGGCAATGGCGCAGGTGATCGATTCTTTCTTCTGCTCCGGCGCTAGCGGAATGACGTTGCCGATCCAGATGTCGTTTGCGAATACCGCGCCGGTGGCGAGCATCTTCATGCCGGAGATGACGACGCCGTCATCCTCCTCGCGCACCACGCGTAACGTCGGCACCGGGAGGTTCTGCTTGAGATAGAAATTCGGATCGCGCGCGGCTTGCGGCGGCAGCACGGCGTAGGCGACATAGAGATCGTTGTCGCGGGCGTGCCTGTAATAGCGCAGCACGTTGTCGGGATGGGCATTAGGCGCCGGCAGCGCGCTCAAATTCATCGCCATGCCGGTGATGAACGAGGCGACGTGGTCCGGGGAGCGCCCGAACAGGCCGTAGGTGAAATCGGCGATGCGCCGATGGCCGATCATGCGGCGCTGCAAATCGTCGCGCGAGCGCGCCCGCAGGAAATAGATGGAATGGCGGCCGCCGTCCTCCTCGTAGGTCATTTCCTCGCGAAGCGCCGGATCGGCCTTCATATCGTAGAGCGCCACCACCGTTTGCGCCGCATTGCGGAACGCCGGGTGCGTGGTGACGTCGTCGACCCTTTCGTTGCCGATATAGACCACGCGGCCGTCGCGGAGCGATTCGAGATGCTCTTTGCCGCTGCGAAGCATGGTCGTCGTCTCCGTTTACGATTAAGCCAATCCAGCGCGCAGCCGACGCGGCTGTCAATAAGCCGGGCGGGCCGCACTCATGATCGGGAGGCGGACTTGGTCGCGGCGAGCGGAGGCTTGTAGAAAAACGCTCCACCTTCATCTTGCGCCGCCGATTGCGGGACGCCAGAGCTTCCCGAAACGCTTTGGTGGGCACGGCGCCGCGCGCCTTTGCCCGCTTTGCGCTTGATAGACTGGGCAGCAGATTCACGACTGGTACGCCGGTCAGTGCCGGCGCGATGAGAGCCGCGGTGGAACGCCGACAAGCGTGCGCGCTCCAAAAGAGCGCGCGCCGCATCGCAAGATGCGGCGGTTGGTGACCTGCGTTTGCCGGCGTTCCGCTTCCTTCATTTGTTTGTTTCTTGAAAGCTTGATCGGGCGAAACTGGCGTAACGGAAGACCGAAAGTCAGGCCCCACCCCTGCCCTTTCCTTGGACCGGACCGGTTTCGCGCTTGACGTGACCGTATTTTGCTCGCGCGCGCTCGGTTCTCAATCGCGCGCAGAAAAAAACTCGGCGCCGAGATGCGCCGCGAGAACGGGAACGCTTACCATGAAAGTTTGCAGAAGCTGGCGAAAGGAACTCCTCCCTCTCCCCAGAGGGGAGAGGGTTGGGGTGAGGGGGTTCGGACTTCAGAGCAAGAACTCGGCCTTCCGAACCCCCTCATCCTGTCCTTCTCCCCCAGCAGCGCGTTTACGCGCGTCTTCGACGCGCTATGGGGGAGAAGGGACGCAGCGTGACGGCCGCGATAATAGGAACGTCCCGACGCATCTGATGCTGCGCGGGGGCCGTCGATGGCGTACGCCGCTCTCGCGGGCGCCGATTCATTTGGCGTATACAAACGAAAAACGGGGACGCGCGAAACGCCCGTCCATGAGCATGATCCGGAAAAGTGGGGACCGGTTTTCCGAAAGATCATGCTCCACTAAAATCCTAGAGCGCCAACAATGTTGGCGCTCTAGGTGGGTCAGTCCGCCGGCGCTGACTGAAGACGCACAGCGCCGGCGGGGTCGACCTTACTCGTCACTCACGCGTCGCGGAGCTCGTCACTTACGCATCGCCGAGCGGCAGAGCCACGAAGTGGGTGGCGTCGCCCTGCTTCACGCGCATCAGCACCTGATGCTTGCCCTGGGCCTTGGCGTCGACCAACGCCTTGCGCACGTCGCCGACATTGGCGACCGCTTTGCCGCCGACATCGAGAATGACGGTGCCGGTCTGGAAGCCCTGCTCGGCGGCGGGGCCGTCCGGATCGACCGCGGTGACGACGACGCCTTGGCTGCCGGCGCCGGAGACTTCGCTGGCCGGAGCCACCGACAGGCCGAGATGCGGCACGCCGCTCGGCGCCTCGCTATTGCCGGTGTCGGCTTTGGCCTGCTGCTGGTCCGGCATTTCGCCGAGCGTCAGCGAGATGGTCTTGGCCTGGCCGCCGCGGATCAGATCGAGCTTCACCGTTGCGTCCGGCGCCAGCGTGCCGATGGTGCGGGCGAGATCGCGGGCGTCCTTCACCGGCGCGCCGTTGACGGCGGTGATGACGTCGCCGGACAGGATGCCGGCCTTGGCCGCCGGGCTGCCGTCTTGCGGCTCGTCGACCATGGCACCTTCGGCCTTCTTCATGCCGAGCGAGTCGGCGATGCTGGCGGTCACCGGCTGGATCTGCACGCCGAGCCAGCCGCGGGTGACGTGGCCCGAGCTCTTGAGCTGCGCCACCACGGTCTTCACCGTATCGGCCGGAATGTCGAAGCCGATGCCGACCGAGCCGCCGGACGGCGAGTAGATCGCGGTGTTGACGCCGATGACGTTGCCGTCGACGTTGAATGCCGGTCCGCCGGAATTGCCTTTGTTGATCGGTGCGTCGATCTGCACGTAGTCGTCATAGGGTCCGGCGCCGATGTCGCGGCCGCGCGCCGAAACGATGCCGGCGGTGACGGTGCCGCCGAGCCCGAACGGATTGCCGACCGCGACCACCCAGTCGCCGACCGCAGGCGCCTTGTCGGCGAACTTCACGTAGGGGAAGTCGCCCTTGCCGTCGACCTTGATCAGCGCGAGATCGGTTTTCTGATCGGTGCCGACCACCTTGGCGGTGTAGATCGAGCCGTCATCGGTGGTGACCTGCACCGACTTGGCATGATCGACCACGTGGTTGTTGGTCACCGCATAACCGTCGGCGGTGATGAAGAAGCCGGAGCCTTCGGCGGCGATGGTCTGATGACCTTGCGGCATCTGCATCTGGCCGCGACCCTGACGGCCGAATTGCTGGCCGAACTGCTGGAAGAATTTATCGAACGGCGAGCCGGGCACCGACGGGACGGCGTCCTCGTCGTCATTGCGTTGCTGCTGCATCAGCGCCGGTTCGGCGGAGGCGGCGTCGATCTTCACCCGCACCGAAATGACGGCGGGTTTCACCTTGGCGACGATATCGGCGAAGCCGGACGGATGCTGCAGGGTCGAATCGGCGGCGCTCGCGGCCGACGTCCAGGCCGGCAGATTGGCGTGCAAGCCCGGGCCGCCAACCAGCAGCGCGGCGCCGACTGCGGCGACCGAGCCCAACAGCACGAGGCGCCGGGCCGAGAAGGATTTGCGATTGTTCGGAAGCATAATGGTTCTCCATCGATGGAAGCGGCCCAGCGGCCCTTCGCGATACACATGGGGACATCGGACTTACAGCGACCTGACTGGCGTATTAATTCTTCGACAGATTAATTCCGTGAAATAAATCGGCTGCTGCGGCATGCGAAAAACCGCCTATTTGTCGTTGCGACGATTGACCCGGGTGACGAAAGGCCCGCCCGCTTGACAATATGTCGCGGACATTGCTCGGTGCCGGCCCTTGATCGAGGAAACGATGCGACTGCGACTTAAATCCGCTCAGGCCGCGATCCTTGCCGGACTTCTGCTCGGCGCCGATGCACAGGGGCAGGCGCTGCCGGGCCAGGCGCTGGCGTTCGATCGCAGCAAGGGCAATTGCCTGACCTGCCACGACATCAAGGGCGGCGATGCACCCGGCAACCTCGGGCCACAGCTCGCCGACATGAAAGCCCGGTTTCCCGACCGCAAGGAACTGACGGCGATCGTGTTCGACGAGACCAAGCGCAACCCGCAGACCGTGATGCCGCCGTTCGGGCGCAATCTGATTCTGACCGATGGGGAAATCGAAGCGATCGTCGATTTTCTCTATACGCGCTGAGCGAGCGGGAGAGGAATGTGAAGATTTTTCGCGCCATAGCCAGTGTTGTCGTGACGATCGCGGCGCTTGCCATTGCCGGCGCGCGGCCCGCCACCGCGGCCGACAGCATCGATCCCGACGCCGATTTCAAAGCGTTCCGCGACTATTTCACCAAGCGTTTTCCCAATGTGCCGCTGAACGATTTCGTCAACGGCCCCTATTCGATGGACGCCGAGTTGCGCAAACAATGGGAGGCGATCGACGATTTCCCGCCTTACGATTTCGCCATCGATCGCGGCAAGCAGATGTTTGCCACGCCGTTCAAGAACGGCAAGACCTACGGCGATTGCTTTCCCGACAATGGCGTCGGCATCCGCCAAAATTATCCGTATTTCGACTTGCAGAGCGGCGAAGTGATCACGCTGGAGCTGGCGCTCAACCGTTGTCGCGAAACCAACGGCGAGGAGCCTTATTCCTATGTCAAGGACGAGATGGCGTCGCTGACGGCTTACATGGCCTTCACCTCGCGCGGAAAACCGTTCGACATCAAGATCCCGAACGATCCGCGCGCGCTCGCGGCCTACCAGAAGGGCGAGGAATATTTTTATACGCGGCGCGGCCAGCTCAATTTCTCCTGCGCCTCTTGTCACGTGCAAAATCCCGGCAATCACATCCGCACCGAAGTGCTGGCGCCGGCGCTCGGCATCGTCGCGGCGATGCCGATCTATCGCTCGGAATGGAACGGCATG